>JBQCZX010000040.1:0-26147 GCA_052089485.1 Marinobacter sp. | reverse complement strand
CGTTTCGCAGCTTTTACGAACTGCTGGGTTTCGTACACGTAGAATTCCATGCGATCCAGTTCAAGCAGCAGATCGTTAGGGAATTCGATGTCGGCTTTGTCGATCTCATCAATCAGCAACACTACCTGATCATCGGCTTCAAATGCTTCCCAGAGCTTACCCTTAACGATGTAGTTGCTGATGTCGTTAACCTTCTCATCACCCAACTGAGAATCCCGCAAACGAGAGACCGCATCGTACTCATACAGGCCCTGTTGGGCCTTGGTGGTCGATTTGATGTGCCAGGGAATTAACCGCATGCCCAGAGAACTTGCCATTTCCTCTGCCAGCAGGGTTTTGCCGGTGCCTGGCTCGCCTTTGATCAGCAGTGGGCGTTGCAGCGCAATGGCCGCGTTTACGGCCATTTGCAGGTCATCGGTGGCTACATAATTGTCGGTGCCGGTAAACTTCATCTGTGTCATTCCTATTGGTTACTTTTTCTGTTCATCGTCCGATTCGTTGCCCTGCTCAGGCTCCTCGGTCGAATCGAAATCGGGTAAATCGTCAAATTCGGACAGGTTGAACTCGTCCAGGTCGAAATCTTCTTGCTCGTTGTCTTCCGCCGGCTCAGTCAACTCGGGAATGATTTCTTCCGGCTCTACGACTGCGCTGGCGATGGGTATGTCTTCTTCCGCAAGCTCTGGCTCGGGCTCCTGCATTACTACTGGGGCCTGAGCGTTACGGCGTTTGCGTACCAGCAAAATAATGATCAGTGCGAGAATGAAAAGTCCGCCTACTGCGGCCCCAATCATCCAGAGTGGTACTGGCAGTGCTGCGGCGCTTTCTGATTCTTTTTCCGCTGAAGGCTTTGGAGCTGTGGGCGCCTCCTCTGTGGATTCAGCGTTTATCGGTTCAGCGTGAAGAGGCTTACTTTCCACCACCGGCTCAGGTTCCGGATTTGCAGGCTCAGAAGAAGCCGGTACCTGCTCAGCCAAGCTGATATCAATAGGTGCGCCAAGGCTTGATTCACTCACGCCTACAGGCACAATGAACTCCGCTGTTGCACTGAATTTACGGGCAAAGGTTTTGCCATCCGCAACAATATCAATCCGGTATAGGCCTTCAGTTGGCAGTTTGCTGATGGTGTCTGTGTACTCGCCATCTGCCGGTGGCTGATCGGCTGAGAGCGATTTGCTGCCGCTGCGACCATCTTCAGACGTCAAGCTAAGCTCCAAGCTTATTACGTCGAGAAATTCGGGATTGATTATCTTCTCTGACTTTTCAAAAAACGCAATGCGCACGTCAACCGGCGATTCAGCCGTAAATGTTGCAGGTAAAGGGCTGACCACCATTCTCAAATCACTGACGACCGTCACGCGGCTGCCCTCACCTAACTCACCTTTCAAGCGCCACTCGCCTGCTTGAGGCTCGGTAATGGTTACCAGATCGTAGGCTGCTTCGCTAGCCCAGCGAACATTGTTGGGCTGTGCGGACTGGAGAAGCGCTTCACCATCAGGCCGAATCAGCTCGAGGTTGGCGGGCTCATCCGTTTCGCCGGCTTTGGTTTCGCCACGAAAGATTAATGCCGTGAATTCGTTTACGCCATCATCAACGCTGAATGCATTGCCTTCAATTGGAATTTGCTCTTGGGGCGCAGCACTATTCAGGGCATCCAGAAAAGCCAGGTTGAGGGCTTCCGCCGTGTCCGCAATCCGAAAACTGCCCTGTGACTGATCAGCAAGAGTCTTCAGAAACCCCGCATCCGCCAAATCTGAAAGCGCTACCGGGTGGAAGGTGGCGCCTCTGGCAACCAAATCATCTAAAACCTTGCCTAGTATTCTTTGCTCTTCAGCCTGGTTTACCTCCGCACTGTCTGAAATATCCACATTGCCGTCTGTCAGCAAGATAAAGTGGGTGTTTTCTAGGGAGCCACCGGTCACATAATCGTCACTGGCCACCTCAATGGCTTTGCCAAGATTGGTACGCAGCGCCACAGAGTTAATTTTTTTGGAGCGATCAATCGCCGTTTCGCGCCAGCGCTCAGTCACCTCCCCGTGAGGTACAAGCATGTTCACATACTGGCCGAACGTCCACACACCGGCGGTACTGCCCCCTGGCAACACCCGAGCCAGCAACCGAACAGCAGGCTGTCGCAGGTCGTTCGGATCGGTTTGCTTCATGGATCCAGAAATATCCACAATTATCCGAACATCCGCCTTTTCTGGCAGGGTCAGTTTGCTGGGTTCTTGGGCCCAAAGCGTTCCAGGCAGCCATAAAGCAGTGAACAAAACCAGCGTGAGAAATTTCGGCATTAATGCTCTCAAAAAAATGTGTGGGGATCTCAGCGTTTGGTTAGCCGGTAACGCACCATATCCAAAATCCAGACAAGCAGCATGACAAGACCACCAATACCCAGGTTAAGCCATGCCCGGCCTGCGTCATCAGCATCACCCAGAATGGATTCGTAACCTCCGAAAAGCCAAGCAGGTATCCACCAGCCCGCCAGCTCCGGGGACTCTACCGGGGTCAGTAGAACAGCCACCAAGGCAGCTAGCAGCAGGGTGCGCAGGCCATATAACGGCAAAAAACGGAACAGCTTTGTCATCATGTAAAAAAACACGACGAAAGCGATAACGTAGGCAGCCCAAAAGATGCCGTATGCAAGTTGTGCGTCAGTATCGATCATTACAGAACCCAGTGAATGATATGTTCTTCCCAGTCTTCTTCTGCCACCCGATCCTCATGGATCACTTTATGGCGTATTGAAACACCAGCCTCGTGCACCGAATTTGGGCTCCCGCTGCGTAGCGGATGCCAATCGGCGAGTGGCCTGTCCTCCGCCAAAGTGCGGTAGGCGCAGCTATGGGGTAGCCAATGGTAATCGTTCACCGTACCCGGTGTCAGCACCGTACAACCTGGCACCTTTTGCAGACGATCTTCATAAACCGTGCACTGGCATGTGTCGTCGTCCATGTAACGACACACCAAATCAGTGTGGTACACCTCCCCGGTGTCTTCATCTTCAAGCTTGTTCAGGCAACATTTGCCACAACCATCGCACAGGGATTCCCATTCCTGCGGGGTCATCTCGCTCAAGCGCTTACGCTGCCAGAACGGGATTTGGGCAATCATGAATCTCTTAGCCCCGGCTTTGTCCGGAAATCTATAACGTAGGCGTCTTGCTCTTGCGGCATCTGCAAAAGGAAATCCTTCTCGGCAATGGCTTTCAGTACCTGTTCACCGGTTGTTCTGGACAGTTTTCGTTCTGGGGTCATCACCAGATCCATTGAGTGAATCGGGTTGCCAAAAATAGCTTTAAGGCTTTCAGGCAGGTCTTCCCATTTCTGCCCGCGACGAACGAAAATATAGGTATCGCTTTTTTTGCTGCTTCGAAAA
The DNA here is from genome assembly GCA_052089485.1 of Marinobacter sp. Lineage (GTDB taxonomy): Bacteria > Pseudomonadota > Gammaproteobacteria > Pseudomonadales > Oleiphilaceae > Marinobacter. Next base: position 22,772 of record JBQCZX010000040.1, on the reverse strand, counting down.
ACAGACACGAACTCCCGATCTTTCATGACTTCAGATAATCCTCAATATCGTTCATTGCCGGCTCAAGAATCTTGGCGCGCCAGCCATGAAAAAACGGGCTGTCAGCAAGAGTTTTATCCTGCATCACCTTTTCAAGCCGTTTTCTTGGCGCAACCAATTCGACCGGTATATCAGCAGCTTCTGCTGCTATCTTAAAAAACTGCTTTAATTCTTTAAAACGCGCTTGTTGATCTCGAGTCAAGGGCGGCGCAATGGGCTTAAGCTCGGAGCAGTCGCCAGCGCACCCATCCTCAACAAGCTCAAGCAGTGTCTGGCTATACCGGCGAACCACACCCGCCGGAACACCCTGAATGTTCGAAAGTTCGTTTTCAGACTTGGGTAGTTGATCGGCAATAGCAATAAGCAACGGATCCGCCAGCACCCGGCCGCGAGGTCGGTCGCGCTCTTTGCCTTCCAGCTCCCGCCAAGCAACTAGCTTCTTCAGCACCAGTTGTTGCTGAGGGGTTAAAGCCCAGCCACCACGCAGGCGAAGGTAATGAGTATCTGGATTGTCCTGCCCGGCAAGCTCGTCTGCAAACCGGGTGGACTCTTCCACCAGCGCCGCTTCAAGCCCCCGCTCCTTAAGGTGAACAGTCTCCCACTCGAACATGGGTGCAAGAAAACGTATGTCGTCAATCGCGTAACGCTGCTGCGCCTCACTCAAGGGGCGGGAAATCCAATCAGACCGGGTGACGGATTTATCCAGCGCCTCGCCAAAGAGTGTTTCAACAAACCGTGCGTAGCCCAGAGAAAAGCCGGCGCCCGCCATAGCGGCGCCAATCTGTAAGTCGACAACGCCTTCTGGGCGTATGCCAAGCCAGTCCCGAAATAGCTCGAGATCTTCACTCATAGCATACAACAGCTTGGTAACAACTGGGTCTGAGATAACCTCACGGAAGCGAGTAGATAGTTCCGCAACCTCAGGATCTACAAGACAAAAATGATCACCAAGCCCTAACTGAATCAACCCGGGAATGGGATAAAAGGTATTTACTCGCTCAAACTCGGTATCCAGTACCAAGGGCAGCCCCGGGGCGCTATCCAGCCACACGTCTAGTTCGTCTGGTTGCACAATCCAATGGATGGTTTCGGGGGCCGGTGGAACATCTATAGCGGGTAAAGAGAAAGTCATAATAAAAGCCAGTTAAAAGCGCCATAAAGACGCTGATGCGGAATCAGTCCAGCAGAGGTTTTCTGCCGCGAAACGCATGGGTGAGCGTAAAACCGTCGACGTAGCCAAGCTCACCACCCACAGGTATACCGTGGGCAAGGCGAGTGATGAGGATATCCAAACCGTCGAGTCGATCGGAAATATAGTGGGCTGTCGCCTCCCCTTCCACGGTCGGATTGGTCGCCAAAATAAGCTCGGTGACGCCATCAGCGCGCACCCGGCGCAAAAGCCGTTGGATGCCAATTTCCTCAGGGCCGACGCCGTCAATGGGCGACAAATGCCCCATCAGCACAAAATAGCTACCTTTGTAGTCCCCAGCTTGCTCAATGGCCAACAGATCCGAAGGGCTTTCTACCACGCACAGTGTGCCGGTACTTCGGGCTGGGTTCTCGCAAATCCCACACACTTCGGTATCCGAAAAATTCTGACAGCTTTCGCAGCGGCGGACACCGTCCATGGCATTGCTCAACGCGTCAGAAAGCTGGAGCCCCCCCGAGCGTGCGCGTTCAAGCAAGTGAAAAGCCATGCGCTGCGCGGTTTTCTGGCCAACGCCCGGTAAACACCGGAGAGATTCGACAAGTTCATCAACCAGTGGGCTGAACGCCATGAAACATCCTCAAAATGCAATTCAGGAAAATGCCTTAAAACGGCATCTTAAAGCCAGGGGGCATGCCCATCCCAGACATCATACCGGACATTTTTTCCTTCTGGTTCGCCTCCACACGACGCACGGCATCGTTGATGGCCGCCGCCAGAAGGTCTTCCAGAATATCTTTTTCTTCGGTCATCAAAGAAGGGTCTATCTCCACTTTGCGGACATCGTGACGGCCGTTCATGGTCACTTTTACTAAGCCCGCGCCAGACTCACCGATAATTTCGGCTTTCGCCGCTTCTTCCTGGGCTTTCTGCATGTCTTCTTGCATTTTTTGGGCCTTCTTCATCATGTCGCCCATATTATTCATCATATATTATCTCCTGCTTATCTCTGTTGGCCCGTCCCTTATTGGTCTAATACTGTCTTCGACTACCTTTGCCTCAAACCGTTCAACAATGGACTTAACCAGCGGATCATTGCGGATAGATTCTTCTGCCGCGCCTTGGCGTGCTTTGCGCTGGCGCTCCTCATAGGCCGCCGGGGTATGTGATCCTGCGTCGCCGCGCTCTACCTTTAACTGAATGGCGTCGCCAAAGTGATTTCTCAAGGCGGCCAGAATTTTTTCTTCGTGCCGAGCGTTCAACAATCGAGCGTGGCCTTCATCTATTAATAACGTGATGGTATCGCCTGCGCGGGACATAGTGCTGTGGCTGGCAAGGTTGCCGGGCATACCCACAATGCCGACGCTACGGAAATCACGCTCCCACACAAACTCCCCCTCCGGGAGAGATGCAGGAACCGGCTCAACTGAGGCGGCGGCTGGTTCCTCAATAACCGGATCGGCCGGAGGCGGCCCCGGGATCTCATCAACAGCGGGCGCACTCTCCGGCAACGGCTCGGATTCGAGACCTGCATCTTCAGGCGCATATGCCTGTTCTGGCTCTGGCGTTTGTTCTTGCGCTGGTTCGAATTCAGGCTCTGAATCCCAAGGCGGCGCTAGCTGTGGCTCCGTAGCTGGTTCTGGCTCGCTGACTGTCGCAGCAGGTGGTGCAATCGCAGGTGCAGGCTCAGGTTCGTCCCGGGATTCACCATCATTCACTGACCCAGCATTATCCGCTGGTGGCGCACGTCGATCAGAGCCAGGCCGGAACGCCAGCATACGAAGCAGCGTCATCTCAAAGCCCATGCGGGCATCGGGAGTAATCGCCAAATCTTTCCGGCCCACAAGAGCGGCCTGATAGAACAATTGTGCGTCTTCAGCGCTTAGTTTACGCGCCAGCGATTGTACCTGCGCGGCATCGCCAAGCGCATTATCGGCACTGCCCGGAACCACCTGCTCCATGGTCACCCGATGGAACAAAGACAACAGATCGGCAAGTATAACGCTGTAGTCTGGGGCAAAATCCGAAATACGGCTGATTTCCGCCAGCAAACCCGGGCCATCCCGCTCCACCAACGAGCTTACGATCCGCTCAATATCTTGCTGATCAATCGTGCCCAGCATACTACTAACATCACGCGCCGCTAGCTTTTGATTACCAAAGGCAATGGCTTGATCAGTCAGACTCAGCGCATCACGCATACTGCCATCGGCAGCGCGAGCGAGCAGCCACAGCGCTGGCTCTTCAAAGGGAATCTGCTCAGCAGTAAGTACCTTTGTTAAGTGCCCCGCAATATGCTCCGGCGTCATGCGCTTAAGATTGAACTGCAAGCAACGGGACAGCACGGTAACGGGTAGCTTCTGAGGGTCGGTCGTAGCCAGCAGGAACTTCACATGCTCCGGCGGCTCTTCCAGGGTTTTGAGAAAGGCGTTAAACGACTGGTTGGTGAGCATGTGTACCTCGTCAATAAGGTACACCTTGTAGCGGCCACGGCTGGGCGCGTACTGAACGTTATCAGTTAGCTCTCGCATGTCGTCCACACCGGTGCGAGATGCGGCATCAATCTCAATCAGATCAACAAACCGGCCTTCCTGTATTTCCCGGCAACTTGAGCAAGTGCCGCAGGGGTGTGGAGTAATGCCGGTCTCACAGTTAAGACAGCGTGCCAACAAGCGCCCAATGGTGGTTTTACCCACACCACGGGTGCCCGTAAATAAATAGGCGTGGTGCAAACGCTGGTTTTCCAGAGCGTGAATTAACGCCTGAAGAACGTGTTCCTGGCCCACCATATCTTCGAAGGTGCGGGGGCGCCATTTACGGGCAAGTACCTGGTAGCTCATGATCCGCCAACTGCTGAGAAAAACGCCTGCAACCATAGCATGGGCGCGGTTTTATAAGAAGGTATAAGAAGTTTTAAAGCCGCAGGCATCAAGAGCCAAAGCGAGCCTTAGGGCGGGCCGAAACCTCCATCCCAAACGGTGCCAGTATCTGGTTGAGCGTATCAATGGTGGCGGCGTCAAGGAGCGCGTAATGCGCGCCAAACATTATGATAGCCTTGGGGCGAATCCATTTCATGCACGAATGTAAACAGGAGTTTTGGCGCAGCAAAGACTGTATAGCGATACCTGGTATCAGCTTGAGCAACTAAAAAGAAAAGGGTATTACGAAGAGGAGCCAAAAAAACTAGAAAATCTGGGGGTGGCCCCACCAGCGACACTCCGGCACACAATTCCACCGCTGCGGCTGCTCCCTTCCGGGCCTGACCGGGTTCGCGGTTTCATGTTGCGGAGGCACCAATGGAGCCACCATAACGGCGTTTCAGGACAATATCCCTGAAAGCGGCGCGAATATTAACAAAAGGATTTGCTGACTACAACGGCAATTCCACCAGTCCAGGCAATTGGTACTATATAGTTAGGTAGAATCACGCAAAACGGGAACCGATCCTTATGTCTGAAAGCAGCAACAAATCCCCTCTATCACTCTCCCCGGGACAATGGTCTTTTACCCGCTGGAAGACGATTGGAAAGCTGGAAGCGCTGGAGGTTCACCACCCGCTGTTCGAAGCCACAATATTCTTGCAGGGCGCGCACCTCACCCGGTTTATTCCAATAAATGAACCAGACTGGTTTTGGCTAAGTCCCACGGCACAATTTGAGCCGGGCCGGGCCATACGTGGCGGCATCCCCATATGCTGGCCGTGGTTCGGCGATCCCACCCACAATGCGCCGGAGATACGCAAACGTGTAAAAACACGAAGCCCCCACGGATTTGCCCGCACAACACTGTGGAAGCTGGAAGACGTGAGCGAGAGCGCCCATGAAGTTGAAATCTGCCTGTCTCTGGATGCAAATGAAGACTTCTCTGATGTCTGGACCGGCCACGCCCTAGCCCTTCTCACCTTCACTTTTTCAGTACGAGGTTGCCGGCTTGCGCTTACTACCACAAACCTTGACAGCGAACCCATGGCTTACAGCCAGGCATTGCACACCTATCTGCCCACTACCGATATTCTGCGCTCAAGAGTTCTCGGTTTGGGCTACAGTCATTACCTAGACACCCTCAAAAACTGGGAATACTTCGCACAAGACGGCCCGGTGTATTTTGAGGGAGAAACAGACCGTATATACGAAAGCGGCGAACCGCTAACCATCGTAACGCCCGACACACACCGCAAGCTTACCGCGGTTGGGAGCGACTCCACAGTGGTTTGGAACCCTGGCCCGCACAAAGCTGAAAAGCTGAGCGATTTTCCAGATTCTGCCTGGCAGACAATGCTGTGTGTCGAAACTGCCAATGCAGCCAGCGATTATCGCGTGCTGAATGCAGGCCAGAGCCACACATTGGGCGTTTTGATCGGGCGCGGTTGAATATTGCTTTAACAGGAGTGCGCATGAGCCTGGTATCGTTTTTGAAATCGCGGCTGGTTTCCAAAGAACTGGACGAGCACGTTGATCGCATCCGCAAGCCCATCGGCACGCTGGGATACGACCCTTGGGGCTATAACAACGAAACCGTAAAATACGGACTTTCGCTGGCCAAGCCGATCTACGAAAAATACTTCCGCACAGACGCTTGCGGCGTTGACCACATTCCTGCAAAGGGACCGGTACTGATCGTGGGAAATCACAGCGGGCAGCTTCCGCTTGATGGCATACTCGTTGGCTACGCAATAGCCTCACGAAAAAAAGAGCCGCGCATTCCCCGGGCGATGATCGAACGTTTCTTCCCAACAGTACCCTGGCTCGGCAACTGGTTAAATGAAGTGGGCGCCGTGCTGGGCGACCCGGTAAATTGCGCCAGAATGCTTGCCAACGACGAAGCCATTATTGTGTTCCCTGAAGGTGTGCGCGGCTCCGGAAAACTTTACCGAGACCGCTATAAGCTTCAACGATTTGGCCCGGGATTCATGCATTTGGCGATGAAATACAGCGCCGCCGTTGTGCCGGTGGGTGTCGTAGGCTGCGAAGAAACCATTCCTGCCATCGCAAACATCAAACCTCTAGCAAAGGCCCTGGGCTTACCCTATGCGCCTGTTGCCTTGCCAGTGATATTACCCAGCAAGGTTCATCTGAACTTCGGCCCGCCCATGTATTTTGACGACAAAGACATCTCAGAGGCGCAAGTACAAGAGCGTGTTGAGCAGGTAAAAGCCGAAATAAACCGCCTGATCGAAAAAGGGCTAAAAGAAAGAAAAAGGGTGTTCTGATGAGCGAGCAATGCAAACCCCATGTTCTGGTAACAGGCGCTGCTGGCGCTCTCGCTCAACAAGTGATCGAGCGACTCCGTGAAACCTGCAATGTGGTCGCCGTGGATGCCCGAGAACGGGTTCCCCTTAGCGACGATATCCCAAGCTACTGCATCGATTTCAACCAACGTACTTTTGAAGACCTGTTTCGCCAATACTCATTTGACAGCGTGATTCACCTGGGGCGCATCCGATCCAGCCAGCTCACCCGCATGCGGCGCTATAACGCCAATGTTTTGGGCACGCAAAAGTTGCTGGATCTCAGCCAAAAATATGGCATCCGTCGCGTTGTGGTGCTTTCTACCTTTCACGTTTACGGAGCCATGGCTTATAACCCGGCCCTCATCAACGAATCGGCGCCGATGAAAAGTGCAGGCCTAAGCGCCGATTTGATCGACTCTGTAGAGCTTGAAAACCTGGCAAACATCTATCTTTGGCGCTACCCGGAACTGAACATTAGCATTCTGCGCCCCTGCAACATTGTGGGCCCAGGTGTCCGGAACACCGTTGGCTCATTACTCGCAAGCCAGCGAGCCCCGGTGCTGGCTGGCTTTTCCCCAATGATGCAGTTTATACATATCAACGACATGGCAGATGCCGTAGTGCTGGCTTACAAAAAGCCAACACGGGGTATATTTAATGTGGCGCCGGACGATTGGGTTGCTTACCAGCGCGCCCTGAAGCTCTGCGGCTGCTCGCGAATCCCCGTGCCATCCATTCCACCAACCCTGCCGCAAATCGTACTACGCACACTGCGCCTGCGAAGTTTTCCCGCCTATTTAATGGGCTTTTTTAAATATCCAGTGGTGATTGACGGCAAGGCTTTTGCGAAAGAATTCGGGTTTACCACGAAGCGGCCATTAAAGGAAATTTTCCAATTCTACAAACACAACAAAAAGCCTTTATAACGTCACTGATTGTAAGCGGGAGTTGCACAGAGCAGCTCCTCACAGCACACTATACTTATCCAAGGAATAGGCAGATTACATGCTTCCAGATTTGAGTGTGATTAGCCACGGCGCAGCGGCCGCGGTCTTCGCAATACTTGCGGTGTTTGTAGGCACTCGCTATTTAAGGCGTGACATAGACCGAGCACTCTTTCTGGCAGCTCTCGTCACTTCTGCGTGGGCATTCAGCCTGGTCACCCAAGGCCTCTGGGGGCAGCCCAGTTTTTTCATTCGCTACCTGCTGGAACTGCTCCGGGATGCCGCATGGATTCTGCTTCTGTTCGCCATGCTGCGCGATACCGTCCGGCAGGGGCGCCTGAACGGGCAAATCAAAAAGCTTCTCGGCATCGCAACCGGTGCCCTGCTCCTCACACTGATTACGCTCGGCAGCCTCGAGTTTGTTTTCGGCCTGGCGCTAGTGGACGGCAAAACCAAGCTCATCGGGCAGATTGCACTATCGCTGCTTGGCCTTTCCCTAGTCGAACAGATCTGGCGTAACGCACCCACCTTTGGCCGTTCCAGCATGAAATATCTGTGCATCGGCACCGCGACAATCTTCATCTTTGATTTTTTGATGTACTCCGACGCGCTACTATTTGGCGGAATTGCAGACTCATTCTGGAATGCCCGTGGGTTTGTAAACACCGCACTGGTGCCACTGTTTGCCATAAACGTTGTTAACACCCGCAAGCAGCCTATCGATTTTCAGCTTTCCCGCTCAGCGGTATTTCATGCCGGCACTCTGATACTCGCCGGTGCCTACCTGCTGTTGCTGTCGGTAAGTGGGTATTACGTGCGTATTCTCGGCGGCGACTGGGGAGAAGCCTTACAGGTACTGTTGTCGGCGGTAGCACTGGTTTTTCTGACAACGTTGATACTTTCCAGACGCATACGCGCAAAGCTCATGGTTCTGATTAGCCGAAACTTTTTCGACTACAAGTACGACTACCGCGAAGAATGGCTGAAACTGACAAAAGAGCTTGCGGACCTCAGCGATGAACCCCCTCTACCGCAACGGGCAATCCGGATTCTTGCCGGGCTGGTAGAAAGCAACGCGGGCGCAATTTGGCTCAAAAATGAACAGGGGGCCTACTCTTTGAAAGAGTCCGCCAACCTTGCCACCCCCAGATACACCGTGATTGATGAAGACGCCGAGTTAGTGCGCTTGTTCAATGAGAAAGAGTGGATTGTAAATCTGGATGAATACAGCGCCGATCCGGTGAGCTACGACCTGCTCGAAATCCCCGACGCTATTGCCAAAACCCCAAATGCCTGGTTGGTGATTCCGCTTTATCTGGGCAGCGAGCTCTACGGCATTGCAATGATAGGCCACCCATACGCCCGGGTAGACCTAAACTGGGAAAACTTCGATCTGATCAAAGTGGTCGCCCGCCAAACCGGCAACCTACTGGCGCAGGCAGATGCGCAGAACCGACTATCCCGAGCCATGCAGTTCGAAGCGGTAAGCAAAGCCTCTGCTTTCATGGTGCACGACCTGAAAACGGTGATTGCGCAATTGTCACTGCTTGTAAATAATGCCCAAAAGCACAGAAACAACCCTGCCTTTATTGATGACATGATCAATACCACAGACCACGCCGTCCGCAAGATGTCCAACCTGGTAGACCACATTCGCAAACCATCACAAGATGCTGAAGACGAATCCAGAGCCCTGGACCTGACTAACCTGGTAACCAGCCTGCTGGAGCACTACAACCGGCAGCATCCTATACCTTCAATGGACGGGCAAGCACCGCCAATAATGATCAACGCAGATTCCGAACAGCTAAGAAGCGTGCTCGGTCACTTAATCCAAAACGCACAAGATGCAACACCGCCGGATGGCGAAGTCAGCCTGTCGCTGAAAATCGCCAAAGGCAACGTGGTGCTGTTTATTCAGGACACCGGCTCGGGCATGACAGAAGACTTTATCAATGGCCGACTGTTCAAACCGTTCGAAAGCACAAAAGGCCTCACCGGTATGGGCATTGGCGCCTATCAGGCCCGGGAATATATCCAAAAACTGGGGGGCAGCCTCGATGCAACTAGCGAACCAGGCGTAGGCTCGTGTTTCTCCATTCGCATTCCGCTGATCGATAACCAGACACTCAGCCATAAAAACGCCGATAAACGATCAATTTCCGACGCCACCGCGCCGGAAGAGCTCACCAATTAAATGGTACGCTCACACAGCAATCAAACTGACCATTGCAACGTGCCGATATTCAGTTAAGAATCAAACGCATCTGGATACCTAACAACGAAGGAACTGTTACCTCTGTGACTAGACGACTGCTAATTGTAGAAGATGATCCGGGTCTGCAAAGCCAGATGCGCTGGTGTTTCAGCGAGGATTTAGAAGTAACTGTTGCCTCAGACAGAGAGGCCGCCATCGCTGCGCTGCGGCGTGAAGAACCCGAGGTTGTTACATTGGATCTTGGCCTGCCGCCGGATCCGGGCGGAGCGACAGAAGGGTTCGCGCTGCTGGAAGAGATTCTTCGGCTAGCGCCAATGACCAAAGTAATTGTCGTGACCGGTCGCGAGGACAAAGAAAATGCCGTGAAGGCCGTAGGTATGGGCGCATCCGACTTCTATCAAAAGCCTCTGGATGCCGACATTCTGTTGTTTGTGGTCAACAGAGCCTTTCGACTTGCCGAACTGGAGCGGGAAAACCAGGAACTGGCGGATCAAGGCAACGGTACAAACATCAAGGGCATTATTGCAGCAAGCCCGCAGATGATGACTCTGTGCCGCACGCTGGAAAAGGTCGCCCCCACAGATGTAACCACACTCATTACCGGCGAAACCGGAACAGGTAAAGAAGTCCTCGCCCGCGCACTGCACGACCTAAGCCCAAGAGCCGATAATGCGTTTGCTGCCATTAACTGTGCAGCCATCCCTGAAAATCTTCTTGAAAGCGAACTGTTCGGCTTCGAAAAAGGCGCCTTTACCGGGGCCACGCAAACCAAGAAAGGCAAGATTGAAAGTGCCAACGGCGGCACACTCTTTCTTGATGAAATTGGCGATATGCCAATGTCACTGCAGGCCAAACTATTGCGCTTTTTGCAGGAGCGGGTTGTCGACAGAGTGGGCTCAGTAAAGCCTATACCCGTGGATGTGCGTGTCGTGTGCGCCACACACCAGAATGTCGCTCAACTGATTACAAACGGTGAGTTTCGCGAAGATCTGTATTACCGCATAAGCGAAATAACACTCGACGTTCCGGCTGTCAGGGAACGGGAAGGCGACGCTCTGGTTATTGCGCAATCTTTGCTGAAGTCCCTTGGCAAACAGATGGACAGGCAAAACCTCACGTTCTCCGACGACGCCGTAAACGCCATCAACAGCTACTCGTGGCCGGGTAACGTGCGAGAGATGATCAACAAGGTGAAGCGCGCCACCATCATGGCCGATGGCAAGCGAATCACCAGCGACGACTTGGGTCTACCCGCCTGCGAGCAATCCGGCGTAAGCCACGTCAACCTGCGCCAAGTGCGCGAGCAAGCCGAAAGCAAGGCCATCGTCCAAGCGCTCCAGACCAGCGGCTACAATATGACACAAGCCTCAAGACTACTGGGTGTTACCCGCCCCACCCTATACAATCTCACCGACAAATATAAAATCGACACATCGGCAGCGGCTTCGGAAGCCTAAATAACTTCCAAGTATACGCTGGCAGCGAACGGCTCAAGGAGCGCGGTTTACATGACAGAAAGGCAAAAAATGATTAAATCACTTCCCGGGCTGATGCTTGCGGGCAGCTTACTGCTTTCGACGGCACTGCTCACTGGCTGCAACAACAGCCCTGAATCATCAGAAGCCCTACCTCACATATCCAGGGCCGAGACATATTCCGAGCAGGGTCAATTTCGCTCTGCTCTGCTTGAAGTCAAAAACGCCATCCAGAAAGACCCCAACAACGTGGAGTACATCGTGCGCCTGGCAGATTTGTATCTGCACGTAGGCGCAGCTAAAGAAGCAGCTGAGGTGCTAAAGCCTTGGCTGGAGGAACAACCTGACGCAGTGGCCCTCACTCTCGCGCGGGCCTACGTGGAACAAGGCAAGCACCTCTCGGCAGAAGAAACCCTGGCGCTACAAACACCAAGCTCCCAAGAAGACAAACTGGAAGCCGATATAATCCGCGCCGAATCACTGCGCAAATCCGGAGAAGCTGCCGAGGCGCTCGCGCTATACAAAAGCCTTACGTCCGGTAATCCCTCGAATACCGAGGTGATCACCGGAACCCTTAAAGCACAGATCAATCTTCGCCAAAACACACAGGCTATAGACACCGCCACCCAATGGCTTGAAAACAACGAGAAGGCCCCTGAGGTACTGTATTGGAAAGGACTGGCTCAATACCGATTGAATCAGCTGGAACAGTCATCCGCGACCCTTACGGATGCCGTTGGCGTACTCCCAACATCGGATATGTTCCTTCCCATACGTCGCAACGTATTAACCACGCTCTCCCAGGTACTGACAGAACAGGGCAAGATTACAGAAGCCCAGATTTATAACCGGGTACTGACAGAAAATCAGAACACCGAGGCACGAGACCAGGCCGAGGCAGCTATTGCCGCCCTGAATGACGGGAATTTCGACGAAGCAAAAACCATTCTGCGAGACACACTTAAGCTCAACCCGGATAACGAAAGAGTCGCCTTGATGCTGGGTGCGATTTCCGCCAGCACCGGCGAGCTGGAAGAAGGCGCACAACTGCTCACAGAAAACCTGGATCCCGAAACGACATCTACCCCGTTCATCAGGGCAGCCACCATGGCCCAGATTGATACCGGGGAGCGGGAAGCCGCCCTTAAAACTTTGAACCGGGCCATAGAAGCCCGCCCCAACGACAACGACCTCCTGGCCATGCACGGCGTTCTGGCGCTCAGTCTGCCGGGCCATGAAGACAGCGGCATTGCCAGCCTCAGCAAAGCCATCAGCAATGCACCCGAGCGCGTGCGGTTTCGGCTTGCATTAGCAAAGCACTACCTGCAAGACAACAAGACCGAGCAAGCACTAGGGCAGCTACGGATGGCCTTCACCGCCAACCCTGCAGACTGGGCCTCGACCAGCACCTATCTGAACATACTGTTACAGCAGGGAGAGAGACAAGAAGCGGCTGAGATTCGCGACTCGCTACTCAACGGATACGGTGATCACCCCCGGGCCGTTTTGCTGGCAAGCCTTGTCGATACCAAGCTTGGGGAACCAGATAAAGCCACAAAACAGCTTGAGAAGCTTGTTAAAGAAGGCCCTGAACTGCAAGCTCCAAAGGTTGCACTTGCCAGCCTCTATACTCAATCTGGCAAGCGTGAGAAAGCCGTTAAGTTGTTGATAGACGCCGCCGCAATCACCCCGGATTCGATACGCCCGTTGCAGCAAGCTGGCCAAATCTATACTCAAGATCACACACCAGCCGAAACCAAAACCTGGCTGAATGATGTTGCCAAAACTCACCCTGAGTTGAAGCGCAACGCCGCCATCCTTACCGCACTGATAGATATCAACCGGGGCGAACTCGAACAGGCACGATCTACCCTCGCTCAATGGGAAGACTCGGAATCTGCAATCGTTCAACGTGCCTACGGCAAACTGCTACTGGCCGAATCGCAAGTGGCGGTAAACAATAAAGACTGGAGCCAGGCCCGCGCTAAAGCAGCCGAGGCCACCGCTCTTGAGCCCGAAAACCTCTCATTCGCCTTGTTGTCAGTACGAATTGCGCAGATGGAAGGCAAGATAGACGACGCCCTCTCTGCGCTTGACGCAGTAGAGGAAACCCATGGCGAAGTGGCTGCAACCATGCTTTCCCGGGCAAAACTGCTCAATCAGCAGGAAGGACCACAAGCTGCTTACGAATACCTTTCTGAAAGATGGCAAGAAACCGGGGAGATACAACTGATGCCTACCCTTGTAGGGTTGGCTAAAGCACAAGCCCCGGACTCGCTCGAGAGTCTGACAGAAAGCTGGCTTAACAAAGCCCCGCAAAGCCTTGCGGCGCACTTGGCGAAAGCTGAATGGCTGATGGCCAACAACCAGGAGATGGCTGCAAAAAACCATTATGAGCAAGTCCTGGCGCAACAACCGAATAACGTTGCAGCCCTGAACAACCTGGCCTGGATGCTCCGGGAACAAAGCCCGGATCGAGCAATGGAGCTCGCCAAACAGGCAAGCGAGCTGGCACCCAACAGCCCAGCCGTACTTGATACCTATGGCTGGATACTGCATCTGAATGGCCAGCACCAGCAGGCTGTCGACTCAATCGAGAAAGCTTTGGCACTCGCACCAGATAACGCCGAAATAGCGGAGCACCTGGAAAAAGCCAAGCAAAACTTTTAACCGCTCATAGATTTCGCGCCTTGTGTGGGATGCTTTTAGAAGATGCTCCCACGCAAGGCACGTGCTTATTAAAACAACCCCGCCAGCATTTTATCGTCAGAATAATTTACATCCCGCAATCAAGTAATAAATTAAATCTTAAAAAACAACCATTTAAAAACATGGCATGATACATGCTTTAATATCTCCAGCCTTAGAGGATCAAATCAGGCTCACATCAAACTATGGAGATATCATATGAATAACGTATTTAAAGGAATTATCGGCGCAGCACTACTCAGCGCTTCAAGCCTTGCACTCGCAGTTCCCATGCATGGCGGAATCAGCTTTTCGTCTCTGCCGGAGAGCAACTTTACGTTTGATACAACTAATAACACGTTTGATTTTGACGACAGTACCGCTAACGGCAACGCCAAGGTTAACTCCATTTCGGGTGACTTCGCTAACTATTTTGCGAAAGACAACATGGCAACCTTTTTCGATTTCAGCTACGGACCATTCGCAGGCCCCCAAACAATCTGGGAAGGCACAGCCACCGTTGGCGCGAACTCTGGTTCGCAACTGTCGTTCATACTCGATAATATAAATGTTAAGCTTGAAAGCGAAGACATGATGGCTATTTCAGGTGTCGGCACCCTGACAGACGGGGTTAACGAAACTACAGGCACTTGGAACGTCACAGCCAACCAGGGTGGCGGTACCTTCAGTTGGTCTTCTTCAACAGCAACAGATGTACCTGAGCCAGGCACACTTGCCCTCCTAGGCCTTGGGCTTGCAGGTCTTGGCGCAGCTCGCCGTCGTCAGAAAGCCTGATTCCAGTAGCAGCATAAATAAGCCAGCTTCGGCTGGCTTTTTACGTTTTTAATTTGGTTTTATGGACTTATCCAAACGCAGATCACGGCAGACTCAATTGACGAGCCAAATGACGAGAACTCATCGCAGTTAACATTATTTAACAAAATACCCTTCCAGCATAGCTTTCTGATTCCGCTCCAACTCACTGTTTTAAAGCCTATTCTTCAAAAAACATCGATTTCTAAGCTGTAATGAAACTACATGTTTTGTCAACACCATCTCTACTATAATTTTGCCCAATTAATGAACATCCTGGCAGAAAACGTTAACAAACGTTTAAGAAAGTCATCGATAAATCGTGGAAATGCCCGTGAATAACTCCTCTATAGAGTCTGCAATTGCCGAATGGACCACCATCCTGGGTGAGTCAGCAGTCGTCGCGGCTAGTGCAGCAGATGCTAACGCCTCCACCATAGGCGCGAAGCGCTACATTCCGGCTGTGCTCCGCCCAGAAAACCAGGAACAGATATCAGCAATCCTTAAAATAGCGCAACAGTGTCGCGTTGCCGTCTACCCCGTGAGCACAGGCAATAATTGGGGCTACGGCAGCGCCAACCCGGTTGAAGACGGCTGCGTGATTCTCGACCTTAGCCGGCTTGATAGCATTTCCAATTTTGATCCCGAAATGGGCGTTGTTACTGTTCAGCCGGGCGTAACTCAGGGCGCCCTTAGAGACTTTCTTGATCGCCAGGATGGCAACTACCTTGTTCCGGTGACCGGCGCAGGCCCCACGTGCAGTATTCTTGGCAACGCACTTGAGCGTGGTTACGGCATTACGCCGATCACAGACCACTTTGCAGCAGTCACTAAAATAGAAGCAGTTTTGCCCGACGGTACCTTTTACCAGACGCAACTCAGCGAACTTGGCGGCGCGGAAGTAGACGGGCTTTTCAAATGGGGCATAGGCCCATATCTCGACGGACTTTTCAGCCAAGGGAATTTCGGTGTGGTTGTGAACATCACAATCGCCCTCGCGCCAGCACCTGAAACTGTAACGGCATTCTTCTTTTCCACGAAAGACGACGCCAAGCTGGAAGCACTGGTGCCCACCGTTAAAGCTGTTTTACGAACCCTTGGCGGCTCGGTTGTTGCAATTAACCTACTCAACAGCCAACGCATGCTCTCGATGATGGCACCCTTCCCTGAAGACAAGGCCCTTGAAGGCGTTCTACCTGCCCACGAAATTGAACGCCTTGCCAACAGTCATGGCGTTCCTGCCTGGAGCGGGGTTGGAGCAATATACGCATCAAAGGAAGTAGCCCGAGCCGCCAAGCGCACGCTGCGCCGGCTTCTTGGCCCAGCGACCGATAGACTCATCTTTATTAACAGGCGCAGGGTCGACTTGGCGCAGAATGTTGCTCGCGTACTCCCCGGCAGGCTGGGAACGCGAGTTAGAGGTATGGCAGACACACTCTCGGGCGCGCTGGAAATCATGCATGGCACTCCCAATGATGTCGCCCTGGCCTTGGCTTACTGGCGCTCAGGCGCTCTGCCCGAACCCGGCCAACCCAAAAACCCTGCACGGGATGGTTGTGGACTGATATGGTTCGCGCCGCTGGTTCCAATAAGGGGCAAGGACGCTCGCCGCTACATCAATATGATTGAAAAAATTTGTCCGCAGTTCGGTATCAATCCGCTCATCACATTGACCACCGTAAACGATCGCTGCTTTGACTCAACCGTCCCCCTGCTGTTTGATCGCAGGGACGCAGATGCAACTGCACGAGCCAACGACTGCTATCGCGAACTTTACAAGGCGGGGCAAAAGGAAGGCTTCTTACCCTACCGACTCAACATCGACGCGATGGATTTCCTGAACACCGGTAGCTCTGCTTTCTCTCAACTTGCCAGTCAGTTAAAAGCGGCAGTCGATCCAAATTTCATCCTGGCGCCAGGACGTTACGTGCCCAGGATCAAACATTCCGAGGTCAGTGAGCTGTTACCTCGACACACCCAGCACGACAGCTCCCTGAGCGGGAAATAAGGAACTAAAATGCAAGCCACCCAACAAACTCACGAAAACGTCAGCACCATTTTCAACACGGTGTTCAATGTGCAGCTGGCGACATCTCCAGAGATGATCAACGAAGTCTTTGCGGTGCGGTATCAAGTTTACTGCATCGATCGGCCTTTCGAAGATCCGAATTGCTTCGCCGATAAACGCGAGCATGATACATACGACCCGCAATCAGCCCACGCTTTGATTCGACACAGCATAACGGGAGACAACGTCGCTGCCGTCAGACTCATTTTGTCGAGCGATAACCCAGAACAGAGCGACTTCCCCATGGAAGGCCCCTGCATCCATCGTATGGATCAATATGCACAAGACGCATTTGCCGGCGTGCGCCGAGAGCAGGTTGCAGAAATATCCAGGATGGCCGTCAGCCGGGAGTTCAGACGACGCCTCAACGAAGACAAATCAGCCTCCGGCATCAGCGAGTCCGCCTACTATAGCGACTCCGAAAGCGGCAAACGTGCCATGCCCTACATTAGCCTGGGGCTTTTCGCCGCCATTCTCCAAATGTCCGTAAAGCACGACATAACCCACTGGATGGCGGTTATGGAGCCCGCAACACTACGCCTGTTAAAACGATTTGGTGTGGAATTTGACCATGTAGGGCCCGTACAAGAATATCACGGCCGCCGCCGTCCCACCTTCACCGAAGCGGCATCGCTTGTTGAACGCATAAAGAAATGTCGCCCGGATGTATGGTCACTGGTTACTGAAAATGGACGATACTTGCCGAAGAAGCCGGACACCGATCGTGTGGCAGCCAAGATGCGGGTTGCGTGAGCCCGGCAACTGAGCAGTTCTGAACTGTTCTCAGCACTTCCAGCTTAAAAAACACCACAAACGAAAAAAGCCCCCGCATTTCACTGCAGGGGCTTTCTTTTTTCACTACCATCTAAACGTTACAACTGCTTAGATATTATGCCTTTGCAGCTTTTTTCCTGCGTGACAGGCCAAGCCCGGCTACGCCAAGGCCTAGCAGTGCCAAGGTACCTGGCTCGGGTACAGACTCTGCTGTAATACGGAACCGAGTGTCGAAGCTGTTTGACTGGTTCTCTTGAGTCAGAAGACCAACACATCCGGCTGAACTACCCGCTTCAGTACAAGCTTCATCGCTCAGCATGGAAATCCCAGCCAGCTCGAGAAACACTGTGTACTTGAAGCCGTCAATGATGAAAGGGGCTGCGGCGAACTCGTAGCCGCCCTCAACTTGCATACCACCCAGCTCATCAACATTGTTAACGGTAAAGATGTCATCGCAGTTGGAGCTTGATGCCGCTACACACGATCCATCATTCGGAGTTTCCGCGAAGAAGCTGTTGAAAGTAGTTGGTCCAACGTTAACTGAATCACCGGCAGTCGGAGCAAACGGCGTCAGTGTTAGTGCGGAGTTCAGATCAAAGCCTGTCAGCGCAGAATCATTAACACTAATGTCAATGTTATCGTGAGTGAAAGTTCCACCGTCTACAAAACCACCATTGGTGATAAGGCCGCTTGTCGAATCCAAGTCAGTGATCGAAACAGATGACTGGCCATTCTGCGTTCCCCACGAAAGCCTATTACCTTCATCAGAAAGTTCAACTTCGCCGGCTCCGCTACTAGCGGTAAAGTTGGAGAAAGAGTTATCAACGTCATATCCCCAATCGGTA
Source organism: Marinobacter sp. (assembly GCA_052089485.1). Classification (GTDB taxonomy): domain Bacteria; phylum Pseudomonadota; class Gammaproteobacteria; order Pseudomonadales; family Oleiphilaceae; genus Marinobacter. The sequence continues at coordinate 4,531 of JBQCZX010000040.1, read as the reverse complement.
ATCATCGCGGCACTGGCGGTCTGTACACCAAGAGCAAACGGTACGATAAGTGATGACAAAAGCGTTCTTTTAAGTACACGGTTCATTATAGTCTCTCCTTGATTGTGAACGCTGGCAATTGGACTAAAAGTCAGCAAGTCAGCGGTACGAGAGATAAAGCATCATGCATGCCAAGTAATTTAAAACGTTATTTTTCAGAGTCTTAAAAAAAATGAAGCTTAACCTGAATAGGCAAGAAGATGGGGATGTAAGTATTTTCGACACTAAAACAGTGTTAATATGTCTTCTTAAGCGCCATGTCTTTTTGCTCCGCGCATCTGGCATGGCCGAACAAAACAAAAAGATCTAAAATAGGCAGGTTTGGCGTTATTCCAGGATGAAAAGCGTTCTTAAAAAGCAGGCTGAACTCGATGTGCGTAAATTATACTGACACCAGGAAGGTGAAACCGCTTCCTCACCTCGAGCTTGAGTTTTATGTAAACAACATACACAGTATCTTCCCTTTAATACTCGATCTGGCGAACAACCAATGTTAAGAAAGATAGTAGACAATCTGCCTCTATCCAGGCCTTATTTAGTCGCTACAGCGGTTGCTGTTCTGATTTTTTACCCAACATGGATCAGGCTTGCACAAGCGTGGCTTGAATTCGATCAGGCGGTGGCACACGGTATCGCGACCGCCTTTATTTTTTTGGGGCTACTATTAATCCACCCACCTGTTCATATAGAAGGCAAAACACCCCTCAAGCCCTACCACCTTGCCGGTGCAGTACTGCTTATTGCCACAACGCTTATCTGGGGACTGCTGGAACTGGCTCGCATAGACACACTTACTTACCTTATGTTGGCCGCGGGGCTAATCACAACGTCCTGGACTCTGCTGGGCCTAGCTCGAACGCTGACATTCCTACCTTATATTCTTCTCTTGTCGCTTTCATTGCCTATTGGGGCGGTAATAGTTCCGGCCCTTGTGGATCTCGCGAGTACGGTTGTAGGAACCTGGGTGGGCTGGTTCGGAATGACAGCCCTCGTTGAAAGCAACAGCATTACCCTGCCCTACGGACGCCTTATAATTACCGGCGGCTGCTCCGGTTATCGCTATCTTGCTATTTCGATTATGCTGGCAATGATGACATCCATCCTCAACGACTTTCGCTGGCGCGGATGGGCAATCACCTTGCTGGCAGCCGCAACTATTGCCCTTATCGCTAACTGGGTGCGTATCACCATTCTGGTTATCGTTGCTTATGAAACCGACATGCAAAGTGCCATGATCGCCGACCACGACACCATGGGCTGGATCGTTTTCGGAGTATTTGTTTTACCGGCGCTGTACTTTTCTCCGGTTCGCAAGAGAAAATCCGACAAAGGTTTCACCTCGAAGGCCTCTGTATTCAATAAAACCGGGGCCATCGCCGTGGCCGTCGCTGTTATACTCGGCCCAATTGCCCTCACATTACTGCAAAGACCTGGCCTACCAGTATCCCCGTGGACACTTGAGTTGTCTGGAGCCAAACAGGCAAAAGCGGGCGACTTACCCGTAGCACTGGACTTGCCAGAGGTACTGAACCAACAAGCCTGGCGTGCAGGAAGCTTATGGGTACTGCTCGCGCAGAGCCAGAAAACCGCGCATGAAGACAAGCTTGTGCCTTTTATACCGCAGATGTTTGACACGTCACTATGGCAGTTACAGGGAACCCCCCAACCAGGAGTCGGCATCTATCGAAATATAATGACGCGCAAGCAAATGGTCATTGGCCAATGGTTTCAGACCGGCTCCCATCGCAGCTGGAATTATAAAAAAGCAAAATTGCAGCAAATTCCAGCGATACTGGCGCGAGAGAAACAATTCGCACTCGTCCTGTTCCAGATGAGATGCAGCCCAAGAAACTGCGATCTGGCCCAGGAGAAAATCCAGAAAGCCATGACCTCCATGCAGCTAGTCAGGTGATTCAATCGTTTCGGCGTCGCCTCAACGGGGCGCCAGCAAAAGAATGTCAGCAACAGAGTTAATGTCCTTGGTGCTAACATCCTCATGGGAAGGAAGGGTGATGAGGCGCTCAGCAAAGTCGCGAGCGCAAGGGAATGCCGACGCAGCAGCGGTCACAAGATTACTAACCCCATCTATCGCTGGCAGCGCCTGGCAATAGAAAGCGCTGGCACCAATACCTACGCGATTTAGCTCAAGAAGCGCTTCATCTCGAATCTGGCGCGAAGGCGCAAGCAGCGGATAACGCAACAATATAGGTGACGCGGGCACCGGCCCTTCAAGGGCTGCTTCACCGAAACAGTCCGGCGCTAATTGAACCCAGCCTTTATCGACGAGCCCCAGCAACGCTTCTGAATACACAGCGCCGATATCCTTCCGGTTATTAAAGCCTTCAATGCCCGCTTCCAGCAGCCCCCCAACAGGTGTCTGGCGGTCAATCGAGGTGAGCGGATGAAACACAGTCTGCCCAATACCAAGAAACGGAACTTTCTCCATTGCTCCGTACAAAGGCCTAGTTAGAAGCAGGTTGAACAACCAGCGCCGAAACCGCCAGGCAGTGCCGGATGGCGGCTCAACTTCTGGAAGAGCCGCTAAAACGCTGGCGCTCTGCTCAACATGATCCTTACGAATCAAAAGCGCCCCGCCACCCATCAGATTTATTGGTTTACCCCGCCCGAAACTCAGGACAACATAATCTGCCAACCCGTTGCCGGAACTGGAAGGCGGAAACACCTGGGCCGAATCCTCAATCAACGTGACATCGTTTTTATCGGCAATCCGCCTCAGAGGAAACAACCGTTCCGGTATGCCCAGAAAACCCACCGCAATGATGCCGACGGTGTTTTCGGTTACCGCACTCTCTAGGGCATCCAGATTCATCCACGGCCGGCCCTGCATTAGGTCAACCAAAACCGGTCGAGCGCCCCGAGCCACAACAGCCGCAACCAGATCCGGACAACCGTAGGCGGGAAGAATCACTTCGGGGGTTTGCCGCGTCTGCTTGCTTTTAATCGATAACTTTACCGCCAGTGAAAGTGCAGCAGTGCCACTATTCACAAACGCGGATTCGTAATGCTCGGCCCAAGGCGCGGCTAACACATCCGAATGTGCCATAGGTAAAGGCACCCGACTACCCACTGGCCGCAATTTGGAAAGACTCAAACTATGCCCCCTTAACGCTTGGAGGGCGACCAGACGGTCATCCGGCGCCCTCCCACAAACTGCAAGGTGGCATGGGCAATGGCATAATTCACCTGCACGAAAAAATACGGAATCCGGATATAGCCTTTGGCACGCAAGTCAGGCGAGAAGTGTGCTGCCAGAACAACCCCATAAAAAGCAAGCTGCAACACCAGCGCCAGGCCGTAAATCCAGCCATTGCCAACCAGCATAATTGAAACCACAAACAGGATGGCCAAAAACCAGGGCACCGCCCAGCGCATCAATTTATGGCTGAATACCTGCCAGGCAAACAAACCAAATTTAGCGGGGTTGAGCACTTCCGGATGCCTCGCCAACGCCGTCCAGCCACGAATAACGGTTCGAAGCTTGCGTTGGTACTCTTTGCCCGGATCTGCGACGTCCTGGTAGTGGCCCAGCACGTCGGGTGCTGAAACGGCCACATAGCCATCAAGCGCGCAATTCAGAGCGGTGTTGAAATCACTTGGGGCATGAATATCCCAGCGCTCACATAGCACATGGCGCACAGCAAAAAATGACCCGCTGAGGCCAACCAGCCCACCCCGGAGCGACTCCAGCTTGCGCAGCCACATCTCATACTTCACATAGGCGCCCTCGCCCACTACGCCACCATCGCGGCTGACAAATACATCCTCACTTGAAACCGCGCCCACCGTGGGGTTCTCAAAGTACCGAACCAGCGCAACAATCGCATCTGCAGGAATACTGGTTGCCACATCCGAGAACACAATAATGTCTCCCGTCGCCATGGCTATGGCATCCTTCTGGGCGTTCTCCTTCCCCAACCGCTCATCGGTTCTGGACAACAAGATACCCTTACTCTGGTATTCCCGAACAATGTCATCGGTTTCATCCGCCGAGCAGTCAGAAGCCACGATAATTTCAAGGTTGGGATAAACCAGCTCAAGAGTGTTTTCCAGTTTTTGCCGAATGCGCCCGGCCTCATTGTGTGCCGTAATGATGAGAGAAACTGAAGGTGAGACGGCTTGCGTGTCCGTCGCCGCAGGGTCAGCAGCATGTGCCGGCAGGGCCCTTTTGGCTGGCAGCCCCATAAGCACCAGCGGATAGATAAAATAGCTGTACAAAGACCCGAGCACTGCAATCCAGAACACTGCTTCCAACATTCAAATCATCCCTGTGTCTAATAAAATTTGAGGCGCAATAATACCACACCGGCATTGTGTAAATGGACCATTCCAACGGGCAAAGGTTAAGACCAAGTATAATGACAGAGGCTGCATTAAATGGCACAATCTGCACGCAATTTAGCGGCACCTTGGCCGCAAGTGGTTTGCATCAAGGAGGATTGGTGATCGTGCAGTTGGTCAAACAGGTTTTAAA
>JBQCZX010000039.1:7147-26246 GCA_052089485.1 Marinobacter sp. | reverse complement strand
ACTTTCTTCAGCTCTTCTTCAAGTTGCGGTACTGCTTCAAACAGATCCGCTACCAGGCCGTAATCGGCAACCTGGAAGATCGGCGCTTCTTCATCCTTGTTGATCGCAACGATCACTTTGGAATCAGACATACCGGCCAGGTGCTGAATGGCACCGGAAATACCAACCGCTACGTAAAGCTGCGGAGCAACAATTTTACCGGTTTGACCTACCTGCATGTCGTTCGGCACAAAACCGGCGTCGACAGCTGCACGGGAAGCACCCATACCGGCGCCAAGTAGGTCAGCAACCTGCTCAAGCATTTTGAAGTTTTCGCCATTCTGCATGCCACGGCCACCGGAAATAACAATACCGGCACTGGCCAGATCAGGACGATCAGATTCAGCTTTCTTCTCACTAACAAACGCAGAAAGACCCGCGTCTTTTACCAGATCGAGCTGTTCAACCGAGGCAGAGCCACCTTCCGCAGCAACCGGGTCAAAACCTGTTGGACGAACGGTTATAACTTTGATGCTGTCGCTGGATTTTACCGTTGCAATAGCGTTACCGGCGTAAATCGGACGAACAAAGGTGTCTTCAGACTCAACGCGCACGATGTCAGATACCTGAGCAACGTCCAGAAGTGCTGCGACGCGCGGCATGAAGTCTTTACCTGTTGTGCCGGCAGCAGCCACGATGTGGCTATAGTCCTTACCTAGCTCGGCAACCAGATTACCGAGGTTTTCGCCCAGGAAATGGCCATAAATCGCGTTGTCGGCAACCAGTACTTTTGCAACACCGTCAGCCTTTGCTGCAGCTTCTGCAACGGCACCACAGTTTTCACCGGCAACCAACACATCAATATCGCTACCCATGGCCTTGGCAGCGGCTACAACGCTGAGAGTAGCCTGCTTAAGGCTGCTGTTGTCGTGTTCAGCAATAACAAGGATGCTCATTTAGATCACCTTCGCTTCGTTCTTCAGTTTATCGACCAGCTCGGCAACGTCGGCCACTTTAACACCTGCCTGACGTGCAGCCGGCGCTTCAACTTTCAACGTGGACAGGCGTGGTGCAATATCAACACCCAGATCAGCCGGGCTCATTACATCGAGCGGCTTCTTCTTCGCCTTCATAATGTTAGGCAGAGACGCGTAGCGCGGCTCGTTCAAACGCAGGTCTGTGGTTACGACCGCTGGCAGGCTCAGAGAAAGGGTCATAAGACCACCGTCTACCTCACGGGTAACGCTCACTTTTTCGCCATCAACAACCACTTCTGAAGCGAAGGTGCCCTGCCCCATACCGGTCAATGCGGCTAGCATTTGGCCAGTCTGGTTGTTATCAGAATCGATGGACTGTTTACCGAGAATGACGAGTTTTGGCTCTTCTTTCTCAACAACGGCTTTAAGCAACTTAGCCGCTTCAAGTGATTGAACTTGCTCGTCCGATTCAATGTGGATACCCCGGTCAGCACCCAGCGCCAAAGCAGTGCGAATTTGCTCTTGGCAGGCCTTGGGACCAATGGAAACCACTACGATTTCGCTAGCAACACCCTTTTCTTTCAGACGAACCGCTTCTTCAACAGCGATTTCGCAGAATGGGTTCATTGCCATTTTAACGTTGGCAAGATCAACACCAGTGTTATCCGGCTTGACGCGTACCTTTACGTTGTAGTCGATTACTCGTTTTACAGCGACCAGTATTCGCATTCATGCCTCCTGAATTAAATCTGAGTACTTTAATACGCTTGCTTCTTCCCCGAGGATAAATATGGTATCGCCAAACGGGGAAGAAGAAACGACTTTAGTTAGCTATTGTCGCTATTTGATTCTGCGATCAGAAGTTGTATTGGGTCGCGAACACCAGCCGGTTGGCATCGCCGTCATCGCCGCTTACTTTTTTCACTTTCAAATAGCTGTATTGCACGCCTAGCAGAACGTCTTGAACTGGGCTCCATTGGTAGTTAATCATTGCCATGGTGTTGCGCTCATGCTGATCATTTACGTTAGTTACGCTGTCTTTAACGGCGTCATCCCAGTCCATTTCGGCCATTCCATAGGCGGTGTGAATTATTCCTGGTCCTACCTTCAGGCTGGCGCCGATAGTGCCGCTATAGCCTGGGATTGTCTCCAGATTACCGCTCTCGGAGTATGCGTCCGCGCCGGTGTAGTTGCTGCCGGAGCGCCACAGATAGCTATTGCCACCATCTGTGTGGTTCACTGCCCCCTGGATCGTGAGCGTTTCGGTCAGCGCCAGCTTGGCAGCACCAAAAACGGCGTAACCAATGGCGGTGTCATCCGCAGAGCCGTCATCAATTGCAATCTCGTGTACCATCGCACCTGCTGAGTAGGCCAATCCACCAGTTTTGCTCTCAAAACGGGCTGTAAGAGTGGGCAATCCCTCTTTTTCGGCGCTATCACTTGTGCCGCTGACTGCGTTAATAACGCTGGTTTTTGGATCCTCTAGCGAGACGGAGAAAGCACCACTGGTGTAACGCGCTTGCGCGGCACGACCTGCGTATCCGGCAAAGCCAGGAAGCTGATCAAATTCAAGCCCGGAAGTGTTGCCTACAAAACTGCCGTAGTTTGACCAGGTCTGGCCCATCAGCACACCGTTGTATTCCCCGTAGGCATGGCGAAGCCGCACTTGGCCAGGGGTACCGCTTATACTGCGGAAGTCCCCTTCAATGTTTACTTTCACGCCCTGCGGCATTGTTGCCCGGATGCCGAGACGAGACTGAAATGCGTCGGCACCAAAGTGACCCTCGGCTTCTTTGTCAGAACCGGTATTGATCATAGAAAAATTACCGGCACGTGTCCCTCTGGAGGTGGCGACCTTCTCGTCAATATCGTAAGAGGCATTCAGTCGCGCATAGCCATAGATTTCGGCCTCTACGTCTCCTGCCTGCACTTCAAAAGCGTTTGCCTGACTAGCCAGTCCAAGCACCAGCAGTGAGCTGGTTATTCTAATCGCTGTGGATAATTTGTTATGTCGCATAAGAAGCACTCTCTGTTTTTTATTTAAAATTCTGCTATTTAGAGGGAACTCAGCCAGATATGGTCGAATCCATGTCGTCCTGACCGCCGCATAGTCTGCGACGAAATTCACCCTAGCAGTGGGTCAGAGTGCTAACAATTATCTATATTGGATATGATATATAACGCGATTGGATAGGCGATTGTGGCGCATTAAGGGTGGTTACCGCAGAACTTACTCGCCTTCTTGAAGGCTTGGGTTGTTGGCGTCAAATAACAGGCGCCCTTTCCACAATCCATCGTGAACGTGTTGCGCGACTTGCTGCATGATCAGATTGGCAAGTTTGCTGGTGGCAACGGAAGCGGGAAGGTCTGCCGGGGTAACCAGCGCCAGCGTTCGCGTCAATTCGGGAGATGCTATCGGCAGCGCCATTACTTCTTTGCGAGCCACCATTTCATGGACGGCAGCGGACGGTAGAATGGTATAACCAAGCCCACGGCGGGCGGTATCTGTTAACAGTGGCCATGCACTTACTTCGATTGCAAGATTAAGAGTAACTCCCCGTTGGGTAGCTTCCCGTTCCACAGCCTGTCGCAAGCCGTGTTTTTCTTCGGGCAGCACCAGCGGTTGTTTCAGCACTTCGTCCATGGTTATTTCGCTGCGATCCGCAAAAGGGCTGTCGCTTGGCCCGATCAGATAGAGCGGTTCTTCCAGGAGAGGTCGGCAACGCAGGTTTCTCTGGCTTTTGGGATTGTAGGTGATGGCAAGGCTCAGCCGATGCTGGGCTACCATCTGCTGCAAGGTGCCGCTCATGGCGGATTTCACCGCTAGGTTGACCTGAGGAAATTCGTGGCGATACTTTTCAACAATGGTGCCGGAGAAAATGTGAGCTACCGTCGGCAGTATTCCTAGAATAACCTGTCCAGTCACTTCTCCGGCAATTGCGGTTACGTCTGCCAGTGTCCGCTCAAGGTCCTGCATAAGTTTGCGGGCGCGCTCATAAAGCAATTCTCCAGAAGCGGTCAGCACCACTCCTCGCCCATGTCGCACAAATACTTCTACGTGTAATGCACTCTCCAGCATCCGGATTTGCCGGCTTAGCGCTGGTTGAGCAACGAACAGCTTTTCGGATGCCCGACTGAAGCTGCCGGTATCTGCGACGGTAAGAAAGGTATTCAGCTGTCGCAGATCTACATTGAGATTAGTGGCCATGAGAGTGCTCCGCGGTATGCCTGAAAGTGATGTCACTTTAATAGTTTATAACATGTTTGTTTTTAAAGGGCGATATGTAACAGAGTAGAGGTATCCAAAAAAACGATGACCGATATAAAAACTATATAATTGTTGAGGGGTTTTCTTGTTGATAAGCTGAGGTTGCTGGTCGTTATATTAAATTCGAGCGGACGCCTTTGCTTAATAACAGGAGAGCTACATGAATTCATCGTCATCGTATCCAGAAGTTCGGGAGGCTTTGGCACGCTTGTGTGCTGGTTTTCCGGGCGAATACTGGAGGACGCTGGATCAGAAGAATGCGTATCCGACTGAGTTCGTTAACGCTCTGAGTCAGTCCGGTTATCTCTCCGTGATGATTCCGGAAGAGTTCGGCGGTTCTGGGCTGCCATTGGGTGCCGCGTGTGCGGTGCTGGAAGAAGTGCAGCGTGCTGGTTGTAATGGCGGAGCCTGTCATGCACAGATGTACACCATGGGTACGTTGCTTCGCCACGGCAGTGAACAGCAAAAACAGCAATACCTGCCTCAGGTTGCTTCGGGCGAGCTACGTTTGCAGGCTTTTGGTGTTACTGAGCCTTCCAGCGGTACCGATACTACTCGCATTACTACCCGTGCGGTAAAAGAAGGTGACCGCTATGTGGTAAATGGCCAAAAAGTATTCATCTCCCGTACCGAGCATTCCGATCTGATGGTATTGCTGGTGCGCACAACACCGCGTGATGCCTGCGCCAAGCGCACGGATGGTATGTCGGTATTGCTTGTTGATATGAAAGAAGCCCTTGCGGACGGCCTGACCATTCGCCCGATCAATACCATGATGAATCATGCTACTACTGAGTTGTTTTTCGACAACGTGCGTGTGCCAGTCGAGAATTTGATTGGCGAAGAGGGTGCCGGTTTCCGTTATATTCTCGATGGCATGAATGCGGAGCGGATTCTGATTGCTGCCGAGTGTATCGGTGACGCCCGATACTTTATAGAAAAGGCTTCGGCTTATGCCAACAGTCGTGAGGTTTTTGGCCGTCCGATTGGTCAAAATCAGGGCGTTCAGTTCCCGATTGCCAGAGCCTATGCCCAGACGGAGGCAGCCGCCGCTGTTGTCGATCAGGCTATTGCAGCATTTGAAGCCGGTAAACCCTGTGGTTCTCTCGCGAATATGGCCAAGCTGCTGGCGTCGGAAGCGTCCTGGCAGGCTGGCGACACCTGTATCCAAACCCACGGCGGTTACGGTTTTGCTGAAGAGTACGACATTGAGCGTAAGTTTCGTGAAACTCGGCTTTATCAGGTAGCACCGATTTCCACCAACCTGATTCTGTCACACCTTGCCACCCACGATCTTGGCCTGCCGAGGTCTTTTTAATGAGTGCGCCGACGCTTGATGGTTTGGTGGTGGTATCGCTGGAGCAAGCGGTAGCCGCGCCTTATTGCACGTCACGGCTTGCCGACGCGGGTGCTCGTGTGATCAAGGTTGAGCGGGCGGAAGGTGACTTTGCTCGGGATTACGATCGGTCGGCGGCGGGTGGAAGCGCGTACTTTGTCTGGCTCAATCGGGGCAAGGAGTCGATTTGTCTTAACATTAAAGACAGCGCCGATCAGCAGTTGCTGATGCGTATGTTGAACGACGCCGATGTGTTTGTGCAGAACCTGGCTCCCGGCGCTGCGGCACGTGCAGGTTTTGACGCGACGCAACTGCGCCGTGATAACCCAAGGCTTATTACCGTTGATATCACGGGTTATGGCAGCGCCGGAGCCTACCGCAATATGAAAGGGTACGATTTGCTAGTGCAATGTGAATCGGGGCTGGCGTCCATTACCGGAGCCGCGGAAGAGCCTGCACGAGTTGGCGTGTCTGTTTGTGATATTGCCTGCGGCATGTATGCCCACGCCGAGGTGCTGCGGGCACTGCTTGCCCGTGAGCGCACAGGTGAGGGTGAATGTATTGAGGTGTCGTTATTTGATGCCATTGCCGACTGGATGACCGTGCCGTTGCTGCAGTTCGAATCCCAGCAGGTTGTGCCGGAGCGCCCGGGGCTGCGGCATCCGACCATTACACCTTATGAGGTTTATCATTGCGCGGACGACCGCCAAGTCGTGGTCTCCGTACAAAATCAGCGTGAATGGGAGTGGTTTTGTGACCAAGTGTTGGAATATCCCGAGCTGAAAGCACATCCGCGCTACCTGAGCAACGTTGCTCGCTGTACCCATCGAGAGAAACTTAACGATGTGGTGTTGCCGATTATTGCCGATATGACACGGGATGTGTTGGTAGAACGCCTGACTAAGGCGCGTATTGCCTACGGCGAGGTTAAAGCCCTGGCTGGACTCAGTCAGCACGAGCAGTTGCGGCGCACGCAGGTCAACACCGCTTCAGGGCCGGTGGATATTGTTGCACCGCCAGCGGTTACGCTGAACCACAAAGCAGTTTTGGGGCCCGTACCGGCCTTGGGAGAACACAATATGCAGTTAAGGCACGAGTTTGGAGCCAACAGTGCCGGTGTGTTGGAGGCGCAACAATGAGCGCGAAAAAAATGGTAGAAAATGCTCAGGTTGAGGATTTACAAAAATGGGTGGGCCACGCCAAGGTGAGCTCTGATGTCGTAAGTGCCGATGTTACGGCGAAGATGGCGGCAGCGCTGGGCCATCAAACTGACGCCTTGACGCAGGGTATGACGCTGCCACTGCCCTGGCATTGGTTGTTTTTTACGCCCACCCCGCAGGCGTCGGCAACAGGCTCTGATGGACACCCCAAGACAGGAGGGTTTCTGCCGCCTGTGCCGTTACCCAGACGTATGTGGGCGGGCAGCAAAGTTGAGTGCCATCAGCCATTGTGTGTGGGTGACCGGATAACCTGTAAGTCGAGCGTTGAGGCTGTGGTGCCAAAGAGCGGGCGCCAAGGTGAGTTGGTGTTTGTCACCGTTGCTCATAACGTATTCAAGGGCAACGGTGAGCCAGTCATCACCGAAACTCAAGACATTGTTTATCGTGCCATGCCAACCGGTATCGCGCCGGCTGCCCCGGAGTACACGCCGGAACTGGCACCCCAGTGGTGCAAAACAATTGAGCCGGATCCGGTGTTGCTGTTTCGCTATTCCGCGTTGACCTTCAACGGTCACCGCATCCATTACGACCGCAACTGGTCGGTCGAAGCGGAAGGATACCCCGGGCTGGTGGTCCACGGTCCACTGATTGCCACTCTGTTGCTTGATTTGATGTACGACAATCTGGGGCCTGTTGAAATTGCGGAGTTCCGGTTTCGCGGCGTACAGCCTTTGTTTGATCTGGACGCGTTCACAATTAACGGGGCCCGCGACGGCAATGTTGTGAAACTTTGGGCCTTGACGCCTACGAATCAACTGGCCATGACATTAGAGGTGGAGCTGAAGAACGAAGTCAGCGAGGCCCGGCCTGGAGAACGCTTATGACTCTGCATAGCATGCCAGCATGGCGCTCGTTGTTGTTTGTGCCAGCGCACAATCGCCGTTTTCTTGAAAAAGCCCACACTCGCGGTGCTGACGCGATCATTGTTGATCTTGAAGACAGCGTGCCCGTCGGCGAAAAGAAGTTTGCCCGTGACAACCTACCCGTTGTTGTATCCCAGGTAACGCAATCTGGTGCCGACATGCTAGTGCGTATCAATCAGCCATTACGGATGGCGGTACGTGATATTGAAGCGGCTGTTATTGCCGGTGTGCGTGGTCTGGTTGTCCCCAAAGTCGAAAGCGCCGCAGCCTTGCAGGCATTGGCCGATGTAGTGACCGAACTTGAGCTCGAGCGTCGGCTGGAGGCGGGCAGCGTGGTGCTGCTGGCGCAGATCGAATCCCCCGAAGCGCTACCGAGGTTGGATGATATCGCGGCCGTCTCGCGGTTAGTAGGGTTAACACTCGGCCCTGAAGACTTCTGCGCTGAGGTCGGTATGGAGCCCAACGCAGACACCTTGCTGGTCCCAAATCAAGCCATTGTTTTTGCGGCCAGTCGCAATGGTGTAACGCCATACGGCTTTGTCGATTCGATTGCGGACTACAGCGACCAGGAGCGGTTTGCAGCCACTATCGAGCGGGCCCAGCAGCTGGGCTTTCGCGGTGCGCTGGCAGTACATCCGGCCCAAGTCGCAGTTATGAATCAGGGGTTTATGCCTTCGGCACAACAAATTCAAAAAGCTCAGGAAATTGTTGACAGTTTCCGGGCGCATGAAAAGCAAGGTGAAGCGGTATTTTCACTTAACGGAAAAATGATCGATAAGCCGGTTGTAGAGCGGGCTCATCGATTGCTCAAACAGGTACAGGAGAGAGGGTAATGACCATGGAAAACAGATCTATTTATTCGAGTGACCATGAGCTGTTCCGCACCAACGCCCGGCGCTTCTTCCGGGAGGAGCTGGAGCCCAACATCGAGCAGTGGGAAAACGACGAAGTCATTCCACGATCGTTCTGGGAAAAGGCCGGTGCCAACGGCTTTCTGTGTTGCGGCGTACCTGAAGAGTACGGCGGTCCGGGTGCTGATTTTCTTTACAACATGGTGTTGTCAGAAGAAACCGGTTATGCCCTTGGCGGTGCCAGTGTTGGCTTTTCGGTGCAGGCAGATATCGTTGCCTATTATCTGCTGCATGCAGGTACTGAGGAGCAAAAAAAGTACTGGTTGCCACGTATGGTGACAGCGGAAAGTATCGCCTCTATCGGCCTGACAGAGCCTGGTTGTGGTAGTGATCTGAAAGCCATGCGTACAAGTGCGGTTCGTGACGGTGACGAGTACGTGATCAACGGTCAGAAGACCTTTATCACTAACGGTCAGAATTGCGATTTCTGCCTGGTGGCCTGCTCGACAGACCCCAGCAAAGGCGCTAAGGGCATCAGCCTGATTATCGTTGAAACCGATCGTCCTGGCTTTGACCGTGGTCGCAATCTGGAAAAAATCGGCCAGAAAGCCGCTGATACGTCGGAACTTTTCTTCCAGGATGTGCGCGTTCCGGTGACCAACCTGGTGGGGAATGAAGGCGAAGGCTTCGCCATCATGATGCGCGAATTGCCCCGTGAGCGAATCACCATCGCCTGTCGGGCACAGGCTGAATCCCATCGCGCATTCGATTTGACCAATGCCTACGTCAAAGAGCGTAAAGCGTTCGGTCAGACCATCGCTGATTTCCAGAACACCCAATTTACTCTGGCGGATATCAAAACTAGCTTAGCCGTAGGCTGGGCGTATCTCGACCAGTGCCTGGTGCGAGCTAATGAGGGCACGCTGACGCCGGAAGAAGGCGCGATGGCAAAACTCTGGACCACTGAAAATGAAGGCTTGGTCGTAGACAAGTGCCTGCAGTTCTTCGGCGGTTGGGGCTACATGAAGGAATATCCGATTTCGCGCTTATTTGTGGATGCAAGGGTTCGTCGCATTTATGGTGGCGCGAGTGAAATTATGAAGCTGGTTATCGGCCGTACGCTGTAACCATTGGCCTAGCACGAGAGGAAGACAATCATATGTTCGGGATTACTGCTTACGGCGCCTACGTTCCTCGCAGCCGCCTACAAAAAAGTGCCATTGCGGATGCTAACGACTGGTTTGACGCCAGCCTTCGTGGCCTTGCCAAAGGCGAGCGCAGCATGTGTAACTGGGATGAAGACACCATAACCATGGCCGTCGAGGCGGCCCAGGACTGCTTGAGCGTACTCGATCGGGAAACCATCAAGTCGCTTTGCCTGGCGTCAACCACGGTTCCATTTCTGGACCGTCAGAACTCCGTTGTCGTCAGCGAGGCGCTGAATCTGGGCAACCGGCTGCGCACTATGGATGTTACTGCGTCACAACGGTCTGCGACTTCTGCACTGATCAGTTTGCTGGAAGCGGGTGGCAAGGATAAAGACTCGGCACTGCTGGTAGCTTCTGAGCACCGTCGAACCAAATGTGGCTCTCGTTCGGAAATGCTCTGGGGTGACGGCGCTGCGGCACTGGGCGTAGGTACCGAGGGTGTTATCGCCGAGTATCTGGGTAGTGCAAGTTTTGCTGATGATTTTGTCGATCATTATCGCGGTGAAGACTCAACATTGGATTATGACTGGGAAGAACGCTGGATTCGTGATGAAGGCTACCTGAAGAGTGTGCCTGCTGCCGTTAACGAACTGTTCGAAAGCACCAACACCAAAGCGGCGGATGTCACCCATTTTGTACTGCCGTCAGACCAGCCCCGCACCCCTGCGGCTGTTGCCAAGGCGCTGGGTATTGCTGGCGACGCCGTGATTGATAACAACATCAATAATCTTGGTGTAGCAGGTGCTGCCCAGCCGATTCTGTTGTTGACCGCGGCTCTCGATAAAGCCAAGTCCGGCGATCTGGTTTTGGTGGCGGGCTTTGGTCAGGGTACGGATGCAGTGTTGTTCCGGGTTACGGATGCGCTTGCCTCAAGACGCCCGCAGACTGGCTTCAGCGGCGCGCTGGAAAATCGTCGCGAGGAAACCAATTACAACCGCTTCCTGAGCTTTAACAGCCTGGTTGAGCGGGATATCGGCAAGCGTGGCGAGCTGGATAAGCAGAGCTACCTGGCTGCCATGTACCGCAAGAAGGATCTGCTCAATGGGTTCATTGGTGGCAAGTGCCGTGAATGTAACACCATCCAGATTCCGAAAGAAAATTACTGCGTTAACCCTGAGTGTGGTGCTCTGCACAGCCAGGATGATTACGCACTGTCCCAGGTGCCGGGCCGTATCAAAACCTGGACTGCTGACCGGTTGACGTTTGACTGGAACCCGCCAGCCTATTTCGGAATGGTTGAGTTTGAAGGTGGTGGCCGCCTGATGATGGACTTCACCGAAGTCGAGGACGGCGACGTTGAATCCGGCGTGACGGTAACATCGCACTTCCGGATCAAGCAGTTTGACAACCAACGCGGTTTCCGGAAGTACTTCTGGAAAGCTATTCCATCGCAGCAGTAATACACGCGCTAAGATAAGGTGAACGAATATGGCTAGTGGAATCAAAGATAAAGTTGTGATTCTTGGAATGGGCTGCAGCAAGTTCGGTGAACGCTGGGATGCCAGTCCTGCAGACTTGATGACAGAAGCATTTGAAGAGTGCATCGCCGACTCGGGCATTGATAAGAACGAGATTGAGGCGGCTTGGTTCGGCGCCGGTATGGATGCACATAACGTCGGGCCCAGTGGCTTGCCGCTGTCGATTGCCTTGCGCTTACCGAACATCGCAGTGACTAAAGTTGAAAACATGTGCGCAACCGGAACTGAAGCGTTTCGGGGTGCGGTTTACGCGGTGGCATCCGGTGCTTGCGACATCGCTCTGGCGCTGGGCGTTGAGAAACTGAAAGACGTTGGCTACGGCGGTCTGCCGCAGCGCACCCGCGGTGTTGAAAACGATATGTTCTGGCCGAACGTATCGGCGCCTGGGTCTTTTGCCCAGCTGGCCTCTGGCTATCGTGCCAAGTACGGCATTGATAAGCACGATCTGAAGCGTGCCATGGCGCATATCTCGGTGAAGAGTCACGCCAACGGCGCTAAAAATCCAAAAGCGCATTTGCAGCGTGAGATTACTGAAGAGCAGGCGATGAACGCGCCGTACATTGCTGAACCTATCGGCTTGTTCGACTGTTGTGGTGTAAGTGACGGTGCCGCGTGCGCGATCGTGACTACACCTGAAATTGCCCGTCGTCTGCAGAAAGACAACATGGTGTCGGTCAAGGCCTTGCAGTTGGCAGCATCGAACGGGTACGAAGCTGGCTATGGTGAATGGGACGGCTCCTACCTGAAGACGACACGTGTAGCATCCCAACGCGCTTATGACGAAGCTGGCATCAAGAACCCCCGTGAAGAAATCAGCATGACGGAAGTACACGACTGCTTCTCGATCACCGAGCTGGTGACCATGGAAGACTTGCAACTGTCGGAAGAGGGGCAAGCTGTCCGCGACGTACTTAACGGTGATTTCGATGCTGACGGCCGTATTCCTTGCCAGATTGATGGTGGTCTCAAGTGCTTCGGCCATCCTATCGGTGCTTCGGGACTGCGGATGATTTACGAGAATTATCTGCAATTTAGCGGCCGTGCTGGCGACCGGCAATTAGCGGACCCACGTATCGGTCTGAACCATAACCTGGGTGGCTTCCCACACCAGAATATTTGCAGTATTTCCATCATCGGTCGGTACGAGAAGTAAGGTAAAAGCCGATCAGAAGCAAAAGGTTGAACGATGAACGCCAGCAGCAAACATGTGAGTGAGGGCAATATGAACGCAACAGATTCGCTAGTGGTAGCCGATCGGTATCTGGGTAAAACCCGGGCGCTCGTCGACCTGGCTCTGGGGCACGTTAAGTCCCTATGCAGCCAGGACGGCAAACTGAGCTCTGCACGCCTCGATGATCATCAGTTGTCGTGCTATGAGCTAGCCTTCTGTGTCGCCGAGCTGAGTGCTGCCGATGCTGCTAACCGTTATGCGGAAAAAGCACAGCAGCAGGATGCTCTTACACTGACTGTTGCGCTGGCGTTCAGCACTGAAGCTCTGCAAAAAGTTCTGCAGCGGCTATTGGCTTTGGCCGACGATGCCGGTATTGAGCGTGCCGATGTGTTGGCGCTGTATGGCGAGGCCGAGCTGGCGTCATTTCTCAGCACTTATGGCGACGCCAAGTATCTGGCGGCTCTGGGGGCTGAATTGTCGTCCCGTAACAGCCTGTACCTGCCCGCGTTGTTGGAGGACGACAAGGAAATGGTGCGTGAGAGCTTCGCCCGCTTTGCCGCGGATGTGGTGATGCCGCTGGCGGAAGAAATTCACCGTCATGATCTGGATATTCCGGACGAGATTCTGAAGCCGGCGGCCGATCTCGGCAGTTTTGGTATCAGCATTCCAGAACGTTTCGGCGGCTTGCAGCCCGATGAGTACGACGACAGCCTCAGCATGATTGTGGTGACTGAAGAGTTGTCCCGCGCTTCGCTGGGCGCTGCGGGCAGTCTGATCACCCGTCCTGAAATTGCCGCCAAGGCATTGCTCAGTGGAGGCACCGAAGCACAGCAGCAAAAATGGCTGCCACGACTCGCTTCCGGCGAAACCCTTTGTGCGATTGCGATAACAGAGCCGAACCATGGTTCTGATGTGGCGTCACTAGGCTTGCGGGCAACGCCAACGGAAAGTGGCTGGGTACTCAATGGCAGCAAAACCTGGTGTACATTCGCGGGCAAGGCTGAGTTATTGGTGGTCATTGCCAGAACCGAGCCTGATTCAAGCTTGGGCCACAAGGGCCTGAGCTTGTTTCTGGTGGAAAAACCGGCGGCATCTGGCCATGAATTCAACCATCAGCAGCCAGATGGCGGCAAGATCTCCGGCAAGGCCATCGCCACGCTGGGATATCGGGGCATGCATTCCTATGACGTGTTCTTTGAGGACTACTTCGTTGCCGCCGACCACTTGGTTGGTGAAGAAGCCGGTCAGGGCAAAGGCTTCTATTTTACCATGTCCGGCTTCGCCGGTGGC
This sequence comes from Marinobacter sp., assembly GCA_052089485.1. Taxonomy (GTDB): domain Bacteria; phylum Pseudomonadota; class Gammaproteobacteria; order Pseudomonadales; family Oleiphilaceae; genus Marinobacter. Next base: position 12,605 of record JBQCZX010000039.1, on the reverse strand, counting down.
CGTATTCAAACCGCTGCGCGGGCGACCGGTGTCATGCAGGCAGCGTGTGAAAAAGCACTGCAGTATTCGGGCGACCGCAAAGTGTTCGGTAAGCCAGTCGGGGCGTACCAGTTGACTCAGGTCAAGCTGGGCCGGATGTTCGCCACTTTGATCGCGTCGCGACAGTTCACCTATGCCGTGGCCAGACAAATGGACGAAGGTAAGGGTCAGATGGAAGCGAGTCTGGTCAAACTGTTTTCATGTCGTGCTGCTGAATGGGTGAGCCGTGAGGCAATGCAGATACATGGTGGCATGGGCTATGCCGAGGAAAGCGATGTCAGTCGCTACTTCGTTGACGCCCGTGTGCTGTCCATATTTGAAGGCGCGGAAGAAACCCTTGCGCTGAAAGTCATTGCCCGTGATCTGGTTACCAGAGCACAAGCGCAGTAAGCGCATTTGATGAAAGTGTAGTGAGTTGGTAGCAGGCGGCGCTAAAACGCCGCAACAACATTGAACGTAAACAAGTCTGATGAAGGTAAGCTTATTATGAGCGATTCTAAACTATTGGAAGGTAAAGTCATCGTTGTCACTGGTGGTGGCCGCGGTATCGGTCGTGCCACATCATTGATGCTAGCAGAGCATGGCGCCAAAGTTGTAGTTAACGACCTTGGTGGTGCTGGAGACGGCTCCGGTGGTGATCAGGCTCCAGCCGATGAGGTCGTCACTGAGATCAAGAGCGCCGGTGGTGAAGCCGTTAGCTCGTACGACAGTGTTACCGAGTGGGACGGTGCCCAGCTAATCATCCAGAAAGCCGTGGACACGTTTGGTCGCATTGACGGTGTTGTTAACAACGCAGGTAACCTGCGCGATGGCATCTTCCACAAAATGACCGAAGCCGATTGGGATTCCGTTATCGCTGTGCACCTCAAGGGCAGCTTCAATGTCAGCCGTGCAGCCGCTACGCACTTTCGCGAGCAAGGCAGCGGTACCTTCGTAAACATGACGTCTACTTCTGGACTCATCGGTAACTTTGGCCAAGCGAACTACGCTGCAGCGAAATCCGGCATTGTCGGGTTGTCCAAATCGTTGGCCTTAGACATGAACCGCTTTGGTGTCACTTCCAACTGCATTGCTCCCTTTGCCTGGAGTAGGCTGATCGGCACCATCCCAACAGAGACGGAAGCAGAAAAGGAGCGTGTTGCAAAAATCCAGCAAATGACGCCAGACAAGATCGCCACCCTGGCGGTGACTCTGTGCAGCGATTCGGCCAAACACGTGACCGGTCAGATCTTCGGCGTGCGTAACAACGAAATCTTCTTGTTTAGCCAGCCGCGTCCATTCCGTTCAGCCCACACGTCAGATGGCTGGACTCCGGAAACCGTACTGAGCCGCGTGTTGCCAGCGTTCGAGAGCGATTTTTATAAGCTTGAGCGTTCAGGTGATGTGTTCAGCTGGGACCCATTCTAACTCCTACGTCAGAGCGAGTTGCAGCCTCCGTTACCGGGAGGCTGCAACTGCACAGGCCAATTACAGGAACAAAAGCATGGCAATCAATTACGAGAAACTTCTTAACCGTAAGTTTGAGACGCTCACTCACGACTACACCGAAAAAGACAGCATGCTCTATGCGCTGGGTGTGGGTTTGGGCAACGATCCGTTGAATGAAGACTGCTTGCAGTTTGTTTATGAAGACGGCCTTAAGGCATTACCAAGCATGGGCGTGGTGCTGGCGGGCCCTGGATTCTGGGCACGCGAATCGGACACAGGTATTGATTGGGTAAAGGTTCTACATGCAGGCCAAGAGCTTATCCTGCACAGGCCGTTACCGCCCGCCGGTATCGTCGAAGCCACGACCAAGATTACCGAGATTGTTGACAAAGGCGAGGGCAAAGGGGTCTTGATCACCTCCGAGCGTGTGGTTCGCGACAAGGCGACTGGCGACGATTTGTGCACGCTGGTAAGTACAACTATGGCGCGTGGTGATGGTGGTTTCGGTGGGCCGTCATCGTCCTCTTCAAAACCCGACCTGATTCCTGAACGTGAACCAGATCTTATTTGCGATCTTCCAACGCTTGACCAAGCGGCGCTAATTTACCGTCTCTCGGGTGATTTCAACCCGCTGCATGCGTCACCCAGCGTGGCTCGCAAAGGCGGCTTTGAGAAGCCGATTCTGCATGGTTTGTGTACCTTTGGTGTAGCGGCTCATGCGCTGATGAAAACCCTGTGTGATTACGATCCCACGCGCTTCCATCGTATGCGCCTGCGCTTTTCTGCGCCAGTGTATCCGGGCGAAACCATTCGTACTGAAATGTGGCGTGATGGCAATAAAGTGGCCTTCCGCTGTCGTTCAGTCGAGCGTGATCTGGTAGTGATCAACAACGGTTACGCCGAGGTCAGTTAAGTTAATTGCAATAACGTATTAACACGGAGCATGGATATGCAGAACATCTTGTCGGGGCTCAGAGTAGTGGAGGGCAGTGCCTTTGTGGCTGCGCCTTCCGGAGGTATGACACTGGCTCAGCTTGGTGCCGACGTGATTCGTTTTGATCCGATCGGTGGTGGTATTGACTACAACCGATGGCCGGTAACCGACGACGAGCGCAGCTTGTACTGGCACAGCCTAAATAAGGGCAAGCGTTCGATCGCGGTGGACTTCCGCAAGCCCGAGGGCCAAGAGCTCCTCACCCGGTTGGTTGCCGCCCCGGGTGATCAGGCCGGCATGTTCCTGACTAACTTCCCGGCCAAGGGCTGGATGGCATATGAGCGCCTGCGCCGGCATCGGGAGGATCTTATTTATCTTAACCTGACCGGCGATCGTCATGGCGGTAGTGCACTGGATTATACCGTTAACTGCAAGGTCGGATTTCCCTCGCTGACGGGCGGTGGTAATGGCCAAGCAGCTGCTGGGCCCCTGAATAACCCGATGCCGGCCTGGGATGTCATTACCGGTCAGCAAATTGCATTGGGCCTCTTGGCTGCTGAGCGGCATCGGACACGTACCGGTGAGGGGCAGTTGGTGAAAATTGCGCTGGCGGACGTCGCTTGGGCAACCCTAGGCAATCTTGGCTATATCGCCGAAGCCATGGTCAACAACGCCGATCGTGATGCCATTGGAAATCACATCTACGGTACTTACGGCAACGACTTTAAATGCAAGGATGGTGAGCGGGTGATGATCGTCGGTGTCAGCCCCAATCAATGGCGTGCCATCGTGAATGTCACAGAAACCGAAACAAAGATCAGTGAGTTGGCTGTGCGTTCAGGGCTCGATTTCAAGCGTGAGGGCGATCGCTACAAGGGCCGCGTCCAGATTACCGAAATACTGGAACCCTGGTTCCGCACCCGCAACTTCGCCGAGGTGCAGACCGCACTGGATAACGGCGGTGTGTGCTGGGGCAAGTACCAGACCGTTAAGGAAGCAGTGGACAACGATCGCGACTGTTCAGTCGATAATCCACTGTTTGAAATGGTGGAGCAGCCGGGTATTGGCACCTATCTGATGCCGGATAATCCATTGAGATTCACTTCGGTCGACAAAGAGCCAGTACGCCGTGCCCCCTATCTGGGTGAGCACACTGAAGAAATTCTTACCGAGACTCTTGGTCTGAGCAATACCGAGATCGGTCGTTTATTTGACCAGAAGATTGTTGCGGGCCATACCGCAGGCTGAGCAGGCCGATACCATCAAGCCGAGATCACGAGGAGAGAGTCAATGGGCCCACTACACGGGTTTCGTATTGTTGAACTGGCGGGCATCGGCCCGGGACCTTTCTGCGGCATGATGCTGGCGGATATGGGCGCTGAAGTCATCAGTGTTGAGCGGGCTGGCGCGACGGCTGATCAGCCTGAGCTGGACTGCAGCCGGCGCGGCAAACGCTCGGTAGCACTGAACCTGAAAACCAGCGAGGGCGTTGCAGCGCTGCTAAAGCTGGTCGAAACAGCGGATGCTCTGTTTGAAGGCTTTCGTCCCGGGATTGCTGAAAAATTGGGCGTTGGGCCGGATGACTGTCTAGCGGTGAATCCTCGCTTGGTATATGGCCGCATGACCGGTTGGGGGCAATACGGTTCATTATCACAGGCGGCTGGCCACGACATTAACTACATCTCGTTGACCGGTGCCTTGCACGCTTTCGGGCGCAAGGGTGAAAAACCGGTGCCGCCGCTGAATATGGTCGGTGACTTTGGTGGCGGTGGCATGATGCTGGCCTTTGGCATGGTGTGCGCGCTGCTGGAAACTCAGAAGTCCGGTGAAGGGCAGGTGATTGACGCTGCCATGACCGATGGGTCTGCCGTGCTGATGTCCATGTTCAACTCCGCCCATGAGCGTGGAACCCACAGCCTTGAGCGCGGCGTAAACCGCCTCGATTCGGGCGCCCACTTTTACGATACCTACGAAACCGCCGACGGCAAGTATATTTCCCTGGGCTCCATCGAGCCGCAATTCTATGCCCAGCTGATTGAGGTTGCCGGCTTGCCCGCGGACACATTTGCTGACCAGATGGATAAGACGAAATGGCCTGAGTTGTCAGAGATTGTGACGGACGTGATCAAACAGAAAACCCGGGATGAATGGTGCGAACTGATGGAAGGCAGTGACATCTGCTTTGCGCCAGTACTGGATCTGATCGAAGCACAATCGCATCCCCATAACGTTGAACGCAACACCTACGTGGAAGTCGGCGGCATGAAGCAGCCAGCGCCTGCGCCAAGGTTCAGTCGTACTGAGCCCCGGATTGAGTTTGCGGCTTGCCCATACGGTAAGGACACCGACGCCTTGCTACAAGAAATTGGTTATAGCACGACGCAAATTGATCAGCTGCGAGATGAAAAATCCTGCAGTTAAAAGAGATGTCTTCAACTACTTATTTTGCGAGGAAATAAAAACAATGAGCGTTTTACTTTATAAAGTTGAGAACGGAGTGGCTTACCTGACGATGAACCGTCCTGAAGCCCGCAATGCTTTGTCTACAGACATGCGTACCCAGTTACGTGAGCGTCTTGAACAGATCGGCAGTGACGACGAAGTTCGCTGCGTGGTTTTGCAGGGTGCTGGTGATCACTTCATGGCCGGTGGTGATGTGAAGTCATTTGTGGAATTCACCGAGATTCCGCCGGAAGAGCGTCGCGTGCGCTTCACTAATCGTATTCACGATCTGCATCCGATTATGTTTCTGATGCGCAGTCTGAAAAAACCTATCCTTGCCAGTGTGCAAGGCGCTGCGGCGGGAGCAGGAGTCAGCCTCGCGTTGTGCTGTGATTTGGTTATGGCGAGCGAAAAAGCATTTTTCACCCTGGCGTACACCGGTATCGGTGGCAGCCCCGACGGTTCTGGTACCTATCAGCTGCCGCGCAACGTTGGTGTGAAAAAGGCCATGGAAATCGCATTGTTGGGCGACCGCTTTACTGCCCAGGAAGCCGCAGATATGAACATGATTAACTGGGTGGTTCCTGAGGGAACGCTGGAAGAGCGCACCCGTGC
>JBQCZX010000039.1:0-7137 GCA_052089485.1 Marinobacter sp. | reverse complement strand
ACGGCAATACCAAGCGTTTGCTTCTGCAGTCGCTGAGTACTTCGCTGGAAGCGCAACTGCAAGCGGAAGCCGAATCCTTTGGTGACTTAACCACAACGGATGACTGGGTCGAGGGTGTGCGGGCATTTAATGAGAAACGTAAACCGCAGTTTACCGGCAAATAGCCGCGAATGATCGCTATCCAGTTTGCCCCGTTTGCAGTGTTACAGGAGGTATCAGGTTAATGACTACAACAGCAGATAAACGCACCATGACCGGGATTGTTTGTGGAAATCAGCATCTCAGTCACGAGTCCTTCCAGGACGATATCAAACGTGCTGCAAGCGGCCTTAAACAGGTCGGTATTGAAGCGGGAGATTGCGTTGCCATTTTTATGCGTAACGATATTCCATTCATGACCGTGACCCGGGCAGCAGCCTACATTGGTGCCTACGCGGTACCGGTCAATTGGCATCTGGTTGGCGAGGAACTGACATATATACTGAAGGATAGTGGTGCCAGGATTCTGGTCATCCATGCCGACTTATGGCGCAAGGTAAAAGCCGAGATACCCGAGGGTGTTCGGTGTATTCTGGTCGAGACGCCGAAGGATCTGAGCGATCCTTTTGGCATCGACCCTGAAGCCTGCAAGGTGCCTGCTGACCAGATTGCCTGGGATGAGTGGCTGGCGGGCTCGGAGCCTACTACGGAGGCACCACAGGAAGGGCCTTCGTCCATGCTGTACACCTCCGGTACCACAGGGCACCCCAAAGGTGTAAGACGGAAGCCGCTTGGGCCGAAAGATTCTGTGAAAATGCGTGAATTTCGCTCACGGGTTTATGGTTGCAAGGAAGGTGCGCGTGCCTTGATACCGGGCCCTCTGTACCACAGTGCGCCCAACACCTTTAGTATACAATCTTCCAAAATTGGTGAGTTGGTGGTGATTGTGCCGCGCTTTGATGCTGAGTCGTGTTTGGCCATGATTGAAGAGTACGGCATTACCGCCTCCATCATGGTGCCGATCATGTTTATCCGGTTCCTTAAGCTGCCGGAGGACGTTCGCGCAAAGTACGACCTCTCCACTTTGGAGTTTATTGTTCACGCCGCCGCGCCTTGCCCGACGGATGTGAAGACCCGGATCATTGAGTGGTTTGGCCCGGTGATTAACGAATTTTACGGCTCCACCGAATCCAGCGCAGTAACCGCATGTGATTCTGCCCAGGCGCTGAAAAAACCTGGCAGTGTAGGTACTGTGCTGCCCGAAGCTGATGTGAGGATTCTTGATCCAGAGGGCAACATTCTGCCACCGGGAGAGATTGGCGAAATTTATTCGCGGTTCCCGGAGATGGACTTCACCTATAATGATAACGCCGAGGCGCGAGCCGCCATGGATCGTGACGGCTATATCACCTCGGGTGATATGGGCTATTTTGATGAAGATGGCTATATGTTCATCGCCGACCGGGTGAAGGATATGGTGATTTCCGGCGGGGTTAACATCTATCCCGCTGAGATTGAAGAAGTGTTGCACAAATATCCCGGTATTAAGGATTGTGCGGTATTCGGTGTGCCTGATGAGGAGTTTGGTGAATCAGTGATGGCAATCATTGAGGCCGATACTGACCAGAGCATAGATGTAATGGATGTGACCACTTACCTTCGGGAACATCTCGCAGGCTACAAGATACCGCGGCGTATTGAGATCGGAGCAGACTTGCCGCGGGAGGATTCAGGAAAAATCTTCAAGCGTCGTCTGCGTGATAAATACTGGCAGGCTGCTGGTCGTAGTATCTGATTTTCTCGTAACCTCTGTACAACCCCGCCGTGGCTGCGCCAACACGGTGTTGTACAGATCCCTTCTCGGGCCATGCCTGTCATGCTTTAGTTGGCCGGCTTATCGCCCTTTGAACGAAGCTGAACGCTGCTGCTGAAACGCGGTTACCCCTTCTTCAAAGTCGTCTGTGCGGAACGCCTGGCCCTGACAGCGGGCTTCAAATGCCAGCACCTCATCCAGTGGCGCTGTTTGTGCCGACTCAATTTGTGTCTTCATCAGGCTCAGCGCAACAGTGGGGCCGCTCGCAAGCTTGATCGCGAGCGCGAGGGCATCCTCCTGCAGGCAAGCATCTTCGCTGACACCATAAACCAACCCCATTTCCAGTGCTTCTTTAGCAGAGATGTTCCCGCCCAACATGGCCAGCGCAGAAGTGCGGGTCGCGCCGATCTTGCGCGAGAGAAAGTAAGACATGCCCCCATCTAGTACCGCTCCAATACGTGCAAACGACAGATGGAAGCGTGCCGACTCATTGGCAATGGCGATGTCTGCGGCCAGTGCGATACTAAAGCCTGCGCCGGCGGCCGGCCCGTTCACGGCGGCAATAACAGGTACTGGAACATTGCGGATCCCAGATATGACTTTATTTATTCCGGCTTCCATATCCTGCTGGATAGTCTCTCGTCGCGACTGGATTTTGCCCGGTTGCAGATCCGCGCCGACGCAAAAGCCGCGGCCGTTAGCGCGAATGAGTACAGCGCGCGCTTTGGGCTGGTCTTGCTGCTCTGCAAGCGCGTTGATCAGGCCCTCACGCATCTCATCGGTGAGTGCGTTGAGCTTATCGGCCCGATTCAAGGTTAGTATTAGTACATCTCCGTGCCATTCTTTTAATAAGTCACTCATAAATACACCATCTTTATAAAGTTGAACCCACCCGTTTATTAACCATGACATTTTGCCACGCGAGCGACCAATAGCGGATTTTTTGTCAGACATACTTTTTTTGTATGCCTGCATCAACAAGTTATAGTGGTTATAAAGGCGGGGCGGTGCTACCGTTTCCTTCAAACCACTACGTATTTTTGGGAGAAAACAATGCTAAAAACCATAATGTCGGGCATGGTGCTGACACTGGTCGTAGCAAGTACAGCCTCTGCTGACATGGTATTGCGATTTGCCGAAGGTACGCCAAACCGTGGAAGCCGCGCTGAAGCGGTAGAGCACTTTATCGAAGACATCAGCAAACAGTCTGGTGGCAAGCTGGAAGTTGATATGCACTGGGGTGGTGCACTGCTTGATTACAAAACTGTCGCTACCGGGGTATCCAGAGGCACGGCCGATATGGGGTCTATGCTGGCTGCCTATGATCCCCAGAAATTGAAAGCGCTGTCCATTGGCGACATACCGCTAGGCGCTTCAGATCCTTGGATCGGTACCCGGGCGCTCTACGAGTTGATGACAACGAACGAAGCGTTGCAAGAGCATTTGGCACGCCAGAATCTGGTCTACATAACCGGCTATTCCACTACGGGTGTCCAGTTTGAGTGCGGTAGTGGCAACTCGATCCGTACCGTGGAAGATATTAAAGGTAAGCGTATGCGCGCCATTGGCAATTACGCCAAGGTATTAGACGACCTGGGTGCGAGTATGGTCAACGTCACCGCAGGCGACTTTTACCAGGCTCTGGATACCGGTCTTGTAGACTGCAGTGCGGGTTATTTTTATACAATGCGATCCCTGAAGACGTATGAAGTAATTAGCAACGTAACCATTGTAAATTGGGGGCAGATCAACGGGTTTGCCACACTGATGAATCTGTACACGTGGGAAGATCTTTCCGAGGAAGAGCAGGCAGTAATACGAAAAGCCGGGTCTGATTCGATCGATTATTCTTCCAGGCTCCAGATCGAAGAAATGGACGAAGTTCGGGAAGGGATGCGTACGGGCTCCATTGGCAAAAAAGTGGAGATTTATGAGATGGCCGAAGAAGAGCGCGCCAAGCTGGAAAAAGCAGCTGAAAAGTATGCGGATTCCTGGATCGAAAACATCAGCAAAGATGGTTTGGATGGCCAAAAAATCTGGGACGAATATCAGGCACTGTTGGAAAAATATGAGCAAGAGCGTGATACCAAGGGCTACCCCTGGGAGCGCTGAGTTAGGTACTGTCAGCCGTACCGCCTGAGACAGAGCCGTCAGTCACATAAGTGCCTGGCGGTTTTTTTATGGGTGTAATTACAATCAGCTCTCAATTGATTATACGAAGCACTACACTTAATTTCGTAAAACTCATCGCTGTATTGATAGGGCCATAGGGCATAGCCTGTATCTATAAGTTGTAGTGGTTATAACAGCGGAGCGATGCTACCGTTTTTTCAAAACCATTACGTATTGTTTGGGAGAAAATAATGCTAAAAATCATCATGTCGGGCGTAGTGTTGACATTGGCCATGGCAAGTACAGTGTCTGCTGATACGGTACTACGCTTTGCTGAAGGCTCGCCTAACCGTGGAAGCCGCGCTGAAGCCGTGGAGCACTTCGCGGAAGAGATCAACAAACTGTCTGATGGCGAGCTGCGAGTTAATATGCACTGGGGTGGTGCGTTGCTTGACTACAAAACGATGGCTCCGGGGGTATCCAGAGGCACAGCCGATATGGGCACGATGCTGGCCGCTTATGATCCCCAGAAATTGAAATCGCTGACCATCGGTGACGTGCCGCTGGGCGCTTCTGATCCCTGGGTCGGTACCCGGGCGATGTACGAGCTGATGACAACGAATGAAGCGTTGCAAGAGCTTTTAGCAAACCAGGGTCTGGTCTATATAACCGGTTATTCCAGCACCGGCGTGCAGTTTGAATGCGGTGGTGGTACATCAATCCGCACCGTAGAAGATATTAAGGGCAAGCGGATCCGCGCGATAGCCAATTACGCCAAGGTGCTGGATGACCTGGGTGCAAGCTTGGTCAATGTGACCGCTGGCGACTTTTATCAGGCGCTGGATACCGGCCTCGTTGACTGCAGTGCGAGCTATCTCTATACCATGCGTGCCCTGAAAACCTTTGAAGTGATTGACAACGTAACTCTGGTTAACTGGGGGCAGATCAATGGCTTTGCCACGCTGATGAACCGGTACACCTGGGAGGACCTGTCCAGGGAAGAGCAAGCGATAATGCGCAAGGCCGGTTCTGATGCCATTGATTACTCCGCCAAGTTCCAGATTGAGGAAATGGACGAGGTTCTTGAAGGGCTGCGCACGGGCTCTATTGGTAAAAAAGTACCCGTTTACGAAATGGAACCGGAAGAGCGCGCCAAGCTGGAAAAGGCGGCTGAAAAGTATGCGCGTTCCTGGATTGACGACATTACGAAAGATAGCTTGGACGGCGAAAAAATCTGGGATGAATATCAGGCCCTGTTGGAAAAATATGAGCAAGAGCGCGATATCAAGGGCTACCCTTGGGAGCGCTGAGTTAAGCCATCGAAAAATCTGGGGAAAATAATGATAAAAAAATTGCTGGTTTGTGGGGTTATTATGTTTTCTGCGGTCGGCACTGCTGCTGCAGAAACGGTGCTGCGCTTTGCTGAAGGGTCACCAAACAGGGGCACCCGGGCGGATGCCATCGAGTATTTTTTTGAAGACGCGAAGAAACTTTCGCAAGGTGAGCTGGACTTTGACATGCACTGGGGCGGTTCCATGTTCGACTACCGCACGACTATCGATGGTGTCACCAATGGTGCTGTGGATATGGGGTCAATACTGGGCGCATATAACCCCAGCAAGCTCAAAGCTCTGATCATAGGCGATCTGCCATCAAAGTTCGCAGACCCTTGGGTGGGTATGCGCGCGATGTATGAGCTTATGACTACCAATGAGGCTTTACAGGAATCTTTGGCTCAGGAATACCTTGTGTACGTCACAGGCTATTCTACTACCGGCGTTCAGTTTGAGTGCGGTGGTGACTCGGTTATCCGTACCGTTGCCGATATTAAGGGCAAACGAATGCGCGCAGTGGGTACTTACGCCAAGGTACTGAACGATTTGGGAGCCAATCTGGTGAGTGTGACCGCCGGGGATTTCTATCAGGCGTTAGACACCGGGTTGGTGGATTGCAGCGGGGGTTATTTGTACGCCATGCGTAGTCTGAAAACCTTCGAGGTTGTGAATAATGTGACTCTGGTGAACTGGGGACAGATTACCGGCTTTGGTATGATGATGAACCTCGACTCCTGGAATGACCTGTCTGAAAAACAACAACATGCCCTGCGAGAAGCGGGTTCAAACATGATTGATTACTTCGGCGAACTGCAGATTGAAGAGATGGATCAGGTAGTTGCGGGGCTACGTACCGGCTCTATCGGTCGGAAAGTCAACGTTCATGAGATGGCTGAAGCAGAGCGGGACAAGCTGCTGCAGGCCGGGGAAAAATATGCTCTTAACTGGATGGAGGCTGCCAACAAGGATGGCCTGGATGGCAGTAAAATCTGGAACGAGTATCAGGCACTAATGAAAAAATATGAGCAAGAGCGTGATACCAAAGGTTATCCTTGGGAGCGCTGAGCTAAGCACTGAACCCTGTCACATCGGTTCGTAAGCCCGCCAGACCCGTATGGCGGGCTTATAGGCCGCTTAACCCAGTGTTCTCCATTGCATCCTCGGTTTAATTTTACCTGCATTTGTAAACGTGATTGCTTTCGACTTGCCGGCATAACACTTTGAAATAACAACTTTAAGAGCTCTTATCCTATGCCTATTCGGCATGGTGCGCATGCAATGTTTGTAATGGTTAAGGGGGCGGGGTAATGCTAGCGTCGTTTACGGAATAATAATAACTCCTGAGGTGAATTGATGATTAAAAAACTGGTGCTCAGTACATCTTTAATGATGTTGATGGCGGGTTCAGCCGCTGCAGATATTGCATTGCGTTACGCTGAAGCGTCACCCAACCGGGGCGCGCGCGCCGAGGCACTCCAGTACTTTGCCGAGGAAACCAACAAGCTCACTGATGGTGCGATAAAGTTCGATATTCACTGGGCCAGTGCACTTTTTGACTTCAACACCTCTCTTGACGGTGTGGGGAATGGTTCTGCGGATATGGGTACCATCCTGGGTATCTATAACCCCCAACGGCTCAGAGCGCTGACCATTGGCGATATACCCAACCAATACTCGGACCCGTGGGTCGGCATGCGCGCTATGTACGAGCTGATGACGACCAACGAAGCAGTGCAGGAATCGCTGGCGCGCCAGAATCTCGTCTATTTGACCGGATACTCTTCGACCGGCGTCCAGTTTGAATGCAGCGGCAACTCTTCCATTCGCACCGTTGCGGATATCAAGGGCACACGAATTCGTGCGGCGGGCAACTATGGCAAGGTGTTGCACGATCTGGGG
>JBQCZX010000038.1:17752-26503 GCA_052089485.1 Marinobacter sp. | reverse complement strand
ATCGCCCCAGCTATAGAATTTTATCCGACTGTGGTCGCGATAGAGCTGGATGGTGCGCGGGCTCATGGGCTCGAATACTTCGTAACTGCTGGCGGCAATCTGCTCCAGATCAGACTCGGTCAGCACGCTGTCGGCGGCTGTGGCTCCCTCGTTGATGCCAGTGATGAAGTAAATCTGTTGCGGATTGAGGGACAAATCGGTGTCTGAGTGGACACACAGCCAGGCTCTGGCATTGCAGCCTTCATGCAGGTGGTAGTCCACCAGGCGGGCGTGACGGCGCACCGAAATACGTTTGCGGGCGGTCGCCAGATACGCTTCTGTGGCAACCGCGTCCTGATAATAACTCAGATAATCGCCCACATAGGCGAGCACTTCGACCAGCGCGATGCCGATGTCGGGGACATGACGCTCTTTCCAGTCCGGCATCACCAGTGCCAGACGATCCAGCATCAGCTGGCGGAAACTGGTGTAGTCCTTGGCCAGATAATTAATATCCGGCTCCACCACGGATTCTGCCGGGCAAACGACCAGTTGCTTGCAGTCGAGATCACTGGGGCAATCGGTCTTGAAACTGAAGTCAACACGATCGTAACGCGGATCAAAGGCGGAATGTGGCTGCCACGAGCCATCCTCATCCTGTTCAACAACGCGCAGCGTATAGGTGGAGAAATCACCGGTCTGATCGACAGTCACCTGCATATAGTCATCGAGCTCTGAGCTGTCGAAATGATGTACGTCCACTTGCTCGACAGGAATATCGCGAATACGACGACCGCCCTCAATTACTACCTGTCCCGGCTCAAACTCGACCGGTGCCTTGCCCAGGAAAAATACCGTCAGGCGACGCTGGTCAGTCTCCACTTCAAGATAATCCAGGCCATTTAATTGCTGGTGCTGGCGCACCCCGGCCCGACGTTGCTCGTTTTGACAAATGATGTGTTTCATTGCCCTGTGCCCTGAGTGAAGGTCTGGGTTTGAACTTCCTGAGTTCGCCGCAACAGATACCTGATTTCGAGCCGCAGCACTGCGTCTTCGCTGGTTACCGCCAGCGCCTGCACTTCAACCAGATCACCCAGCCACTGCTGCAAGCCGGCCTGAACCGTAAATTGCAGGGTAGAAGCCAATTCGGGACTGTTGGGCGCAAATATCAGTTGCAACAGGCCACTGCCGAAATTGGGACGGTTGACGCGCTCGCCCGCATTGGTAAACAGGAATTGCTCAATCATGTCGCGGATATGATCGTTATCGTCGGTAGTCGCAGTGCGCCCACGGCGATCAAAATGGAAAGGAAAGTCGATATTCATAAGTCCCTCACAACGCGCTCACGCGGGTTTGGGTAGTAATGACCAGTAACGGCGTACCGGTCGGCGCACAAATCGCCTGGCTGCTCTGCACCAGTAGCGGTTGCCCGTTAGACAGTACCCGGGTTGTGCCGCTGAGCCATTGCGCGGTAACGCAGGGCCCGTTGGCCGCCGTTGGTGGCGGCAAGGTGCATCCGGTCACCACATAAGGCGCGCTCATTAACACCGTCGGTTGACCGCTCACCGTCACTCGTGGGTTGGGCGCAGTAGGTGTGGCTTGCCCCGAGTGGGAACAAAGCACCTGCGCCCCTGCATGCAGTAAAAATCCGGGCATGTTGCCTCCCTCACCGTCTGTCAGGTAATCACTAATGCTCCATTGTTAATGGTCACCGTCGGCCCGGTCATAACCAGGCTGGCGCCCTTGCCATTCTGTATATAAATTCCAGTGTCGTTGACGATCAGCGATGCACCGGTAGCGCTCTTCAACATCAAACCGCCGGTAGGACCAGGCAGATCACTGATCACCAGGCTGTTTTGTCCGGCCGTTTGCAGGACGATATTGGGTGACACCGGCAACCCTGCGTGTGCCAGCGGTGGTACATCGGCAGAGTTACCCCATCGACAACCGACCCATATGGGATAATCAGGATCGCCATGCTCAAACTCCACCCACACCCCCGCCCCAATAGGCGGCACCATATAAACCCCCATGGCTGGCCCGGTGGGCCCGGCCAATGATGTACAGGGTTCAGCCCAGGTTGACGGCACCAACCCCAGCACATCCGGTATTGTCAGCATCAGCCGGCCGCGCAGTTCAGGGTCAATATTGTTCAGAACCGTCGCGCGGTACTTGCCCCAAAATCCCTGTGTTGCATTGACATCGGTCATGGCATCACCACTGGTGTGTTAGAGATCAAACCGTCCCGTGACAGACTGAAATTCTGCTTGTATTCACCCTTTTTAATGTTGTGGGTGACACTGTCGACGTAATAGAGGCCGTCGTAACTGACACCGGCGCCGCGCACACCCACCAGGGTGCGGGCCCGCAATATTTGGCCGTACTGCATAACATCCAGGGAGCCGCTGCCACTAATGGCGGTGGAGCTGTTCATCAGGCTGCTGAGAATGTCCCGGGCCGCCTCCTCGGGTTGCAGCTGCGCACCGCTGTTGTGCAGCTCGATTTTTGCCGGTGGCGTCGGCCGCAGGCCTAACGGTGGTTTGGTGATGCTGACATTCGGTACCGGCACAGGGATGGGGATTTTTCCGGTTATCGGGTCAAGGATGGTGAAAACTGTAATCTTTTTCGCCAGGCCATCGAGTGAAAAGCTTAGGGACTCCACATTGGTATGGGCATCCATGTTCACACTCAGGGCACTTTGAGGTACTGGTACGCTGATATCCGGGCCGAAATAGGCCGTGTTCTGACCGGGCAGCGGCCCTGGCTCAATGTAAAAAACATAACCATTTCTGCTGGCCAGGCTTTTTATATAAGTCAAATGAGTCATGCTCACCTGACTTTCGATTTTACGGGTCGGCGGTTGCGCTACTGTAACCAATGGCGGGATGATCGAGGGTATAATCCCTAAAGCGGCATAAGGTGCCAGAGCGGCAGCAACCTTGGCGTCATCCGTTATTGCCGGGTAAGGCACAACCAGCTCGACGATATCCATCGCCACACTCAGATCTTCGCCGGTCACCGTGAGTGTCGATTGCCCCGGTTCGTTGCTGGGTTGCAACTCCTGTCGGGTTATCAAACCATCCATAATCACACCGGGGGTGCCATTGAGAGTGACCATAATGACCACCCTGGTGACAATGGGATCAAGATAGCCCGCTGGCAGTAACGCCAGTTGTAAAAGCGATTTTTTGCCCACCGTAAAAGTCAGCTGAAAACCACTGCGATCACGCGAACTGGTCACCTGCACACTTTGCAGGGCTTCGATAACCGGCAAGGGTGCCGGCACCGGGACCGATGGCCCGATCATCAGCGTGAGAATGGCGTTACTCAGTAGCACTGGGCACCTCCGGAATACCGTCGGGCAGGGTGATGCGCAACCGCCGGCCAATTTCGGCGGTTAGCTCCACTGGATTCATGGCGTTATTGGCGTCGCACACACGCCAGAACTGCAGCGGATCTCCCAGATACAGCGCGGTGATGTTATCGAGCCGATCACCTTCGACCACCGGGTGCTCCTGCAACAGCGCGAAACGATCCGAATCAGGGACAAAGCGGCGCTTGAGATAGGCAACCTCTTTGCCGGAGGCGGTTTCATAACGGGCCGTCTCCAGGTTGTGATAACGACTGGTGGGCGGAAACAACAAGCGGGTTGATGTGTTCATAGCTGTAACCCCGACACGATATTCTCCGCGCTATTCACCACATTCAGCGTGGCCATCACTTCCTTGGCCATCTGATGTGCCAGGAACAGGCTGTGGCCCGGATGCAGCACGCTGAAATCCTGGTAACTCAGCACCGTCAGCGACAACTCGACTTTGGCCAGGATAGGATTTAGCAACGGATCGTAGGCCTCTTCGGTGATACTGAAGCTGGTGATGCGCACGGGCAGCACCCGGTTCGCGCCCCAGGCAAAGAGTACGAAAGGGCCTTCTACGGGCAGGATTTCAATACTGCCGATGAGGGAAAGTCCGGTATTGGCAATCACCGCCGCGGACTTTGGGTAGAGCATCATTTCAAGGGCTGACAGGCTGGGGTAAATACCCATCTGGGTCGCCAGCGGGTTTGCCTCTTCCAGTTGATCGGCGGCATCGATTTCGACACTGAGAGTAATGGTTTCCTTGGGCGGACCGCTCAAGCGTGTCGCCTCACCCGGATCACCATCACCACCCGCAGCACGCGCTTCCAGTCGGCGGGTCATGGTGCCCGGGTTGTATTGAAACACCACAACACTGGCCAGTGGATTGAAGATATCCACTCCTACCAGAGCGCCTTTGATCAAGCGCGGGGATCCTGGAAAGGTTGTCATGGTTTCCCCCTGGCGGTTAGGCCTTGGTTACAAGGTTCAGACTTCGGAGATTCAGGTGATTCATCTTCTGGCTCTACTATTCAAATAAATTTACTTTGCTCTGCTTCCCAGCGCTCTGTATTCAAATTCTCAAATCCATCGAGTCTGACCTATCAATTGTGCCTTTGATTCGCTTTCTCCTGACACTTTTAGACTTTAGCTCTACTGACCAAAATATCTTTCACAGTCTTCCGCGTTAGGAATAACATCATCACCGGTATATCCTGTATCTGCACGGCATTGAGAGTTGTATTGCGCGATCTCCTCCTCGCTCGGAACTCCCGCCGGCCTAGTTTGACTACAACCACCAAGCCTCATGACACATTCACCTTGGAAACCAGACGAACTTGGAGGTGATGGTGGAAAAAGGAGAAAACCGCATCCTACGACTGTTTCAAGTACCTGCGAATAATCTATATCTTCGGAATCTATCGTATCTAAAAGCCTGGTATGGTCTCCAGGTGACAGAGAACAAACCCCACACTGAACATAGCAACCCGCGTGAGAATCGAAAGCACTGCGACGAACTTCGTCACAAGGTGTATTTTCTGGAATATTATTTCCTATATGTACCTGCAAGCACCTAAGCGTACAATCGATCCATTCCCGCCCAGCTGTCGTCATCTGTGGCCGAGCCTGCTGCGAGAAACGTTGACAATATTTATGTCCATATCCTTGATAGTATCCTCTAGATCCACACGGATACTTCCTATCCCTACATAAATAGAATTGGCAGTTATTTATGTAGTCTGCACAAACTTCCTCACTTTCGGATGGGATTTCTGATCGCTCAGACTCGGAAAGCACTGAGATGACAACACTACGTCGATCTTCATGTGGCCCGGGGGTCGCACCATGATTAAATAAGGCTATTTCGGTAGAGAATGCGGAGCTAAATTTGGTTGCAGCTACTTTTGCTCTAGCACAAGATAAATTGTCGTTAAATTCGATATCACCTTCTTCACTAGCAAAACCGTGAATCTCTACTGTTGCATCCGGAGAAATCGTTTCTGAAAATCTCTCCAAACGTGCACCTTCGCCTAAACGAAAATCGTCACACCCCTGCTCAAACTTGTATATGTCGTTACTATTAAGCCCGAAATCCGACACGTCCTGACCACCCATTCCAATACAGCCTGAAACAGAACCAATGGCTGCTGAACCACATGTCTTCTGTAAATGTGGTAGAGAATTAATAATATTAATTGGATTGGTGTTAATGGACATAACTTGATCTGCGTTGACGTCCGCATTTTTTTCTAGCGGACTATTTTTTTTCCCTATACTCAATTTTTTGGGTGAAAAGTAACTATCGCTTTGTTGTATGGTATGTGTAAGTTCATGCGCCAGGAGTTTGCGTCCTCGGCTGCTCAGCGAATCATAATGGCCTGATCGAAAGACTATATGGTTACCAACAGTGTACGCTAGAGCATTTACAGAACGAGTTGATCCTGAAGCTTTCGCATCAGTATGAATTTTCACTTTACTTAAGTCATGATCAAATCGCGGTTCCATAAAATCACGAGCAGCCTGATCCAAAGGCTGTCCTGGTGAACGCAGTACATCGTGGACAATCGAAGGAACTTCGTTAACGCCATGTTGGGTATTGGATACCTGCCTTTGAACTAAAGGTTTTGCCTGAAGATAATCAGTCGCATTGCCGACACTTGGTTTTGATATGCGCATCACCTGATCAGCAACCCGATCTGCCTCCTGCTCATAGCTGTCATTGGCTTCGCCGATTTGCAGTTTGGCCTGCAGCGGTTGCTTGAGTTTTTTCTTCTCCGCACAGCCTGCGCACTGGCCGCCACCGGGCGTATGCTGGCCGCAGGCGCACTTGCGTTGCAGTAGACGACCAGACATTGGGGTCACTGCCTGCAAGGTGTTGTTATTCTGAGCGATGCGATCGTGATCCATCTTCTGGTTCCGCTATTTGATAAATTGACTCTGACCCCCTTTACTTCGTTCAATTTCTATTTGCAATAATCATGTGATTCTATAAAAACAAAATCGGTTGTACTCACTCTTAATATGATCTACCCATGAATCAAAATAAAATGGACGCAAACCCATTCCACTACCCATCAAGTCATTAGGTCCATCAACGGCTCTACCATTTTCGTCTGTGCCTGTATGTCCATATTCATTTGCACCTGGACTTAGACGTGAACCCTCAAAAATGCCAGCTTCTAAGTTATGTCCTGGATGTTGTAATCCGAGAAAGTGACCAAATTCATGAACTGAAGGTATTTGTGTAACTCCTGGAGCCGAGCTAGCTTTTGCAATTGCGCTGTTATCAGATTCATCTAAGTCGCCATACCCAAAAGTTGTGTTTTGACTAGACTGAACAACTGCTCCATTTGAATTTGCTACAACATCGACTTCCAAATCCTCGCTCACACTATTTTCACCATCGGGGACAAAATCGATTTTCAACTGAGGAGAAAATCCGTTTGCGCAAGGACACGCATCAGACCCTCCCAATGGCCTTATTTTGAATGTATTTGCATTAAATGCAGTTTCGATAGAGTTCTTATACGCATTTTTGAATGTCGTTTTACGTGCGGGGGTCCAAGTATCGGTGGCTGTGTCTTCAAATAGAAGCTGTATGAGATAAGTAACTTCTGAATCACAGTTAGTTTCATCATCGTTCCAACTTTCGCGCTGTACTCTTTTTGCACCCCCACTTGCTTGCTGTACAGTATGAGTTAATTCATGTGCCAAGAGTCTATTTCCTGCTTGTGAGCTAGGCGCATACTGGCCGTTGGCGAAAACAATATTATTACCTACGGTATAAGCTCGTGCGTTTACATCATGCGCTGATCGAGATGCCAAGTTGTCTGTATGTATACGTACTTTAGAAAAGTCATGACCAAAACGTGTCTCCATATTCCTTCTTAACCCTGAACGTATTGGACTTCCTGATCTAGCCAATACTGAGTTTACACTCGATGGAACCGTTTCTTCTCTACTCAAAGTATTACTTGATGAACATTGTATTTTCACAGGTGCACTACTAATAGTTGAACTCGATTTTCTTGACATCACTTGATCAGCGACTCTATCGGCCTCATGTTCTAACGGGTCGTTACTCGCACCTATTGAAAATTTTCTTTGCAGCGCGTTTTTTTTATTTGCACAAGCTGTACACCCATCTTCAGATAGTGTCTTATTGCCACAATCACATTTTCGCTGCAAGACACTACTAACCAATAACTTATTAGGCTGAATACAATCTTTCGTTTGGGGCGCACGATCCATATTCATTTGTCAATACCTCGATAAATAGCGTGACCAATTTGCTGGCCTAGACTTTCCGTGCCTGGGCTGGTTGGTAATGAAATTGAACCAGCGTTCACCGATGAGAAACTCGTATGGGATTGCGTCGAAAAGGCAGTGCCTTGACTGACTAACTGTTGCCTTAGCGCTGCTGTCACAGCCGCTTTCAATTCGCCTCTCTGCTGCGGCTGGATGTCAATGTCATCCACAATCAGGCGCTCTATATGTAAATTGATATTCACAACACCACCCCCGTCGGCCCCTGCCAGCGAAACTCCGATTCCTTCGCGGGCCGTTCCAGTTTTTTGTATTCGGTGCGCGCCGCTCGTAACAGTAACGGCATGGTGATTTCTCCACCTTGCTGCGCCGCCAGAAATGCAGCGTTCAATGCTACGTTGTGTATATTGCCGCCGGTCAGGCTGAGCTTGGCGAGACGCTGGTAATCAAGATGTTCATTAACCGGCGTTTGCGGCGGAAACACCTTCTGCCAGATTTCGGCTCGTTCTTCGATGCCTGGAAACGGGAAATCCACGATAAAGCGCAGCCGCCGTACAAAGGCTTTATCGAGGGCGTTTTTCATATTGGAGGCTAAAATTGCCAGCCCTCGATAGGACTCCATGCGCTGTAATAAATAGTTGATTTCAATATTGGCGTAGCGGTCATGGCTGTCTTTCACTTCGCTGCGCTTACCAAACAGTGCATCGGCTTCGTCGAACAGTAAAATCGCGCCGCTGTCTTCGGCAGCATCAAATAACTTGCGCAGGTTCTTTTCGGTTTCGCCGATGTATTTGCTGACCACGGATGATAAATCGATACGGTAGAGGTCTAGCTCAAGAGCGCTGGCGATCACTTCGGCGGCCATGGTTTTACCGGTACCGCTTTCACCGACAAACAACGCATTGATCCCCAACCCCCGGTTCATTTGCTCCCGGAAGCCCCAGTCTTCATAAACACAATTGCGCTGGGCCACTTGGCCGACAATTTGTTGCAGGAGGGCCTTTTGTTCTGGTGGTAGTACCAATTGGTCCCAACCGGCTTTGGTATCTATTCGCCTTGCCAATTGCTCCATGCCCGCACGGGCAGCCAAGCGACAGGTCTGCCATAAATTGTCATCCAATACTGTTTCACTGTCTGCAGATTCATCCATT
>JBQCZX010000038.1:0-17742 GCA_052089485.1 Marinobacter sp. | reverse complement strand
TGGCAAGATGCCTGATTTCAGGCTGGGTGAAGGAAAACTGCTCAGCCAGGCGCTTTGACTGGTCGTTGCTTTGCGCCTGGTGGTCCTGCAGCGTCTCCTGCCAGAGTTGTTGTTGCTCTTGCGGAGTGGGTTTGTTGATTTCAGCGGCAATCCGGTGGTGGGCGAGCGGTGTACCCACCTCCTCCAAGTCGAGAAAAACAAGGCCGCTGCTGCGTTCGAGAAAACGCTTGAGGAGTGTCGATTGAGCGTCACTTCCGGCCGTCACATCAACATACAAAGCCAGCGGCACAAACCGGGATTCCCGCTCCCAGAGACGCACAAAGGTTTCAAAATCGCCGGTTTGGCCTGGCAGTGTTTTTTGGTCGATGGCAAACAGATTGAACCCAAGTGACAGAACAACCCTTGCGGCGATCAGTTTTTTGCTGGCGCTGTCATGACCCAACAATTCGACCACCGGGATTCTCTGCCCGTCGTTGCCGGCCTTTAAACCGCCAACAATTTGATCCACCACCTGCTGCTGGGAGGGCGGTAGTTCATCCATGTCTGAGGGAATCACTATCGGATCGAGCAAAGGTGCCAGCCGATCATCGAGATAATTAAGCCCCTTGAGGTAATTCACAATGCGTTCATCGATGCCAAGTGCGGCACTGGTGAGCGATTGGCTGCCGGGCTGGTTGATGTCCAGCAACCGCCAGTATCGCAACGGAGCATTAGGTGCCAACCCATGCCAGTCAGGGTCGTCGAATAAAGCAAAGGCCAGGGCAAACGTTGGGTAGGGTTTGTTGCTATCATCCTGGGCTTTTGCACAAAGACCGGCGATGCCAGGGTCCAGTTCCAAAGCGGCACACAGAGCCAAAACATTAGTGTCGAATGTTGACATGCCCAGCGCGTTGGCTAGCAGCGTCAACGCCGGCGGTGGCTCTGCTGCTTCCAGCTTGCGCATTGCCTCATGGGCCTGCTCAATCTGTTCATCGTCGGCCTCAGACGAGGGACTGGGCAGTCTTTTATTGTTTTTGTTTTTACTGCGTTTGAGCCACCCGCCGCCGACCGTTTCGGGTGGCGTTATTATGGCTGCTGTCGACTCCGGCACCAGTCGTAACAGCCTGAGGCGTAACCAGGCAACCGTCGCCGACAGGTGACGCTCATTAAGCTCGAGCCAATCCGTCTGGTTACTCATGTATGGTCACCTGTTGGTTGGCGGCGAATTGCGGCGTTGCGGCTGAAAAGTCGACGGGAATACTATCGACACCATCTACTCTGAGGCGCACGACATAGGGCATGGTTCGGGCAAGCGCGTTGCGAACCGTAAAGGTGAGTGTGGAGGTCCCGGTCGGATCGACGGGTGTAACTACAGCATCTGGCGTAATAATCTGATCGCTGAACAGCAATGCGACCCTTTGACCTGCTTTTATCTGCGGCAAGCATTCTATGTTCAGTACCACATCGCCTGCGGGCGCAGTGGTTGGGGTAATGCTCTCAACTTGTGACGACAGCGGCATGGATAGCGAATTGCTTACCAATGTTGGTGTGTCAGGACGTTGCATCACCAACTGGAGCGTATAAAAACCCGCCGGCCAGTTGAAGCCCAGCGCCGCATCGTCTGTCAGCGCAGGCAGTTGCACCGCCATTTCGGTGTCACTTTGACTGGCTTGCGGCTGAACCTCGAGCGGGTCGGCTAACTGAGGATGCTGCAGGCGAACGCTGGTATGTTCAGTGTTTAAATGCTCACCCAGTAAGGTAACGACGTCGCCCAGTTCTGCACCCGGTTTTTGGTCTGCAAAACGCAAACCCGTGAGCAACGCCGATGGCGCGGTTACCATATCCACACCTTGATCTTGCTCCCCTCTTTTCAGCACAGGCAAAGGCGCTCTGCTGGCCCGGGTGCTCTCGATCAACACCACTGACACTTCGTAGCCGGTAGAAAGGCGGTATTCGGCGGACTGAAAGCTGGCCCAGATTTTGGACATGTCATCCAGCGTCAACACATCCGGGGTGATGCGGATGCGCTCCATTTGCTGATGCAGATTGGAGTCCGGAGTGATGCCAACAATATCCGAAGGGCCGATCAATGGATGATCGTGCAGCAGGCTCATCGCCAGCCCCATGAGCTGCTGCCCGGAGATGTCGTCATCATTGATGCCGTAGGCGGTAATCAAATACTTCAGCACTAACGGCATTGGCGGGTAGGCATGCTCACCTCGACGTGTTTCTCCTGGCATCGGCGCATTGCTGAACGCCGTGTTGCAATGGGTGCCGTACAGAAAGATATTGATTTGTTCGCCGCTGCCGCCGTTGCGGGCAGTACTGGGAGGCTGTGTGGTCACCGTCGCCCCAGGCACCACACCGGCCAGCAGGTGCTGCAAAGTCGCGGTCACCGTTGCCATCGCAGCTGGGGAGCTCATACTTGCCCCCTGCGGTCACGCTGTTTGAGATAAGCTTCCAGCGTCATCACCCCGCTCGGTCTTTTGCGGGCTTTCGCCTGTTTGGCAGGCTTGTCCTGAACCGCTCGAACTTCGACCCGGCCAATGGTGACATTGACCACAGGTTCGGATTCCTCCCGGCTGTTTATCTCCCGCCAGCGGCTATGAAGCTCGGTCTGAATGTCCGCCAACCAGTCCGGAATCTGCAAGGAACCCACTTGCTCAGGTTGATGGCGTGGTTCGTGGGGCTCTGATACGGGTTCTGGCGTCGAGGCCTGGCCCTTTGCATCAGAAGCCGTCTGATTCACCATACGGGGCAACACTCGATGGCCGCCGGGATTAACGGGTGATTGCTGCTCGTCAGTCTGCACTGGCTGATGATCTGAACCGCTCAAAATGGCCTGCAAAACTGTTTCAATGCGCCGATTTAAAGCATTGTCGTCCTCAGCATGATGAGAGCTGTCTTCGTGCGTGGCTGGCTCTTGACTCAAAGCTCCGTGCAGATCAATTGGCTGCGGAAAGCTCTGATTGGCAACAGCCCTGGAGCCTTCTGCAGACGCCGGAGAGTGATTGCTAACGGTTTTTGGTTGAACCCGTTGTTGCTCCTGCGGTGCGTGTTCGAAGGGTGTTTGATCAAATACGCGAACCGCTGCATCAAGATGACCATTAGCGCCCTCGCTCCGCCCATGGCCGAACTCCTTATTATCACCAAGTGTCGCGGCCGCTGATTGCCGGGGCCTAACCTCGTCTGTTGCTGACGGCGACCGATTTTCCACAGCCCTCTGAACTGGGGATAAGTCAGACTCGGTTTCCGCTGGTACCGGGCGAAGACGTTCGTCATTGCGCGTTCCGTCGAACTGTGGGGCGAAAGCTTCCTGGTCGCTTTCGAATCGCGATTGCGGTCGCGGCTGGACGATGTAGCTTGCCGGGTTACTTGCCAGATTTCCTCCCGGCGGGCTTTGAAGTTCCGGTTGATGCCGTTGCAGCAGGTTTTCCAGGAAAGATATCATCGCGCCACCATCCCCAGATACAGTTGCCGGCGTACCGGACTGAGGTTGAGAATGTCCCGCTCACTCCAGCCGTAAGCCGCCGCTAATCGGTATACTGCTTGCAGCATTTGCTCCGCCCAGCCGTTGATCTCCACCCAAAGGAAGCTGGCAATATCGAATAGCGCAAACCAGCTATGGGAACACCCAGGACAGCTCAGATTTATGCGAATGTCTGCCTGTGGATCCAACAATTCAATCCGCTCAGCCAGGGCCTGAATAACAAGGTCAGGCAATGGTTCATTGGCGCAATTGACGCCACCCTGCTCAGCCTCAAGAATACAGCGCAGTAGCAACTGTTGAGCGGGGTTTTCCGCACCTCCGTTCGTGGTTATGGCGACAATATCGAGGCTGTTGGGTAAGCGAAACCGCAACCAGTAGCCTTCCGTTTTCAGCTCAAACTTATCGGTGTTGGTATGATTTGAATCTGCCGCAATAACAAAATCAGCAATGCGGCTCTGCCATTCGACGCGTTCTGTGCATTGCGGACAAATCGCGGTGTTCAACAACTGTTGTCCAAACAAGCGCTCTCGCAGTTGCAGCAGCAGTAAATCCCGTTGGCCGATACTCATGGTCGCAAAAGCGTCGGGTGATCTGTCTGGATACGCGGCCACCAGCAACGTCAGCGCCCGTTGCAGCAAGGGCTGATTCAAGCCCTGCTCCCAAACGTTGAGTAGCTGCTCTGTCGCGAGGGGTTTCATGGGCGTTTACCCTTCAGGCTCGGTGAATTCAGGCTCAGTTGGTTCTGACACCTCGTAATCGCGCTCCCAACCCTCGTTTTCCAGTTTTAACGTTTGAATAGCGACCGCGTTGGCACTGGCATCCAGCTCCGGCAGCGCCTGATACTCCGACACCCAGCAGCGATACACTTTATAGGCTATGACTAGCTGACCGGCCTCGTTGTACATTTCGATGATGAGGTCTTTGCGAAAATCCTTGAGCGACACTTCGGAACCCAAGCCGGAACCAAAATTCCATATCTTATTGGCCCACTTCTCGAATTCGGGGTCATGGGTAACACCCCGTTCCAGGGTGATCGCCTCATATTTGGATTGCCCAGGAGACTTGCGCACCGTGCTGGGGTCGCCGCCTTCACGGTGCTCCACCATTTCTGTGGTGCGTTTGAGTGCGCCGACCTTACTCACGCCGGCGACAAATTTGCCGTCCCATTTAACACGAAACTTGAAGTTCTTGTAGGGATCAAATCGTTGTGGATTGGCGCTGAATTGGGCCATGGTCTTCTCCTTCAAACCTCAAGTTCGCCAGCAATCTGCTGGAGCTTGATAATGACGAATTCTGCCGGCTTTAACGGCGCGAAACCGACCACAATATTGACGATACCCCGGTCAATATCATTCTGCGGGGTGGTTTCCTTATCGCACTTGACGAAATAGGCCTGTCGCGGCGTGGTGCCCTGAAAAGCGCCCTGACGGAAAAGGTTGTGCATGAAGGCGCCTCCGCTCAACCGGATTTGCGCCCACAGGGGTTCGTCATTGGGCTCGAACACCACCCATTGGGTGCCTCGGTACAGACTTTCTTCAATAAAGAGCGCAAGCCGGCGTACCGGAATGTACTTGTATTCGTCGGCCAATATGTCGGCGCCACGCAAGGTGCGCGCGCCCCAGACAATTCGGCCAATGTTAGGAAAGGCCCGCAGGCAGTTGATCCCCAATGGATTCAACTGGCCATTTTCCGCATCATTCAGTTTCACCGAAAATTCAGGCACACCCCGCAGAGTGGCTTCGATGCCCGCCGGTGCTTTCCATACCCCGCGCTGTGTGTCGGTTCGTGCCATCACGCCAGCCACCGCACCGCAGGGTACGAACTCTTCTATTTGGTTGCCCCGCAGTGGATTGGGCTGTCTAAGGCGAGGAAAGAACAGCGCGGCATTCTTGCTTTTGGTGGCAACTGCATCGAGGCCGGCGATGGCATCACTAGGTTCTGTCCAGTCACTGGGTGAGTCCACCAACAGCAAGGCGCGTTCTTCCACACAAAGTGCTATGGCTGCATCCACCAGGCCCGCAGGATAATCCCCATTGGCACCCTCTGATGGCAGACACAGCAAATTGAATAAATCTGCCTGTTTCAGCACATACAGACCTTGTTTGGCCGCGCTTAAGCCTGCGCCTGTGTAGTCAACAGTCCGCAGGGCGGCGCCATCCGACGCTTCCGTAGTAACGACATAGTTGGTGGCGGGGGTATTGTCACCAAAAGGGTCTTCGCCTGGCTGAGGGTCGGCGCTTGCCGCGGGGCGGCTTGCCGCTAATGCGCCGCTGGTACGCACCAGGCCCGATTGCTGGATTAGTACATTGTCGATTCGCCGCGGACCATCGGCAACAGAGACATTCAGGTAGCGCTCGGTAGCGCCTGTGCTTGCGTCCTGGATGGTGATGTTGAACAGGTCAGTCTCCGCCAGCCCTTGATCGGCCGCCACCTCAGCTGAAACATCAAAGTCGATCCGTACGCGTAAGGCATTGCCCCAGGCACCTTGATTGGCAGCTTGCAGTATCAATGTGCCGGCAGTTATCTCTGCAGTCGAGGCCTCATCGTCGTTACGGTAAAGGCGCCCGATCACGGCCTGGCTACCACCGTTGAGAAAATAATCTTTGACCGCAAAACTCAGAGCACTGTTGAGATCCAGGCCGCCGAACAGGCGTTCGTAATCGGGAAAACTGTTAATCGTCGTGGCGACATTCACCGGCCCACGTTTTGCCCGGCCGATGAAGGCCGTAATGGAAGTGGCAACACCGGTAATGGTGCGCACGCCGCTGGGGATTTCTTCGACATAGACACCAGGATAGGTGGTTGTTGTTGGCATGATGTTTTACTCCTGTTCCTTGCGCGACAGCGAGCGCGCCACGGGCGCTTGGTTGGCTAATCCGACCTCTTTTTTTGCGACCGAACAGATTGTCGGAATCGCGAAAAATCGTGCCTAGATCCTTTTCTGTCCTAAATTTGTTCAATAAAGCCGCGGACAAGGATTCGATTTTCATAGCAATCACGTTGCCGGATTCTTTTATCGCTTGGGTCTATTGTTGCCACACAGGGCGCCCGAAAGATGTCCCCTCCGGTGCTACATTTTTAGCGATGGGCAGACTAGACTAAAGTTATAGGAGTCAAATGGATTCAGCAGCGCAAAACTGGCTATTAGCCAGGCGTGCTGATGGGGACAGGACGCTATGAATCTCACCGCAAACGCTGAGGCGCGCATCAAGCAGCTTTGCTGTCTCGGTCTGGGTGGCGAGGCGATCATGCCGGCGGTGCTGGCTGAGTTGCATGAGCTGATCCCGTCTTACGCCAACGGCTTTACCTGGTCTGACCCGTATGGCGAGATGGGCAATACTCTGGTCGAGAACATCGACGAGGTGCTGCCATTCCTGCCGATCTACTTCGACGAGTTTTATAACCGCCGCGAAAACGAGGTCATCCTGTCGTTCCAGGACGTGATGCTTGGCGTCAAAACCGTTTTGATGTTTGACGAGATGCTCAAGGTCAGCCGGCGCGAGTACTTCCAGCACGATTATTACAACCTGTTTTGTCGCATGGTGAATTTCCACACGAGTCTCATAGCTGTGGCGCGGGAAAGCGGTGTTGCGCTTGGGGGATTGGTTTTGCACCGGTGCGAGGGCGATCCTGAGTTTAACGCCGACGAAAAACGGTTGCTGGCAACGTTGATGCCGTTCATTGCACACGCATTGACGGCGGCCGCACCTTCAGGTCAGGTACCGCTTGTAGACAGCGGATACGAAGGATTCGTCATCGCCGATCCCAAAGGCCGGATATGTCACCTTTGCAAGCAGGCACGCCGACTGCTGATGCTGGCGGGACGATCGGCAATCCCCGCAGGGGTTCATCCCATTGACCTGGAACTGCCAACGCCGGTCATCCAAATCTGTCGAGGCCTGACTAATGTTTTCGGTGCCCGCGAATCAGCGGCTGCCCCTCCTGTCTGTCATTATCGCAATGGTTTGGGCGGCTTCAGCTTTCGAGCCCATTGGTTGAGCAGCGAAGGCATACATGAGGCTGTGCCCGAACTGGCACCGCTGATAGGCATTCATATTCGTCATCAGGAACCCTTGCCTGTGCGGGTCATACGCCGGTTAAGAGAGCTACCGAACCTGTCGCGGCGACAGATGCAGATTTGTCTGCTACTGGTCGAGAGCATCCCCAACGCCGAAATTGCCCGACGGATGAATATGAGCACGTGCACGGTCGTCACCCACACCCGGCGTATTTACGACAAGCTGGACGTTCATGATCGCGCAGCACTGACCGCAAAGCTGACAAGTGCGTCAGACGTCGCGCAATGGTGAAGATGTAGGTGGCGCGTAATGCGCCGTGCGATGACGCATTCCCAAGTCCACGATGGTGTATGCGTTCATATGGCGACTCACTCCGCTTCCGGCTACTGGTTAGTCAGCCCGACGCTAACAGGCTAGATAACAACGCCCGCAACCGATTTGGTTTAACCGGTTTATTAAGAATAGGCAGTTGTTGGGCCCGCATCAGCTGTCGTGTTTCAACGCTATGGTCGGCCGTTATCAGAGCTGCAGGTATAGTCTGCCCCAGCACCTTACGAACAGCATGAATTGCATCAGACCCTGTCAGCTCATAGTCCAGATGATAATCTGCCAATATAGCCACCGGAAGCTCGCCTGTCTGCTCCAGGCATGCAAGTGCAGCCGCCTCGCTTGAGGCCGTAACAACTGAGCAGTCCCAGCGCTCAAGCAACAATTTCATACTTTCCAGAACTGAAAAATCGTTATCAATAACCAGTATTTTTGCGCCTGCGAACCCTTGGGCAAAAATCTGCGCCGGATTAACACTGGGCTTAATGGTGTGTTGCTCATCGTTTACATCCATAGGCAGCACCAGCGCAAACCGCGACCCGCGCCCAGGACGTGAAACAACATCCATTTTGCACTCCAAAACCCGTACCATGCGCTCGACAATGGCCAGCCCTAGCCCGGCACCCTGGCGACCACCGGTACCTTGCGGCAAGAGCTGATGAAACTCAGTGAAAATCTCTTCTAACTTACTTCCCTCAATGCCTACGCCAGTATCCCAAACCTCAATGCGAAGGGCGTTGCGCCTTGCTCTCATAGCCAGTAAAACGCGACCGTTAGGGGTGTACCGAAAGGCGTTACTAAGCAGGTTTCTTATAATTCTGGTTAGCATGCGCTGATCGATTTTAACCATGGCCGGTATGGTACGAATACGGAAATCGAGTTGGGCGTTTGCTGCGATAGCCTCAAACTCCTCACCAAGCCCATTAACCAAAGCGGCTGCATCGGTCATCACCAGGTCAGGCACCATCGCTTGCTGATCCAACTTTGAGATATCCAGCAGATCTGCCAGCAGGTCTTCTGCCCCTTCCAGTGCACGGTGCACTTGCTGAACCATGCGGCCCTCTTCGGCGGGTAACTGGCTTTCTTGAAGTGCGGAGATCATAAGGCGGGCGGCGTTCAATGGCTGCAGCAGGTCATGGCTCGCCGCCGCTAAATACTTATCCTTGCTGCGGTTCGCATCCTGGGCAGCCTGTACAGCAATTACCAACTCTCGTTCGGCTTTTTCACGCTCTTCAATCTGATAATGCAAACCAGAGTTGGCTTGTTGCAGAGCGGCAGTGCGCTCATCAACCCTGCGCTCAAGATTGGCATTCATTTGCACCAGCTTTTCACGGGACTGGACCCGCTCGGTAATATCCGCAACAAACGCTTCCACTACCTCTGGCCCAAGATCTGGCCGCCGCAACAGAGTAATTGCAACATGTACCGGGGCCGAATCTGCCCGCCGTAGCCGAGTTTCACGGGCGCTGAGCCTGCCTCGATCAAGCAAATCCTGGCGCAAATCATCAAACTCGCTGGAGCTACAGAAAAGCTGCTCTCGCAGACGAATCACTCGGCGCTTAAGATCCTCCGGGCTATCGTAGCCGCAAATTTTCGCCATGGCCGGGTTACATGCCAGGAACCCAGCCCTTAAATTACCTTGAAAAACGCCATGTAGCGCATTCTCAAACAGCCATTTGTAACGGTTACGCTCCTGCTCAAGCTCTTCAATGCGGTCTTGCAGTGCGGGGTAATAGTTCTTTCGAACAGATTGGCTACCAAAACCCAGCAAATCTCCAATGCCATAGTCACTGGCTTGCTCGTCAGAGGGCTTCTTCATAGACAACCTGAACATCTCTCAACGATGATTTTCGAGGATTGGTAAGTATGCAGGGGTCCTGAAGGGCGAACCCAGATAGATAGGGAATGTCAGACACGCTAACACCGAGGTTCGCCAGACTGTCTTCCAAGCCGACCTTACGCTTGAGTTGAACGATGCGATTCATAAGACGCTTCTGGATTTCAGGCTTACCCATTCCGCGGGTGTCAATATCCATTGCTTCCGCAACCCGCCTAAAGCGGTCTTCTGCCGAACGGAAATTGTAAGCCACCACATGCTCCAAAAGCAGTGCGTTACAGAGGCCATGGGGCAGATCCAAAAAGCCACCGAGGCTGTGAGCCATGGCGTGAACGGCACCCAGTATGGCATTAGAGAAAGCCAGTCCGGCCTGCATGGAGGCCAGCATAATCTGCTCTCGCAGGAACGGGTCAGAGGTGTTATCGACCAACGGTTCAAGATTGCGGTTAATCAGCCGGATAGCCTCGAGCGCATGAGAGTCTGTTAGTGGCCCGCTACCCGTAGATACAAACGCCTCAATCGCATGTACCAACGCATCTACGCCGGTGCAGGCTGTTAAATAAGCGCTCATGGTTTCGGTCACTTCCGGATCGATCAGTGAAACATCCGGCACCACGGCTTTGCTTATGATGGAGAATTTGAACCGACGACTGGGATCGGAAATGACGGCAAATTGTGACACGTCGGCCGAGGTGCCGGCAGTTGTTGGAATCAGGATCAACGGTGGTGGCGGGTTAGAAATAGTATCTACGCCTTCAAAATCGAGAATATGGCGGCCATTGCTCGCGATAATCCCGATGCCCTTTGCGCAATCCATAGGGCTTCCGCCGCCGATGGCAACAATCACATCGCACTCGGAAGATTTATAGAGCTCAGCGCCGGCCATCACCTCATCCACGCGGGGGTTGGCAGATACACCGGTAAAAACCGTTGAACGTAAGCCCGCATCCGTCAATAAGGTAACGATTTCATCAACCCAACCTGCCGCCAAAACACCTGGATCAGACACCAGAAATACGTGCTTTGCTCCGAGGTTGCTCGCAAAATTTGCAACGGATCTGCGGGCTCCAGCGCCGAAAACGATCTCTGGCGAGACAAATTTTCGCAGTACAGATATGTCATGGCTCATGAGAATGCTCTCAACATTACGTTTTTTTATTGGAATACCCGAGAGCTTAACTCAAGTTTTCTGAAGGTTCACCGGCTTTAGACTATGTTTCTTATAAAACCCATGGAGTCCTTCAAGCATTCTCACCTGATTTTTTTGCTGTATGAACCCGTGGCCTTCCGCCTCAAACCAGAGCAACTCAGGTGTTTGCCCCAATTCTTTCATAGCCCCAACCATCTCTCTGGTCTGTTCAGGCACAACAACTCTATCCTGCCCTCCCTGGAAAAAAATGACAGGGGTGCTTATAGCTGTCGCCTGAAGACTGGGCGTGCGGGCAATCCAGCGTTGAAAATACCGCTCAGGCTCACCCAGTAACCAATCCAGATACCCGGATTCAAAGCGATGAGTCATACGCCGCAACTGCAGCGGGTCGGTCACACCATAGAGACTGGCGCCAGCGGTGTAACGGCAGCTCCCCACCAAAGCCATTAACGCCGTATAGCCTCCGGAACTGCGGCCTTGAATAAACACCTGTTGAGCATTCGCAAGGCCGGCAACAGTTAGATGGTCTGCAGCTCTGGCCATATCCTGCACATCAGCCTTCCCCCACTGGCCCGCCAGCGAGAGCCTGAAATTTCGGCCAAAACCACTGCTTCCACGGTAATTTACCTCAGCAACCGCAAAGCCCTGTTGGCACCAGTACTGAACCTGCGGATTAAAGACCGGGTAAGCCGCAGACGTTGGGCCACCGTGAGCGATAAGGATGAGTGGGGGCTCATTGGCACAATGGGCAACGGGGGAATAATAGAAACCCTGAGGGGGTTGGGCTTCGTTATGGCGTGCAGGTATCCGAAACGCCTTTGGCAGTGAAACTTCACACCCAGGCAGGGCTTCCTCGCCGCCTGCGACCACGCACATATGGCCGGTGTCTGGGTCAATTCGTAGCACCGCATCTAACCGGGAAGTCGATTTAGCAATCGCATAAAGATGCCCGCCGGCGACACACAAACAGCGGAAATCACTAAAGCTACTGGCAACCCGTACGCACCCGCCGGCTCCTCGCTCTGAAAGCCAGAGTTCACCTGTACCGTTGCGATAACACACTCGCGCCCATCGGGCACCGGGTAACGAGCAATGATGGGACTCACCCAGTTGCCAAGGCGCATTCGCATGATCCAGCGGAAGCACATGGTCGCCGATCATCCAGCGGCTCGATACCACATGATGGTCAACCTGCCAGGGTTGCCACCAACCCTCATGATCCGACATCACCCAAAGTGTCCGACCTGCAAAAACGGGCTGCTGAACAGAAGCTTCTTTGGGTGCATCGCGAACCTGGCAATTCTTCAACGTACCGTCACTACCGATGTTTGCGGTCCAGAGGCGTGTTCGCAACCAAGGCATGTCGGGCAACTGCCAGCTTACCCAAGCTATGTGGCGGCCATCCGCAGAGAGTGCGGGTGCGCTATAAAAGTCTTCACCACTATGCAACACCTCAATTTCGCCCGTTAACGCAACAGCAACCAACTCTTGCTGACCATGAACTGGCCCCCTTTCAGCATTGTCAGATTCACGGACAGCAAGCACCCGATCCCTTAAAGGGTCGGCCGCAAGCCCGCCATAGGCTGCTGCATCGCTTGTCAGTGCCTGGCTATGGCCATCGTCGTGACGAACAAAATGGATTCGCTGGCAGTCACTGACCACAAACGTGCCTGTTAACGAGGCCGCAATGGCGCCACCACCATAGCCGTTCACCTGACTGCGAATGCTAAGACCGGCATTATGCAACTGAGCGGTTCCGTTATTCCGGTGTGGGAGGTGCCATAGCCGGTTAATGCCGGTGTGAGGCTCATTCTGCAGCCAGAACAAACCTGCCTCACAGGCGACGAGGTTGGTGCGCTGGGTGTAGCCTTCACAGGCTTCACTGGCGCTAAGTACCCGGATTTTAGAAGGCCCCAGCACGGTCAGCTCTTGAAGAACAGTCTGGAATTGTCTGCGTTGCGATAGGTCAGCTCAGCTATGCCAACCGTGGCGTGGTCTGCAGCTTTACGAGCAGCCAGAATACGATCGTGATAAGAAGACTTGCTGCAAACCGGGTCGGCATTATCCGCATTGCCCGTTAACAAAAACGCCTGGCAGCGGCAGCCGCCAAAATCCTTTTCCTTCTCATCACAGGAACGACAGGGCTCTGGCATCCAGGCGTCGCCACGGTAGTGATTAAAGCCGGGGCTGTCGTACCAAACTGATTTCAAGCTTGTGTCGCGAACATTTGGAAAGTCGATGGGTAACAGGCGCGCACTATGGCATGGCAAAGCGGTGCCATCCGGGGCAACCGTCAGGAACAGGCTGCCCCAACCGTTCATGCACGCCTTCGGGCGTTCTTCGTAATAATCCGGGGTTACGAAAATAAGCTTCATAATAGAACCAGAAGCCTCAAGCTCTGCCCGGTAGTCATTCACCTCCCGTTCGGCTTTCTCCAACTGTGTTTTAGACGGCATCAGCCCTTCCCGATTTTCGAGCGCCCAACCGTAATACTGACACGTCGCCAGTTCCACGAAGTCGGCTCCCAGGCGCTCGCACAGCGTCATAATGTCTTTCATTTGATGAATATTATGGCGGTGAATCACAAAGTTGAGCACCATTGGATAACCCGCTTCTTTGACAGCGCGGGCCATTTTCAACTTCTGGTCAAACGCTTTTCGCGAGCCGGCGATGGCGTTATTGAGCTCGGGGTCTGATGCCTGAAAGCTCACCTGAATGTGATCCAGGCCAGCCTCGGCAAAGGCGTTCACTTTGGCTTCTGTCAGGCCAAGGCCAGAAGTGATCAAATTGGTGTAATACCCCAGCGAGCGGGCCTCTGCTATAAGTTCTTCAAGGTCTGGGCGCACCAGCGGTTCACCACCGGAAAACCCGAGTTGTGCCGCCCCCATCTCTCGCCCTTGCCGCAACACTTGAACCCACTCATCCGTGGTGAGTTCCTTCTCCGTTTGAGCAAAATCCAGCGGGTTTGAGCAGTAAGGGCACTGCAGCGGGCAGCGATAAGTCAGCTCTGCCAGCAACCATAGCGGTGGCCCGATGTTCACATCAGCCTTGCCCGTTGCAACCGGTGTAGAAAGAGTCATGACAGCTCCAGCCAATGTTGATTCCGGGCGTGCTCAAGGAACTCGCACACGTCGCTTGTCAGTGCTCCCGCATCCGGAAACTTCTGTTCCAGTGCAGACACAATATCCGCAACATTACGCTGCCCATCCACTTCGTTCAGAATAGCGCCGGCGCTGTCGTTAAGCTTCACCATCCCTTCTGGGTACAACAGTACGTGACACTGCTGCGCTGGCTCCCACTGAAACCGGAACCCGCGCCGAAAGCGAAGTACGTTTACCATGACAACCTCCATCAAAGCCCCCGGTGCCAGACTTGCTGGTCAGTAACCGTATGGAACGGTGGCGTTTTATGGCTATACGCCATGGTGAGGGCATCTAGCATGGCCCAGAGAATATCCAGCTTGAACTGCAGAATATCCAGTGCACGGGCCTGCTCGGTTTGCGAAACAAAGTGGTCGAGCGTAATGGTCAAACCATGCTCTACATCACGCCGTGCTTCGGAAAGCCGCTTACGAAAGTAGCTGTAGCCGCGCTCATCTATCCACGGATAATGCTGCGGCCAACTGTCCAGCCGGGACTGGTGTATTTCGGGCGCAAACAATTCCGTCAGGGAGGAGCACGCTGCCTCCTGCCAGGTCGCCCGCCGGGCAAAATTCAGATAGGCATCTACCGCGAATCTTACTCCAGGCAATACGTGGCGCTGATCAATCACCTCTTCCCGGCTCAGCCCTACCGATTCGGCCAGGCACAACCAGGCTTCAATGCCGCCGCAATCCCCTTCGTGACCATCATGATCGAGAATGCGTTGTAACCATTGCTGGCGCACGCCCGCGTCCGGGCAATTCGCCATAATGGCGGCGTCTTTGCGGGGAATCATAATCTGATAGTAATAGCGGTTAGCAACCCAGCCACGGATCTGTTCCGGAGTGCATTGCCCGCTGTACATGGCTTTGTGATAGGGATGATGGATATGGTAAAGCTGGCCTTTATCCCGCAGAGCCTGCTCAAAGTCTGTTCGGTTCATGATGGTTTTAGCGATGGCGTTCATGATGGCCCCACAAGTTCGACCTGCATCCCGTCCCACGCCACTTCAATGCCGTGCTGCGCCAGTTGCGCACGCTCGGGCGAGTCTTCGTTCAGGATCGGGTTGGTGTTGTTTATATGGATCAGGATTTTGCGTTTGGCAGACATGGTATCGAGCACTTCAATCATGCCGCCCGGCCCGCTCTGGGCGAGGTGCCCCATGTCCTGGCCGGTTTTGGTGCCCACTTCCTGGCGAATCATTTCATCGTCGTGCCATACCGTGCCATCCACCATCAACACATCGGCTTTGCGCATCCACGAAAGAATGCGCGAATCCATCTGGCCCAAGCCAGGCGCGTAAAGCACGCTCTGCCCGGTTCGGGTGTCTTCGATAAAAATACCAATATTGTCGCCGGGATGAGGGTTATTCCGGCGTGGCGAATAAGGTGGCGCATTGCTCAGCAAAGGGATGGCTGTCAGGTTCAGTGCAGGCGCACAAGGAATGGTAAAAACTGCAGACTCCGAGGCCGCCACTTCTCGCCAGTTAAGCCCACCGTTCCAGTGTTTCAGCATCGGGAATAACGGAAACCCGGAGCTAAGGTCTTCCTTCACTTGCGCAGTGCACCATACGTCGAGTGGCAGCCCCTCTCTCAAGGTCAATAGGCCAGTGGTGTGATCAACCTGGCTGTCAAACAGTAAAACGGCGTTGATGCCCGTATCCCGGAGTGCCCGGGCAGGCTGCATAGCCGCGCAGGCGGCCAACTGGGCACGAATATCCGGTGACGCGTTAAATAAAATCCAGCGCTCGCCATCTTCGCTGACCGCAATGGAGGACTGAGTTCGTGCATGGGCGTTCAGTGTGCCTTTGCGAAAACCATCGCAGTTGGCGCAGTTACAGTTCCACTGCGGAAAACCGCCTCCAGCAGCAGAACCAAGAATATGGATATACATGGGCAGAAGCTCCGGAATAAAACGGCCAGCATTATGGCACTGGCCGCTTCAGCCTTCAGCGGTTGGCGAAGTACATGGTAACTTCGAAACCGATACGCAGATCTTCATAAGCTGGTTTAGTCCACATAATGCTCACCTATTTTGTCATGATTATTTTTGCATCAAGGAGGGGTCGACAGCATTGCCGATGCCCTACAACCCATCCTAAAGACAGATATCAGATACCCATATGGTACTTTCGCACTGTTTTGGCAAGGCCGTAAGTTGTATGGGAGGCGGGATCAGAACCAAAGCTAAAACAAAGGGTTCGGCAGACAGGACAAAAACAAAAAAAGGCCCGTAAAGGGCCAAAAGTGCAGGACACAACAACGCAACCACTCAGAAAAACCTTCCCGGCAGAAGTCGGAGAGGAAATCTCCCCCCGCTGGAGGGGGAGTGGCACAACATTCAAATCAGAAGAATCCTAGCGGATTGATGTCATAGCTGGTCAGCATGCACTTGGTTTGCTGGTAGTGATCCAGCGCCAGCTTGTGCGTTTCACGACCGATACCAGACTTCTTATAACCACCGAACGCGGCGTGGGCGGGGTATGCGTGATAGCAGTTCATCCACACTCGGCCAGCTTGAATGCTGCGGCCCATACGGTAGGCACGGTTGGTATCGCGGGTCCAAACGCCGGCACCAAGACCAAACTCTGTATCGTTGGCAATCGCGAGCGCTTCTTCTTCTGTCTTGAAGGTAGTAACAGCTACAACCGGGCCAAAGATTTCCTCCTGGAACACCCGCATGCTGTTATCGCCTTTGAACAGCGTAGGCTGGATGTAGAAACCATTGTCGTATTCGCCACCCAAGTCTTCACGATCACCACCGGTGAGAACAGTTGCGCCTTCTTCCTTACCGATTTGCAGGTAGGACATAATCTTGTCGTACTGCTCTTTACTGGCCTGTGCACCTACTTGCACGTCGGTATCCAGAGGATTACCGCGCTTGATCGCCTTAGTGCGCTCAACAACCTTTTGCATAAACTCTTCGTACATGTCTTCCTGCACCAACGCGCGAGAAGGACAGGTGCACACTTCACCCTGATTGAAGAAGGCAAGCACCAGGCCTTCAACGCACTTGTCGACAAATTCTGGTTCGGCGTTCATCACATCGGAGAAGTAGATATTGGGGGACTTGCCGCCCAGCTCAACAGTCGAAGGAATAATGTTCTCAGCTGCACACTTAAGAATGTGGGAGCCGACTGGCGTAGAACCGGTGAATGCAATCTTGGCGATGCGCTTGCTGGTCGCAAGAGCCTGCCCTGCTTCAATGCCGTAGCCGTTTACAACGTTCAGAACGCCCGGTGGCAGCAGATCACCAATGACTTCCATCAGCACTAGAATACTCGCAGGCGTTTGCTCTGCTGGTTTGAGCACCGTGCAGTTACCTGCAGCCAGGCAAGGCCCCAACTTCCATGCGGCCATAAGGATTGGGAAGTTCCAGGGAATGATCTGGCCAACCACACCCAAGGGTTCGTGGTAATGAAAAGCCACGGTATTTTGGTCAATCTCGCCCATGTGCCCTTCTTGCGCACGAATACAGCCGGCAAAATAGCGAAAATGATCTGCCGCTAACGGAATGTCCGCGTTCAGGGTTTCGCGCACGGCCTTGCCGTTATCCCAACTTTCTGCAACCGCCAGTTTTTCGAGGTTGGCTTCAATGCGGTCGGCAATTTTCAGAAGGATGTTAGAGCGCTCTGCTGCTGAGGTGCGCCCCCAGGCTGGAGCTGCTTTGTGCGCCGCATCAAGGGCCAGTTCGATATCTTCCGCTGTAGAGCGTGGAATCTCGCAGATCACATTGCCCGTTATCGGCGTAATGTTCTCAAAGTGTTGCCCTTTAACCGGGGCAACCCACTCGCCGCCAAT
>JBQCZX010000037.1:0-27076 GCA_052089485.1 Marinobacter sp. | reverse complement strand
TATGAGGGCGATTTAGGAGAATAAAGCATGATCGGATACGTCACCATCGGTGTCAGTGATATGGAAAAAGCCAAGGCGTTCTACACGAAACTTTTAAGCGGCATGGGCGCAAAGCTGCTGCTGGATATGGGCCGCATTGCGTTTATTGGCGAGAGCATGAAGGGACCCTCGCTGGCCGTTTGCACACCGTTCGATGGAGAGCCAAGCCAGCCGGGTAACGGCAACATGCTGGCCTTCTGGCCAGGCTCTAAAGAAGCTGTTGATTCCTACTACCAGAAAGCCATCGAGCTGGGAGCCACCAGTGACGGCGAGCCAGGACAGCGCATTGAAGACCAGTTTTACGGCGCCTACCTGAGGGATCGCGACGGCAACAAAATGGCGTTTTACCACTTCGGCTGATTGGTACTGCCGGGAACCAGGGGCGCGTTATTCACCGCCCCCGGTATCGAACCACCAGCCCGGTAACAACGATAGATTGGCCGCCTGCAAAAAGCGGTCGTCTATCAGCCAGATCACCCCCTGATCCTCTGGCGTGCGAATCACTCTTCCAGCAGCCTGAGCCACTTTTTGTAAGCCCGGAATCAGATAGGTGTATTCATAGCCGGCACCAAAACGCTGCTGCAGCCGATATTTGAGAATCTCGTGCCAGGCATCAAAAGGCGGTAAGCCTAAAGTCGCCACAAAAGCGCCGATCAATTGATCCCCTGGCAGGTCAATTCCCTCACTAAACACGCCACCCAGAACTGCAAACGCCACGCTACCGGATTCTTCCTGGAACCCCGCCAGAAATTCCCGACGTTGCTGCGGGCTCATTCCAGGATACTGGGAGCGTTGAGATACATCCGGAGCATTGTTGGCGAGTGTTTCGCTGACCTCGTTGAGGTATTTGAAGCTACTGAAAAACGCCAGGTAGTGCCCGGGGCGCTCCTGATATTGCTGCGCAATCAGCTCGGCAATAGGCTGCGCAGAAGCTTCACGGTGGGCCTGGCGGGTACTGACTTTTGGGGTAAAGTTCACCTGTAATTGATCGGCGTTAAACGGGCTGGGTATCGAGGTGAAACGGCTGTCTTCTGGCATGCCCAACAGATCCCGATAATAGATGCCTGGGCTAAGTGTGGCGGAAAATAGCAATACAGACGCTGCAGCCTGAAATCGGTCGCGCAGGAAATCCGCCGGTACCAGATTCTGGATGGTCACACTGGCGCGGCCCCGACCTTCGCGGCGAAACTCGCACAGGGAGTGATCGCCGAACGTATCTGCCAGCTTCATAAAGGCGACGGATTCAAACAGCACCTCCTGCAACGCCAAATCCGGCGGGTTGTCCGCCAGGTAATCCGTAAGCCCTGATACCAGGCCTTGCAAGCTGCCGGTGAGCGCTGAGGGCAGGTTGCTCAGAAACACTGGCGCGGTGCCGGCATCCGAATGATCACGAATAACGCCTTGCCACGCGCGGGCGGTTCGATCCAGGTGCGGCTTCAAAACCTTGGGCGCGGTTTTGCGTATTTTTAACAAACGCTGCTGATCCAGTTGTACCGAATACATGCCCCGACCGCGATCAACCAGATTGTGGGCTTCGTCTATCAGCACCGCCGTTTTCCAGTTGTTTTGCCGGGTGAGGCCGTGGAGCAAGGCAGTCTGATCAAACATCCGGTTCACATCGCCAATCACCAAATCACACCAGCGCGCCATTTCCTGGGCCAGAAAATAGGGACAAATGCCGTGACCGGCTGCGATCTTCGCCAGCACCTCCTGAGTGAGCGTGGTGCCCGCTTGCGCGGCTTCGGCCCGGGCATCTGGCAATCTGTCGAAGAACCCTTTCGCCAGTGGGCAGGAATCGCCGTGGCAGGCTCTGTCTGGGTGTTCGCAAGCATCCGCCTTGGCGACCAGTTCCAACGTGCGCAACGGCCAGATGTCTGGCGCTTCCTGGGTCGCCCGCAGGCGCTCCACTGCATCGACGGCCAGTTGCCGGGCGGTATTGCGGCAGGTGAGGTAAGCCAGCCGGTCGTGGCCTGCGACCGGCATGGCCATCAACGCGGGGAACAGGGCACCCAGGGTTTTGCCCAGACCAGTGGGTGCTTCCAGCAGCAGGCTGCTGCCTTTAACTGTGTTTTTATAGACAGTTTCAGCAAGCTGACGCTGGCGGGGACGAAACTGCGCAAACGGAAAAC
The DNA here is from genome assembly GCA_052089485.1 of Marinobacter sp. GTDB lineage: Bacteria > Pseudomonadota > Gammaproteobacteria > Pseudomonadales > Oleiphilaceae > Marinobacter. The sequence goes on along the minus strand of JBQCZX010000037.1, from coordinate 24,908 downwards.
AAAGGCTGGAAAGGCGAATGTCTCGCTGCTCCCGGTGGTGTGCTTCCTGTTCTGCCCAAAGTCGGTAGCGGTCACACAGAGTTTCCAGTTCCTGCCACAGTTCATCCGCACGGGCGGTTTCGGTGAGCGAGGTTTCGCGCTTTTTGCCGATATCGAAATACACCAGCGACAGCTTCAGGGTTTTACGCTTTTCCTGACGGCAAAGCAGGGCACCGTAAGCCCGCAACTGAGCAAGATGCAACGCCCGTTGATGGGGCCGAATACGGGACACATCGCCACGGTGGGTTTTGATTTCTTCCAGCAGGCCAGAGTGTGGGTTATACACATCAGCCCGGCCATAAAGTTCTAACCCCTTGCATTCCCCAGTAAGTGAGTATTCGCTTTTATAGCCGTATCCGCGTTTATCCTGAATGGCTTGATGGCCGGCGATGCCCTCTTCAGAACTGGGCGCCGGAGTGTATCGAAAGTCCAGATCACCTTCCCGGGCGGCGAATTCGCAGAGGGTTCTAACGGCAACCTTCACGGTGTGGTTCCGCTGTCTTGCCAACGTAGATAGCACACGCTCGCCGCAATACCCTGGTGAACAAAGAAGTGCAGCCAGCGGATCTGGTGATCCTGCAGTCGATCACCTGGGCCTTTTACTTCGATCATTTCATAACGGGGCTTAGTGCTCAGGTTCTCCGGGTAGAAGCGTATAAGATCGGGGAAACCACTGCGATGTTCGCGGATATTTATTAAAAGTCGCTCAAACAAAATCTTCAGATCATTGGCGGGAATGCAATCCAGCGCCAGTGTTAATAGCTCTTCGCTCAACGCCTGCCAGGTCACAAATGGGTTGGTAATGCCCTTCTTGGCGGCGTAGGTGTCCAGTATCTGCTGGCGGTACTCGCCATTGTTTAGCGCCGCAAAACACCGATCAAATTCGGCCTGCCGACGACTTACGAAATCCTCCCGCACCAGATCTGCCGGCCCGGTGTGGAACGGGTGAAAGAAAGCACCGGGTATGGCTTTGAAAATCGTGTGCCAGAACAGCAGTCCGAACAAGCCATTGATCAGGGTGTTCTCCACATAGAATACGGGTGCTTCCGGGGTCGAGAGGTGAGCTTCAACCACGCGTTCGACGGAACCGCCGGTTTGCGGCAGAGTGAGCGTGAACTTACGGATCTCCGGGTTCTGTGGTGCCGGCGGAACCCGCTCGCCCACTTTTGCCGCCAGCCGCTTCAGAATACGAGCCAAGCCTTGGGCTTCGGCATCGCTTAATTCCTTATCCTGCCAGCGTGCTGCTAAAGCCCAGGCCTCCTCAAAACGTCTCATTCGTTCCAGCAGCCGCAATCGTTTTAACTTGGCCTCTCGGTGGCCACTGGCGGCGAGTGCTTCTAATGCCAGTTTTTGCTCACCCTGACGTTCCGCCTGCCGGCCCAGCTCTAACAACAGGCGATCGCGTCGGCTGGCAAGCCAGGGATTATTAGAGGCACCCGGAACCTCGGACCAAACCTCGACGGCTGGCACGCCGGCGTCCAGCCACTCGCGGCAGTGGTGCATGGCCAGGTAGGTATCCACCTCACTGCGCTGGGCGAACGCTCGTGCCCCGTGGGTAAATTCCACCGCCTCATAACGGTGGTGGCCCAGCTCCACCAGCACAAAATCCGACCAGCTCTGGCGCAGGTTGCCGAAGAACATCAGGCGGACACGATCGAACAGTGCCATCTGGTTGACCCGCACTACAGAAGCCGCCCCGTCTTCAAACCAGTCTGTCAGCAGGCGCGCCTCAGTGAAGGCGCCCTTCAGAACCTCGCGCATGTGGGCTTTAGGAAGGGTTTTGGCATGCCCCGCCTGCTCCAGAACCGAAGCAAAAGCCGGTCGCAGTTCCGCCAAGGTAAACAGACGAAATAATTCATCCAACGTCAACAGCGGATTAACATCCAGCCAGTCAGCAACCTTCAGCTCATTCAACGCCTCTGTTTCCGGGCTTCCCAGCTCCGGGTAATTCAGCTTGTCAGCCCGAAAAAGGTCGCCACTGCGCATCACCATTCGGGTCAGCAATGCGCGAGCAGGACGGGGCAACTCAAAAACTCCGCACAGGCGGGCATATTCTCGCTCCAACAACAGGTCGGCGTGGTGGTTCGCCACCCAAGCCACCACCGTTTCCATGTTTTGCAGGTAGTACAGGGGGTTTTCAAGATCCGCCGCAGCTGGCCTGAAATCCCCGTGATGCTTGCTTGACCGCACGCGGGCAGATTTTAAAATACTTCAAATACCCCTTTTTCAAATGCCCATATCTGCCGGCTGCAAACTCACGCCAGCAATTTTCCAAACACCTTCAGCCTGTACCATTCGATAATAGGCGTCCCAGAGTTTGCCTTGAGGACCTTTAAACTTCACCCCCTGGATATGAAAAACCCCGCGATGTGCGCTTTCGGTAAACTCAATCTCCGTGGCGCTGTGCACGGCGGGATAGGCTTCGCGAACCATATCCAAGAACACTTGTGACGATCCGAAGCGGCGTTTGATACCCTCGGAAGCAAAGGCCCAGGCTTGCTCTTTGTCATTGTTTGCAAAAGCTTCAATCTGACGCAGGATGGTGTCGCGGATCTCAGCTTCTCTGTCATTATTACTGGCTAAAGGCTGGGATGACCAGATGATCGCGAAACCCAGAATGATCAATAGAAGCAGAACAACACCCTTACTCGTGCTGATATGTGACTGGCCCATGGCGAACCCCTTTACTGGACACTTTTTAATCAATACGGGTAAGAGCACACTCCAGACTCCCCCATTGCACCCATTTCAGACTATCCGTTTCTATGGTCACATACGGTACCCTGAGGCATCGGGATTGAACCGCGTACCAGACAAGGAAAACCATGGCTGCTCCATCCACAAATGCCACCAGTGCACACAACCACATCACCCCCGGTTTTCACGCCGTTCACGCCAATCACTTGGAAGACCTGCGTCGGGCCGTGGTGTTCATCTGCCAGCAGAACCCGTTACCGCCACTGCAGAGCGAGACCTTTTTGGTGCAGAGCAACGGTATTGCCCAATGGTTGAAGCTGGCGTTGGCAGAAAAACGTTCGGAAGATGGCAGTGAAGGCGGGCTGGGCATAGCCGCCGGTATGGATTTCCTGTTCCCGGCGCGGTTTATCTGGCAGGCCTACCGGGCCGTATTGCCGGATGGCGAGGTGCCGGAGCAATCCCCTTTTGATAAGCGCCGGCTGGTGTGGCGGCTTTATCGGCTGCTGCCGGAACTGGTGCATACAGACGAAGTGTTCAACCCGTTAGCCCGCTTTCTGGAAGGCACAGACACAGATTTGCGGGCGTTTCAATTGGCCGAAAAAGTGGCGGATCTGTTCGACCAGTACCAGGTATTCCGCGCCGACTGGCTGGCCGCTTGGGAGCAGGGCCGGGATGCGGTGATCACCGCCCGGGGTGAGGAAAAGCCCATTGAGGAAGACACCCGCTGGCAGCCCATGCTGTGGCGCAAACTTGTGGAAGATACAGGCGCCGAAGCCCACACCAGTCGCTCGCAGATTCATACCCGGTTTATGGCTGAAGGCCAGCGCATAGCCACGCCTGCTCACCCAAGCCGGCTGCCCAAGCGCATTGTGGTGTTCGGCGTCTCATCGCTGCCCCGGCAAGCATTAGAGGCGCTTTATGTACTCAGCCGCTTCAGCCAAGTGGTGCTGTGCGTTCACAACCCCTCGCAGTTTTACTGGGCCGACATTGTTAGCGACCGCGAGTTGCTAAAAGCTGAGCGCAAGCGTGGAACCAGTCACCCCACACTGTCGAAAATTGACGATGCGGATCAGCTACACCAGCACGCCAACCCGTTGCTGGCGGCCTGGGGCAAGCAAGGCCGGGATTACATACGCCTGCTGGACGAATTCGATAACCCGGAAGAGTACCGCGACCGGTTTCAGATGCCAGATCAGAAGATCGATATCTTTTCCGAGCATGGCACCGGGCAGGCGCCTTGCCTGCTGCACCAGTTGCAGAACGACATTTACAATCTCACGCCGCTGCAGGAGATTCGGGATGAGCAGCGGGAGCTGGATCTGAATCAGGATCGCTCAATTGCGTTCCACGATGCCCACAGCCCCCAGCGGGAAGTGGAAATCCTGCACGACCAACTGCTGGCCCTTTTCAACGCCGATTCCACGCTGCGGCCTCGCGACGTAATGGTGATGGTGCCGGATATCAACGTATACGCACCTCACATTCAGGCGGTGTTTGGCCGCTATTCGGCCGGGCGAAAACGCCACATTCCGTTCACCATTTCCGATCAGGGCCAGCGTAACCATGAGCCGGTTCTGATTGCCCTGGAAACGCTGATGTCGTTGCCGCGCAGTCGGTTCGGGGTAAGCGAGATCATCAGCCTTTTAGAAGTGCCCGGCATTCGCGACCGTTTCGAGATCGCCGAAGAGGAAATTCCCTTGTCCAGGCGCTGGGTAGAAGGAGCCAACATCCGCTGGGGCCTGCATGGTGCCCACCGGGAAAGCCTGGAGTTGCCGGCAGATCTTGAGCGCAACACCTGGCAATCTGGCCTGAGGTCCATGCTGCTGGGTTACGGCATGGGCGACGACGACCCTTGGGCCGGGATTCAGCCCTATGGCGAAATTGGCGGGCTACAGGCAAGCCTCGCGGGCCGCCTTGGTGAGTTTGTGTATCGCCTGGAAACCTTTTGGCAAGAATTACAGGAAAGCCGCGCGCCTCAGCAATGGGAAGCGTTGTTTTCCGCCATGCTGGAGCAGTTTTTCCACAAGGTAGAAGGCCACGATCTGTTGTTGCTGAATCGCTTCCGCCGGCAGTTGGAACAATGGCTGGATGACACGCTCGCCGCAGGGTTGGACGAGCAACCCTTGCCACTGAACATCGTCAAAGACGTATTACTGGAAGGGCTGGATGAAGGCGGCCTGAATCAGCGTTTCCTGGCCGGCAAGGTGAACTTCGCCACGCTGATGCCCATGCGAGCGATTCCTTTTCGCAGTGTGTGCCTGCTAGGCATGAACGACGGCGACTACCCGCGCTCGCGGCCGCCGGTAGATTTCGATTTGATGGCGCAGGATTATCGGCCGGGTGACCGCTCCCGCCGGGAAGACGACCGTTACCTGTTTCTGGAAGCCATGCTGTCTGCTCGTGAGCAACTTTATATTAGTTGGGTAGGGCGCAGCATTCGCGACGATTCACCAAGGCCACCGTCGGTGCTGGTAGGCCAGCTACAGGATCATCTCGACAGTCTCTGGCAGGTACCGGAGCAGCCAGATGTGTCAGTGACTGAGGCTCTAACCACCAGCCATCCGCTTCAGCCGTTCAGCCGGGACTATTTCCCGCAGGCCAACGGGCAAAGTAATCGCGAAGGCAGCCCGCCAAAACCCCTCGCCGAGGTGCTCCACGATCGCAACCTGTTCACCTACGAGCACGAATGGCGCAGCGCCCACGGCAATGGTGCGGCGGAGCATCAACAGGACGTGTTGCCCTTTCAGCCGCCAGAGGAACCCATCACCCTAAACGATCTGGCCGGCTTCCTGAAAAAGCCTGTAGACACGTTTTACCAACGCCGCCTGCAGGTGCGTTTCGAGGATGTGGAAGACGACGACACGGATACCGAAAACTTTGACCTGAACGGCCTCGACCGCTGGCGTTTGGATACCGAACTGATTGAACAAGGCCTGCTGAAATCCAGCGATGAAGAAGACCTACACCAACGCCTGGAAAGCACTCTGGATCGCATGGCCAGGCGTGGCGACCTGGGCATGGGCGTGACTGAACACCGGCTGCGCAATGAGCTATCCGGTCGCCTGCCGGATCTGTTCGAGCGGTATCAAAGCGCGCTGGCCGAGTGGCCAGAGGCGATCAGCGAACCTGTGCAGTTTGAACACAGCTTGGCCAACAGCACGGGCTCTGTGGAAGTACTGGATTTGATTGGCAACTTGCGGCGCAATTCGGAAGGTAAAACCTGCCGATTAGTCATCGCCGGTTCCAGCCTGCTCACTGGCAGCGGCAACAGCAAAAAGCTCCGCTACGCCAATTTGATGCGCGACTGGGTGATTCATCTGGCCGGGCAACTGACAGAACAGCCTTTTGAGACTCTGATTTTAGGCAAGGAAGAAGGCCGAAATGTCCGTTTTGCCCCCTTGGCACGGGAAACCGCCGCGAAACACCTGGATGCGATACTGACACGCTGGATAGAGGCCAGCACCCGCGCCTTGCCAATACATTGTGAAGCCGGTTTCGCCTGGATTTACAGCTTCTACCAAAGCAAAAAATTCCTCGGTGACCACGAGCGGGCCATCAGCGACGCCCAACAGGCCTACCCCACTGCGCTGGAGCGAGACACAGGTTATCTGCGAGGCGCTTTCGAGACGCCTGAAAAGTTACTCGAAAGCGGTGAATTCGAGGCGCTGCTGCACGCTCTCTATGTGCCTTTATGGGAAGCCGAGCAGGACAAATCCGCCGCCGGGCAAATTGAGGGTAAGCTATGACGGCCGTGAACAATCTGAACCCGAATCTTGATCCTCTAACACTGCCCCTGAACGGTAGCACCCTGATTGAAGCCAGCGCCGGCACCGGCAAAACCTTCACCATTGCCATTCTCTATGTGCGCTTGGTGCTGGGCCATGGCCAACCCGAGGGCAGTGTTCTGGCGGCGGGCATGCTGCCACCAAACCTGCTGGTGGTCACCTTTACCGACGCTGCCACCAAGGAGCTACGTGATCGTATCCGCACCCGGCTGACTCAGGCCGCCGAGGTGTTTTCCGAGGCTGCAAATAGCATTCAGCCGTCGGCAGAAACCGCGCTGATCTACCTACTCCGGGACAACCATTATCCAGACCCCGCCACCTGGCCAGACTGCCGCAAAAAACTGCTGCTGGCCGCCGAATGGATGGACGAAGCCGCAGTGTCCACCATTCACGCCTGGTGCAACCGCATGCTCACCGAGCATGCCTTCGACAGCGGCAGCCTGTTTCGGCTGACACTGGAAACCGACCAGAGCGATCTGCTCGACGAAGTGGTGCGAGATTACTGGCGCACATTTATCTACCCGCTGTCGCCGGCTCTGATGGACGAAGTGGTGGAGCACTGGAAAACTCCAGACAACCTGAGGGCCGCCGTGCGCAACCTGATTGGCGACGCCGATGCTTTCGACATTGCCGCCGATAATGTGGCACAAGCCATCGAGGCCACATTGCAGCAGCGCAGAGAACAAGCGCAGGCTCTGAAAGCGCATCCCTGGACAGACTGGGCGCCCGAAGTCACCGACATGCTACTCGAGCTCAACAAAAGCAAACGCCTGCACGGCGGTAGCATGAAGCCGATGATTGCCGCTTGGGACACGCTGTTGGATTGGGCAGCGTCTGATCAGCTGTACCCCGAGGGGCTGGCGAAAGCCGGCTTCCAGAACCAGACGCCGGAGATACTGGCCAGCAAACTTAAAGGCGATGGCGATGTGCCTCATCATCCAGCCTTTGATGTCATCGAAGAGTTAATCGCCTTTGCTGCAAACCTGCCCAGCGCCGAAACCGATATTCTAAAACACGCCAGCCACTGGATTGCGGCACGGCTGGAATCGGAGAAGCAAAAGCGTTCGGAAATGGGCTTCGACGACCTGCTCACACGGCTGGACGATGCCCTTCATGGGCCCCGTGGCGACCAACTGGCCGCCACCATTCGTCGCCAATTCCCGGTGGCATTGATCGACGAATTCCAGGATACAGACCCGGTGCAGTACCGCATCTTCAACCGCATTTACCGGGTTGCAGAGAACCATCCAGACACCTGCCTGCTGATGATCGGCGACCCCAAACAGGCCATCTACGGTTTCCGTGGCGCTGATATTTACACCTATCTGGATGCCCGCACCGGCGCCCGCGACCGCACCTGGACACTGGGCCGTAACTTCCGCTCCTCCAAACCCATGGTGAAAGCGGTCAACCGGGTGTTCGAGCATGGCGATCTACACAGCCCGAAAGGGGCTTTCCTGTTCGGCAAGGGCGACACTTCGCCGTTGCCATTTCAGGGGGTAGAGGCCAACGGCACCAAACGCCTGTGGTCGATGAACGGCGACATTCAGCCCAGCCTTACCTTGTGGTCGCTGGAAAGCGATCAGGAAGACAAAAGCGGCAACCGAAAAGGTCTGGCCAAAGGCAGCGCAACCACCGAGGTGGCAGAAACCTGCGCTAGCGAAATCGCCCGCCTGCTTACGTTAGGCCAGCAAAACTTGGCGGGTTTTGCTCTTGAGAGTGACCCAAATGATATAGAACCGGTAGAACCCAAAGACATCGCCATTCTGGTGAACAACCGCAACGAAGCGGCTGCCGTGCGGGATGCTCTGGGCCAAAGGCGCATCAAAAGCGTGTACTTGTCCGATCGGGATTCGGTGCTCACCTCTCAGGAGGCGGGTGAAGTGCTGTGCTGGCTTAAAGCGTTCGCCGAACCTCAACAATTGGCTTATGCCCGAGCGGCGCTGGCTACGCCTACTCTTGGCTTGCCCTGGAGTTATCTCGACCAACTGCTCACCGACGAGATGGCGCTGGAGCGGGAAATCGAGCGTTTTATGGGCTACCAGAAACAGTGGCATAGCCAGGGCGTGCTGCCCATGCTGCGCAGTTTTCTGATGGACTTTGAAGTACCCGGTCGGTTGTTGCAGCGCCCAGACGGCGAGCGCCGGCTGACCGACATTTTGCACATTGCAGAACTGCTTCAGCAGGACAGCCTGCAACTGGATGGCGAACACGCGCTGGTGCATCACTTTACCCAGATTTTGCGGGCGGCAGACGAAGAAGACGAACACCGCACCCTGCGCCTGGAAAGCGATGCCGGGCTGGTAAAGGTGATCACCGTGCACAAATCCAAAGGCTTGGAATACCCGCTGGTGTTCTTGCCTTTTGGCACTGCGTTCCGCGCCCAGAGTGAAAAACAATCGTTCGTGCGTTATCACGACGATAACTCGGAACTGATCACTGTATTCGACCCAACACCGGAAGACGTCGCTCGGGCAGATCAGGAACGGCTGGGGGAAGACATCCGCAAGCTCTACGTGGCCCTGACCCGTTCCCGCTTCGCCACTTGGGTGGGCGTGGCGGAAATCGAACATTGGCACCTCAGCGGTCTGGGGTATCTGCTTGGCGATGAATCCGCCACGCAACAGCCGCTGAGTGAGGCGCTAAATCTGCTCAGCGGTGGCCACCCGGAACTGTGCACTGAACCGCTACCTGCCGCCACTGACCTGCATTACACAGAAGAAGCCCCTGCGACTCTCGGGCCGGCGCTTATCTCAAGCCGTGAGGCCCGGGAAGACTGGTGGATTGCCAGCTACTCGTCACTGGAATACACCGGCCTAACCGGCACCGGTGTTGTGTTCAGGAGTGAAGCGGAAGACGCAGAAACCCAAAACCTACGGGAAGAGGGCACCCACAACAGCGACGACGAAGATCTGGTCATTCCACTCAACCACAGCAACAGCCACAACCAGCACCATTTCCCCAAGGGCGCAGGTCCGGGCACGTTCCTGCATGATTTGCTGGAGTGGTGCGTGCAGCAGGGGCTGCAACGTGTTGCGGATAACCCATTGCCGCTGCGGGAACAGCTCACCCGTCGCTGCAGCACGCGAGGCTGGAGTGACTGGGTGGAGACGCTGGAGCAGTGGATACTTGCACTGATCCAACAGCCACTGCCGTTGAGCCGCAGTGGCGATGAGAGCGTTAGTTTATCGAGCCTAAGTACGCTGCGGCCAGAATTGGAGTTCTGGTTTGAAAGCCGCAACGTGAGCACCCGAGCCATGGACAAACTGGTCACCCAATACACTCTAAATGGGGCCGATCGGCCGCAAGTGGATGGTGGGCGTTTCAACGGCATGCTGAAAGGCTTTATCGACCTGGTGTTTGAGCACAACGGGCAGTATTACGTGCTGGACTACAAATCCAATTTTCTTGGCGATAGCGACAGCGCCTACACAGATCAGGCCATGGGCGAAGCCATTCTGGAGAAGCGCTACGACCTGCAATACGTGCTCTATCTACTCGCCCTGCACCGATTATTGAAAGCCCGACTACCAGATTACGACTACGACCAGCATGTGGGCGGTGCAGTGTATCTGTTTTTGCGGGGCATACACGCGCCGGGAGCCGGGGCGTTTACCGACAAGCCGCCCAAGGCATTGATCGAACAGTTGGATGCCATGTTTGATGGGAAGCCGGCGCGAGGGGAGGTGGCCGCATGAGCAAAAACCGGAATACCGACAACCAATTTGCCTTTGATCTGGACGACGCTCCCGACTTGGGCAAAGCAGCTCCCGAGGCTACAAGCAACCGCAACACCAGCCTTGCGCTAAACGAGACAACAACCGTTTTAGAGCTGCTGGATAACTGGCAGCAAGCCGACTGGATTCGCCCACTGGATGTGCGCTTTGCACGGCTGATTCACGACCTGTCAGAAGAGCAGGGTGAGGCAGCGAAGCCACTGGTTTTGCTGCTCGCCGCACTGACTTCTCATCAAGTTGGCCGAGGCCATGTATGCGTGGATCTAGCGACCCTGCTGGCCGATGCAGATACCACCCTCTCTCTGCCTCCGGAAGAGCCGAACGGAGCCAGTCCTGCTCAAAGCCGGGAAGCTTCGGCCGGGTCTTCTGCAGGCCTGTCCGATACCGACACAAGCCAGATTGGGCCGAGCGATCTCTTGGCTCGTATATCCATTCAGGAATGCTTATCCGCTCTGGGCGAGGCACTGGCGGTAAGTGATGGCTCACAAACCACACCAATAGTGCTGAATGGCACCCGCCTATATCTGCGCCGTTTCTGGCGGTATGAACAGCAGATAGCCGCCGGCATTCTACAGCGTTTGGCACAGCCATCCCCTTTGGCCGACCCGTCCTCATCGGCCACCAACACGCTGAGTCAGGCATTGGATACTTTGTTTGAACCACAGGCTTCTCTTTCTCGATCGCAGGGCTTCGTGGGCACTCCTGTGGACTACCAGAAACTGGCTTGCGCCCTCGCAGCGCGCAACCGTTTCGCGGTCATTACCGGTGGGCCCGGCACTGGCAAAACCACTACTGTGGTGAACCTGCTTGCCGCCTTACAATCCGTTGCCGGCGAATCCACAGAACGCAGCGGGCGCAAATACCGTATACGCCTAGCCGCACCCACCGGCAAAGCCGCCGCGCGACTGAACGAATCCATTGGCGGCGCCGTCAGCCGCCTGCCGCTGGTGCACCTACCCGGGCAAGTCTCTCTGGCAGACATTCCCACCAAAGTAACCACCCTGCACCGGCTTCTGGGCAGCCGCCCAAACACCCGTAAATTCCGCCACAACCGCGACAACCCGCTGCTGGTGGATATTCTGGTGATCGACGAAGCCTCCATGGTGGATCTGGACTTGATGGCCTCGGTGTTCGATGCTTTGCCCGCCAACGCCCAACTGATCCTGCTAGGCGACAAAGACCAGCTAGCCTCGGTGGACGCCGGCGCGGTGCTGGGCGAACTGTGCCAGCGCGCGCCAGACGGGCATTATCAGCCAGAGACCGTGCAGTGGTTGAAAACCATCACCGGAAACGATATTCCATCAGACCTTCAAGACACCGAAGGTCAGCCGCTAGATCAAGCGGTGGCCATGCTGCGCAAAAGTTATCGTTTTGCCGAAGGCAGTGGCATTCGCTATCTGGCCGAAGCGGTCAACACCAACACCTTGAATGCCAGTACCCTGAAACAAGCCCGCGATGCAGAATTTGAGGATGTGGTGTGGCTAAACGGTCACAACAAACGGCCATCTTTGGAAACCACACAAGCACTGATCTGCCGTCATGTGATCAACGGAAGCCCCGATGCATTTCGTAATAATGGGGAAGGGCGAGTAGATGGCAACAATCAACCTCTGCCGCCGCCTGTAGGTTACCGCCATTACTTAACGCTGATGCAAAATCACGGTTTGGATAGCAACAGCACCACCGAACAATGGGACGAGTTGGCGACATCAGTCCTGAAAGCCTTCAGCGACTTTCAGGTGTTATGTGCATTACGACGCGGCCCTTGGGGTGTAGAAGGCCTGAACGACCTGATCGCCCATCATCTGCTGGCACAAAGGCTGATCCCGCGGGCCGAAGGCTGGTATGCCGGGCGTCCGGTGCTAATTACCGGCAACGATTACAATCTGGGGCTGATGAATGGCGACGTAGGCATTACCTTCAGCCTGCCCTGGGGCACGGCTGCGGAAGACAGCGGCAACAACCCTGAATCCGTGCTACGGGTAGCCTTCCCAGCCAGCGACGGCAGCGGCGATCTCCGCTGGATCTCACCCAGCCGGCTACAACAGCTGGAAACGGTTTACGCCATGACGGTGCATAAATCCCAAGGCTCGGAATTCAACCACACCTGTTTGGTGCTACCTGATCGCATGAGCCCTGTTCTCACGCGAGAACTGGTGTATACCGGCATCACCCGTGCTAAAAACTGGCTCAGCCTTATTACTGGCGATGCCAGCGTGTTCAGCGAGAGTGTTGGCCAGAGGGTGGTGCGAGCCTCTGGGCTGGCGTCAGTGCTGGGGAATCCGTATCGGAAATCTGCAAGCAAATAGGAGAAGAGCGCTGATTAGAGTACAGGGCGCCGAGTCTGATATTTCTGACCCGGCACCCTGCCTCAAGCATTTTCTACGCGGTCGCGTTGGTTTTTTTGCTGATGGGTTTGGGCTGTGAGAACACGGTGACTTCAGGCAACTCACCAGTGTACTTCTCGACGTCGCCTGCCCCGGTCTGTCCACAGTTGGCCTGTGCCAGCTTGGAAGTGGCAATACCCGGCGTAAGGTTATTGACGTCGCCGTAACGACACAGGCTACCGATCTCACGGGGATCCAGCGGATCAAACCAGCCGCCCTCTGACACCATAATAACGCCCGGCATGATATCGTCCGTCACCACCGCACCAGCGAGAATCTGCCCGCGGTCGTTATAAACACGCACCACATCACCGTCCTTGATGTCCCGAGCGTCGGCGTCCGTCGGGTTCAGCCAGCAGGGTTCGCGATTCTGCACGGCGTAAGTATCGCGGAACGACGTTCCGCACAACTGCGAGTGCAAGCGGCCACGCGGGTGGTTGCTGGCGATACCAAGCGGGTACTGAGTGGTGGGCCCATCAAGCCGTTCGATCGGCTCCAGCCAAGTGGGGTGAGGCGGACAGTCGTCGTATTCGTACGCGGCAATCGCCCGGGAGTAGATTTCAAACTTGCCTGTGGCGGTGCCCAGCGCGTTCAGAATCGGGTCCTTGCGGAAAGATTCGTGACGCACAAAGTTCTTTTGCTCTTCCTTCACCGGGAACGCCAGCGGCTTATTAGATTCCCAGAACACATCAAACACCGGCATTTCCATACCTTTGGCCCGGGCTTCAATCTTGGCGCCTTCATAGAGCCCACGGATCCAGTCCATCTCGGTGCGGCCCTCGGTGAATTCATAGCCCTTACCCATTTTGTCCGCAATGCCCGCGAAGATATCGAAATCGTCGCGGGCTTCGAATTGCGGCTCAACGATCTTCCGCATGGCCACGATATGGCTCAGCGCGTAGTCACCCACCTGCTCGATGTCGTTACGCTCGTAAGACGTGGTGGTCGGCAGCACAATGTCGGCGTGGCGTGCGGTGGCGGTCCACTGGAAATCGTTGACCACAAACGTGTCCAACTCGCGCCAGGCCCGCAGCATCTCATTGCGGTCCTGATGGTGCGAGAAGGGGTTACCACCCGCCCAGTAGGCCATTTTCACCACTGGAAGTTCGATTTCACTGCCGTTGAACTGCATGGTTTTTCCGGGGTTCAACAGCGTTTCAACAAACCGCGCCACCGGGATCATGATGTCACTGCCGGCCTCATCCACAGAGCCGCCATCACCGCCACCCGCAGCGTCACCAATCGCTTTGAGAATGGGGCTGTTGTGGGTTGGCGCACCGCCGGAGGAATAGTGGTAACTCATGCCATAACCGCCTCCGGGCAGGCCAATCTGGCCCAGCATGCAGGCCAGAACTACCAGCATCCAGGTGGACTGCTCGCCGTGGTGCTGACGCTGCATGGAGTAACCGAGAGACAGCATGGTGCGGCTACCGGCAAAGCGCCGGGCCAGATCGCGAATGGTGTCGGCGTCGATGCCGCAAATATCAGCGGCCCAGTCGGCATCTTTTGCCTGGCCGTCCGATTCACCGGTCAGATAGGGTTTGAATTCATCAAAGCCACTAGTGTAGCGGTCGAGGAACTTCTGATCATGCAGGTCTTCAGCCAGAAGCGTATGCGCAATGCCCAGCATCAGCGCGACGTCGGTCTGCGGCTTGGGGGCAATCCACTCGCCGTCGAGATAGTCGCAAGTCATGGTGCGGATGGGGTCGATACAGATCGCTTCCACGCCCGCCTTTTTAAGCTGTTCAAAGCCTTTGAACGCACCGTGATCGGCTACTTGCCAGGAAATCTGGGAGTTGTTGCGCGGATCGCAGCCCCAGAACACCATCAAATCAGTGTGTTCCGCCAGCACCGGGTAAGTGGTGCACTGCTCGTAAACTTCGATGGAACCCGACACGTAAGGCAAGATGACCTGCGCCGCACCGGTTGAATAGTCGCCGATACTCGAAGTAAAGCCTCCGGTCAGGTTCAGCATACGACGCAGCAAGGTTTTGCAGTTGTGCAGCTTGCCCGGGCTTTTCCAGCCGTAAGAGCCACCGTAGATCGCCTGTTGTCCGTGCTCTTCGCGAACCCGGGTGATTTCATTGGCCACCAGTTCGATGGCTTTGTCCCAGGATACGCGCACAAAGTCGCCGTCGCCACGACCGTCGGGGTCGGCACCCGGGCCCTGTTCCAGCCAGGCGCGGCGCACCATAGGGTAGCGTATGCGCGAGGCCGAGTAGATAGAATCGCGCACGCCGTCGAGCATGGGGGTGGGTTGTGGGTCGTCTGTCCAGGGCTTGAATTCGACGGCGCGGCCATCTTCAACCACGCCCTTGAACACACCCCAGTGACAACCGGATATGATTTCGTCCGGTCCGGTTTTCGCATAGGCGCCGCGGCTCAGCAGCGAGAGCGAAAACGGCATAGCCCCCAGAGCGGCCGCAGCCGCGGAGCCCTGCAGAAAACGTCGACGCGTGGGGGAAGCGACGTCTGCGTGGGAAACAACGCGTAACTCGTCGGTTTTGTCACTCATGCAAATTCTCCTTCACGTTGTTCATTCGCGGAAGCCGCAGCGGGATCTGTCATCAGCAGAGCGGCCGGCTCTGTGCGGATCAACGCGAGCAATAACTGGCCGGCGGCCGCATAAAAGCCATCAGGGTCCTGCTGTTTCAAAGCGTCAGCAAACGCGGGTGTCCAACTTTGTAGCCGAAGCAGCAAGCTGGCCGCTACCGTGTTTTGACCACTGCTGAGCGCCGCCACCAAGGCCGCCAGTTCAATGGCCAGATGATCCGCGGGTTCAACACAGTCGGTGCTGACGTGCAGATCAAGGTCACGCAGTAGATCGTTCATCACGGCAACCGGCTGGCCGCCGAGAGTAGAGCGGTCGTCACCGTGCCAGGCGCTCTCGTAGGGCAGCACCGCGCGATCGCGGAAGATGCCTTCGAACAGCGCCGTGTAACGTCGCTGCAGCTGAACCGTCAGCTCTTCCGGTGCTTGTTGATCCAGCGTACGGCAAAGCGCTTCTGCCACGGCCGGAGCGCCCAACTGCTCGCCCACCCAACGCAGCGTGTCCTGAGCCGGCGCGGCGTTGGCGTCGATCACCTGTTGTTGCGACAGCGGGGCTATGAACACGCCGCTCAGCCACTCGGCAGCGATCACCAGCGCGTTGGCATCCTGCCTGGCGTTGCTACCCTTTGCGTTCAGATCGCGATTCATTGCGGCACTCCCTCACCGGCGTGCTTGGCGACCGGCTGTGCCGAATCAGGGCCAAGATCGCGGGAATGGTTTTGCAGGTACGATAGGATTAAGCGGTACTCATCATCGTTAAACGTGGTAAAGCGTTTCATCGAGTTGAGCGTGCCAATCCACTGGTTTGCCGTGTAATGGGACTTATCCGGCAGCGTGTGGCAGGAGGCACAGGTGGTCTGGTACGCGCTCAAGCTGTAGCTCCACAGCTCTTCCTGATCAAGATTAAGCTCGCTTGCATCCGTCCATACTTTCAAGGTGACGGGCAGCCACACCTGGTCCGTATTGGGATCTACCTCGGAATCGCCACGTTGGGTATCCGCAATGGCGTTGTCGCCCAACGCGGCCATGATCACCCGGTGGCCCTTGGCTTGATAGATAACCGATTTCGAGGTTTCCGGCTGCCAGCCTTCAATCCCGAGCTGCAGCTTGCCATCGGATTTAGCCAGCACGCGGGCGACGGCGCCTCCCAGAAACTTGCCGTCTTCGCTTTCGGCCTGGTCTATATCCTGGCGGGTATAAAACGATTTGGTGCCCGCCACATAGACATCATCGCCTTCGCTGATTTTTTGCGGATCGCTGGTGGGCAAGGGAACATGGTTGTCGATCTTGTTATCCAGCATCACCACGTCTTCCGTAAAATTCGGCTCGGGCATGTTGGGCGCCGGTTTGTCGATAGGGGCAACGTGCTTCAGATAGGTCGCCATCGCCTGCAGATCCTGCCACGGCAGTTGCGAGGTGTTCTCGATCACCTCGGCCATATCGCCGCCAGATTTTCGGCCGATCGGGTTGATGCCGGTGTGCAAGTAATTGGCGATAGACGCTGCAGACCAGAAGCCGATACCGGTTTCGTCCGGCGTAATATTCGGAAAATGGCCGGTGCCTTCCGGGTTCGGGCCGCCAGCGTAGCGCTGCTTGTTGGGGATGTTACCCATAAAGGTACGAGGAGAGTGACACTCCACACAGTGGCCTGCACCCTCTACGAGATAACGACCGCGTTCGAATTTGCCCTGATCAATTCCGGCGGGCAAATTCCCCGTCTTGGCACCCATTTCTTCTGTGCTTTTGCCATCGAGAAAAGCCAGACGCCACACACCGATACCACGACGAATGTTGTACGGAAACTTGAGTTCGTGATCGGGCACGACTTTATCGCTGGCCGGCAGCGTCATCATATAGGCGTACAGATCACGCACATCGTCCGGCCTCAGGCGCTGATAAGACGTGTAGGGGAAGGCCGGATAAAGGTTGTCGCCATCCGGCCAGAAGTTGCTGGGACCGACGCCTTCGCGCACCGCCCGATCAAACTCAGCCAAAGTCCAGTTGCCAATGCCGTGCTCGATGTCCGGTGAGATGTTGGGCATGTGGAATTTACCGAAGGCGGTGTTGAGCACCTTGCCACCGCCCAATTGTTCGTCGCTGTCCTGCTCTGTAGTGGCGTGGCAGGTGGCGCAGTCGGAGGCCACAAAAACCTGGCGGCCATTGTCGATGTCGGCGGCACTCTCTGCGCTGGCCGCTGGCGGCAGGCTGTGGGTTACCGACCAGGTCCAGGGAGACGTAAGGACAAGGAAACCGGCAACGCCGAGGGCGGCGACCCCCGCCACCGCAATAGAAATTTTCTTGCGTTTGCTTGGCATAGCGCACTCCCTTTGATGGCTGTAATAGTCCCGCGTTCTGCGCTCGCGAGTTTAATAAAGCTCCTATCTTTTATGGCCCATACTATCAGCCCCTGATGGAGGTCGGTTTTTAAGTCGCTATTAATTGATCGACGTCAAAAAAGGATCAAAGAACCGGCTGGCTCTGCCCCTCACCACCGCTATGCTGCTGCAGCCACAACCTGGCGTAGTAACCATTTTTAACCAGCAACTCACTGTGCCCGCCACTCTCTACAATCTGGCCATGATCCATAACCAAGATAGAATCGGCATCGCGCACAGTGGATATACGGTGGGCAATAACCAACGTGGTGCGGTGGCTGCTGACTTCGTTTAGCGCCCCCAAAATGGCCTGCTCGGAAATGGAATCGAGCGACGACGTAGCTTCGTCCAGAATCAATAACGGCGGGTTTTTCAGCAGCACGCGGGCGATGGCAACACGCTGCTTTTCACCGCCGGAGAGCTTCAAGCCGCGCTCACCCACTTTAGTGTCGTAGCCCTCCGGCAGGCTGCGGATGAAATCATCCAAGCGGGCCTGACGAGCGGCGTGGTGTACTTCGGCTTCTGTGGCCTCTGGGCGGCCGTAGGCCAGGTTGCGGTATAGGGTGTCGTTGAACAGCACGGTGTCTTGCGGCACCACGCCTATGGCCGCGCGTAGGCTGTTCTGATCAACCTCACGAATGTCCTGACCATCAATGGTGATACAGCCCTTATCCACATCAAAGAAGCGGAAAAGCAAACGGGCAAGGGTGGATTTACCCGCGCCGCTGGCACCCACAACCGCCACTGTGTGCCCAGCCGGTATGGAGAAGTCCACATCCTGCAGAATCGGACGATCCGCGCGGTAGGCAAAATGCACGTGATGAAAGCCCACCTCGGCTTTATCCACAGCCAGCGCAGGCGCTTCATCCGCATCTTCAATGGCTGGCTTCTCGCCTAGCAGCCCAAACAGACGCTCCACATTTACCAAAGACTGACGGATTTCTCGGTACACAAAACCCAAGGCATTCAGCGGAATGAATAGCTGCAGCAGGTAGGCGTTGATCATGGTGAAATCACCCAAGGTAATCGCGCCACTGGCCACTTCCCGCACGGCCATCACCATGATGGTAATCATCGCTGCGCCGATAATCAGCGCCTGGCCGGAGTTGAGCGCGGCCAGGGACAAACGGTTCTTCAGGCGGGCTTGTTCCCAGCCCGCAAGATCCTGATCGTAAAGGTCGGCTTCAAAGGTTTCATTATTGAAGTACTTCACGGTCTCATAATTGAGCAGGCTGTCTATCGCGCGGGAGTTGGACTGGTTGTCCCGGGCGTTGGCTTCGCGCACAAACTTGGTTCGCCATTCGGTAACCATAATAGAAAACGCGATATACACCACCACGGCGATGAGGATGGCCAACACATAGCTGGCATTAAACGCCACCAGCAGGATTCCCGCCACCATTACGATTTCCAGCAGCGTGGGGACAATATTGAACAGGGTAAAGCGCAGCAGGAAGCTGATGCCGGTGGTGCCCCGCTCAATGTCTCGAGCCAACCCCCCGGTTTTGCGATCCAGATGGAATGCCAGTTCACGGTCATGAAGATGGCGGAATACTCGCAGTGATACCCGTCGCATGGCACGTTCGGCAACCCGTGCAAACACCGCATCCCTCAGCTCACTAAACAGCGTGCTGGCAAATCGCAACACACCATAAGCGACCACCAGCACCACTGGTATCCACAGCAGTAGTTCGCCACTTTCTCGGCCCTGATCCAGGTAATCCACAATGTATTTCAGCGCCACAGGGGTTGCGACCGTGGCCAGTTTTGCCAGTATCAGGAAGGCAACAGACAAAATCACACGCCCACGAAACTCTGCCAAATAGGGCCAAAGCCCGGCAATCACTTTCCAATTAGGTTTGTGGTTAGCAGAGTAATCACTGTCAGCGTAAGCGCGCACTGGGGTTCCTTTTTTTATGACGGAGTTATCGAGTATGTGGGCAGGCCCCTCCGGCCAGAACACGCTGTAAATACTTCCCTGTACGCTCGACAAAAGCCATCCTTGGCTTTTGACGGTTCTGGCCGGAGGGGCCTGCCCATATGCTCTTGTCTGGCTGTATTATAAGTCTTTACTTCAAACGCAACCGTATAGCTGGCTAAGTTTACAGCAGCCGACCCTCAGGAGGCACACCATCAACATCCATCACCGCAAAGCACTGGAGCTGGTCGTGGGTTTTATAAGCCCTTATCGCAAAGCGGTTGCAGGTGCGCTGGTCGCGCTGGTTATCACCGCAGGCATCACACTGGGATTAGGGCAGGGATTAAGAATTTTGGTGGATCAGGGTTTAGCCACCCAATCCCCCGACAACCTGGCCCGGGCCGTTGGGTTGTTTTTCATTCTTGTGCTGGGGCTGGCTTTTGGCTCCTTCGCACGGTTTTATCTGGTGTCCTGGATCGGTGAAAGGGTGGTGGCCGATATCCGCAAACAGGTTTTCAATCACCTTATTGACCTGCATCCGGGATTTTTCGAGCAAAACCGGGCGCTGGAAATACAGTCGCGCTTCACCGCCGACACCACGGTTCTGCAATCGGTTATCGGCTCAACGGTATCCATTGCCTTGCGCAATGCGCTGATGCTGGTGGGTGGGCTGTTGCTGCTGTTCATCACCAACGCCAAGCTGGCGGGAATCATTCTGCTGGGTTTTCCCCTGGTGATCGTTCCCATCCTGTTTTTCGGTCGACGGGTTCGCCAGTTATCACGGCTTAGCCAGGACAGGGTAGCCGATGTGGGCAGCTACGTAGGAGAAAACCTCACGCAGATCAAAACCGTGCAGGCCTTCAATCACCAGCCCCATGACCGACGCTTTTTTTCAGATGTGTCTGAACGAGCTTTCGACATCGCCCGCGAGCGCATCAAGCAGCGCGCTTGGCTGACCACTCTGGCAATTACTCTAGTGATGGGTGCTATCGGCATTGTGATCTGGATCGGCGGTCTGGATGTTATCCACGGGCGCATAACTCCCGGAGAGCTCGCAGCGTTTGTATTTTACAGTTTGCTGGTGGGCGTAGCAGCAGGAGCCATTAGCGAAGTGATCGGTGAGCTGCAACGAGCAGCTGGCTCCGCCGCGCGGCTGTTTGAACTGTTGCAGACAGAGCCAGCGTTCAACCGACCACCGGTGGCAGAAGCGAACGGATTTCCCAACGCCATTACCGGGGATATTCGTATCAATGGTCTAACGTTCCATTACCCCGGTCGTAGTGAGCACCCGGCACTGTCCGATATCTGCCTGCATGTTCGGGCCGGAGAAACCTTGGCACTGGTGGGCCCCTCCGGCGCCGGAAAATCTACGCTGTTTGATCTGTTGCTGCATTTCTACCAACCCGACAGCGGCACCATCCATATAGACGGCACAGACAGCGCTACAGTGTCCCTGGACGCTCTGCGCAACTGCTTTTCGCTGGTACCCCAGAACCCGGCACTATTCCACGGCACAGTGGCAGACAACATTCGCTATGCACGGCCAGAAGCCAGCCAAGCCGATGTTGAGAAAGCCGCCCGTATCGCTCACGCCCATGAGTTTATCGAAAAACTGCCTGAAGGCTATCTCACCCGTCTGGGAGATGCTGGGCTGGGGCTTTCTGGGGGCCAGAAGCAGCGACTCGCCATTGCCCGTGCATTGCTAGCCGATGCGCCCATCCTACTATTGGATGAAGCCACCAGTGCACTGGACGCGGAAAGCGAGAGCCTGATCCAACAAGCCATGCCAGCACTCACCTCTGGCAGAACTACCCTGGTGATCGCCCACAGGCTGGCTACTGTGCGGGACGCAGACCGCATCGCGGTTCTGGATCAGGGTCGGCTATTGGCGGTGGGCCGCCACGACGAGTTAATACAGACAAACCCGCTATACCGGCGCCTGGCGGCATTACAGTTCCGCGAGCCGCCGGCGTAACATTCCAGCCAGTTAGTTTTAGTTTGTGTCATTCACCGGTACTTTCTACATTAGCTGTGACACCCTACACTGGTTATGAAGAGCTACACTGTTAATGAAACCGTTTAATCAGAGACGCAGGGAGAATGGCAAAGTGAGCAATAAAGAATTGCAGGCACTCAAAGAACGCTATGTTGCGGCAGGCGCGGCAAGTCCCAATGAGCAATTTGCTGACCACGCAACCAATTCAGAACTGTGGGACGCAGACGGCAAACGAATGATCGATTTTGCCGGCGGCATCGGTGTTCTCAACATCGGCCACCGGCATCCGAAAGTGGTTGAGGCGGTCAAAGCCCAACTGGATAAGCTGATGCACACCTGCCAAACGGTTATGCCCTATGAGGGCTACGTACGTTTGGCGCAAAAGCTAAGTGAAGTGACGCCGGTAAAAGGCCACGCCAAAGTGATGCTGGCCAACTCAGGCGCGGAAGCACTAGAGAACGCCCTTAAGATTGCCCGGGCAGCCACCGGCCGCAACAACGTCATCTGTTTCGATGGTGGTTATCACGGTCGTACATTTATGACCATGGCGATGAATGGCAAGGCAGCACCTTACCAGACGGATTTTGGTGTGATGCCAGGCTCTGTGTTCCGCGCACCTTATCCTGTGCCTTATCACGGGGTGAGCGAGGAAGAAGCTCTGCGTGGTCTACGCATGGCCATGAAGACTGATTCTCCGGCAAATCAAACGGCCGCTATTGTGCTGGAACCCGTGCTGGGTGAGGGCGGATTTTATGCTGCACCCACCAGCTTCTTGAAAGAGATCCGTAAAATCTGTGACGAGAACGGCATTTTGATGATTGCCGACGAGGTTCAGAGTGGCTTTGGCCGTACCGGCAAGATGTTCGCCATTGAACACAGTGGTGTTGAGCCGGACATCATCACCATGGCCAAAAGTATGGCCGATGGTATGCCGATTTCGGCGATTGTTGGAACCGACAAGGTCATGGATTCTTCAGGCCCCAACTCTCTAGGCGGCACCTACACTGGCAGTCCGACTGCCTGTGCGGCGGCCTTGGCCGTGTTTGAAGTGTTCAAGGACGAGGACATTTTGGGCAAGAGCGTACGCTTGGGTGAGAAGCTGGAACAGCGTTTCAACCAATGGCAAGAACAGTTCACCCATGTGGATAACGTTCGGTGCCTGGGGCCCATGGCGGCATTTGAGATGGTTGAGAGCAAGGAAAGCCGAAAACCCATGCCAGAGTTGGCTGCAGCGATTGCCAAGAAAGCCAAGGAGAAGGGCCTTATCCTTCTGAGCTGTGGCATGCACGGCAACACGCTGCGCTTCCTGATGCCGGTCACCATTGAGGATCCTATCCTTGAGGAAGGCTTGGGGATTGTGGAAGAGTGCCTTAAAGAAGCCGGCGCCTGATAGATTCGCGAAGGCTGAAGGTTATAAAACCGAACCTCCGGGTTCGGTTTTTTTATGGGGTTCGTCGTATACTGGCTGTAGTTGTTTCACCAATCAGGCAGAGTCATGACTTCACCGAACACCACATCTGTACCCGAGCATAAGCCTAGGCCCTGGGTTGATCTGCTCGTTAGCATTATTATCCCCTCCGTTATCCTGATGAAGTTCAGCGGCGACCAGCATCTTGGCAGCGTGAATGCCTTGATTCTTGGTTTAGCATTCCCTCTTGGCTGGGGGTTGTTCGAGCTGATTCGCTACCGCAAAAAGAACTTTATCGCCGTGCTTGGCCTGGTTAGTGTCGGACTCACCGGTGGTATTGGCTTGCTAGAACTGGATGCCGGCTGGCTGGCGATAAAAGAAGCGGCCATTCCCGCCATTATTGGCTTGGCTGTTCTCGTATCCACTCGAACAAAATACCCTCTGGTTCGCACACTGCTCTATAACCCCAATGTGCTCGATGTGGGAAAGATTCAACAAACGTTGGAAGAGAACAACCATCTAGAAGAGTTTGATGGACGTTTGCTGAACGCGAGCTACTTTTTTGCTGGCACGTTTCTGTTTTCATCCATCATGAACTACGCAATCGCCCGTTGGATTGTGGTCAGTCCCTCCGGTACCCAAGCCTTCAACGAAGAGCTCGGCAGGATGACCTTGGTAAGCTATCCAATGATCGCTATCCCCTCCGTGATCATGATGATGCTTATCTTCTATTACCTGTGGAGAACCATTCGTCGGCTGACGGGTTACACCCTGGAAGAGGTAATGGCCCCTCATTTGGCGGAGAAAGAGAAAGAAAAAACCAACTCCTCAGGCTCCGCGTCCGAAAAATAACGCCTTATTACAATAATATACGCCGGTTTTCGGGATTAAAAAAAAGCGGCCAGAGTATCGCTACTCTGGCCGCTTTTTTGTTACCCGTCTGAAAACTATCAGATGTCCAGGTTGGTCACTTCCAGCGCGTTGGTCTGGATAAAGTTACGACGCGGCTCTACATCGTCGCCCATCAGAGTAGTGAAGATTTGGTCTGCCGCAATGGCATCTTCAATCTTCACTTTCATCATCCGGCGAGAATCAGGATCCATGGTGGTTTCCCATAGCTGATCCGGATTCATCTCACCCAGCCCCTTGTAGCGCTGGATGTTGAGGCCCCGCTGAGCTTCCTTCATTAGCCACTGCAACGCGCCCTCAAACGACAACACCCTCTGCTTACGTTCGCCACGCTGGATGTAAGCCCCTTCTTCGATAAGCCCGTTCAGGGTTTCGCCAAGACGTGCAATGGCGCCATAGGACGGTGAATCGAAGAAATCATGGCTAAACGTGTGCTCGTGGGGAATCCCATGCACGTAGATGGTGACCTTTGGCAGGTATAGCTCACGCTCATTGTCCTTGGCCACAGAGAAGGTGTACTTGGTACCTGTGCGGGTATCGACATCAAGCCCATCACCCAAACGAGTAGCCCAATCAGCAACCGTTTTCTCGTCCTTCAGGTGCTCTGCCTTCAACGTATCGTTGTTCAGCATCTGTTCCAGTACTTTCGCTGGATAGGCGCGAGATAAGCGATCAATCATCGCCATAACCGTTTGATAATCCTGAACCATAGTCTCAAGGGCAGAGTCTTTGATAGGAGGTGCTTCTGCGTTTACATACAGCTGTGCGCCTTCCAGGGACGTCTGAGTAAGGTAAGCTTCCTTTGCCTTCTCATCCTTCAGGTATTGCTCTTGCTTGCCACGCTTGACCTTGTAAAGCGGTGGCATAGCGATGAACACGTGGCCACGCTCAATAATTTCGCGCATCTGACGGAACAAGAATGTCAGCAGCAACGTACGGATGTGAGAGCCGTCCACATCGGCGTCGGTCATGATAATAATAGAGTGATACCGCAGCTTATCCGGGTTGAACTCTTCACGGCCGATACCACAACCCAGTGCGGTGATCAGAGTGCCGACTTCGGCGGAGGACAGCATCTTGTCAAAGCGTGCTTTCTCTACGTTCAGA
>JBQCZX010000036.1:0-27124 GCA_052089485.1 Marinobacter sp. | reverse complement strand
TACTGCTGTGCAACGGGGCGCTATTAAACCGGTTTAGGGGTGGTGAGTCAAGGCCGGCCCGGAAAAATTCTCGAATCTTTTCAGGCCTGCTCAAGCTTTGATCAAACCAGCTTTACTTCTCTGGTGGTACGTAGCCTTCGGCTTTGTCGAAAGGCTCGTTATTGAAGTAATGCGCCATCTGCGCCTGCAGGTATTTGCGGGTGTTGGGGTCCATCAGGCTTAGGTGCTTTTCGTTGATCAGCATGGTTTGCTCGTGTTGCCATTCTTCCCACGCCTGTTTCGAGATGTTCTCGAAGATGTCTTGTCCCTTTGCGCCAGGCATGGGTGGGAAGTCCAGGCCGTCTAGTTCTTTCTGATGTTTGCGGCAGAAAACGGTGCGGCTCATGTGCGCTCCTGTCTTGGTGTGTTACGATGTGTGAATATCCGGATGATAGCAGATAGTGCAAGCTGAACGTGCGGCCACTCGGCTGTCAGAGCAGGGTGGCCTGTTCTGGATTTGTTAGAAGTGTTCGGATGGGCGCTGGCAGGCCCAGGGCCAATGCTTCGTGTCTGTGTAGCCACTTTTGCTGAGCATCATCTCTCACGTTGTTTTGCCTGGTAACGCCCAGCCGCGCGGGCTGAATGTGCAGGTGGAAATGGGAAAACGTGTGGCGAAAACCGCTGATTAGCTCTGGTTCTCCGCAATCGAACCCAAGGCTTTGTTCACAGGCTTCCTGTAATTCATCGGCGCCATAGGCCGGGTTCAGTTCCGGCAGGCTCCAGAGGCCGCCCCAGATGCCGCTGGGTGGGCGTCGTTCCAGCAGGATGCGGCCTTCGTTGTCTTCCAGAATAATCATCCAGGTGGTTTTTTCAGGTTTTGCCTTCTTAGGTTTGGAGCCGGGGTAGAGGCTGGTTTCATCTCTGGCGTAAGCCGCACAACCCTGTTGCAGGGGGCAGACGTTGCAGGCCGGCCGGCTGCGGGTGCATACCATTGCGCCCAAATCCATGATGCCTTGGGTGTAGTCGCGCACGCGCTCGTTCGGAGTGTGGGCTTCGGCGTGTTCCCACAACTGTTTTAGCACCGAAGTTTGCCCCGGCCAGCCGGGAACGGCGTGGTAACGAGCCAATACCCGTTTCACGTTGCCGTCGAGAATGGCCGCGCGCTTGTTGAGTGTTTGGGCAATGATGGCCGCCGCAGTGGAGCGGCCTATGCCTATTAAGGTTTCCAGCTCTTCCTGCGTGTCTGGAAACTCCCCGCCAAAATCCTCTATAACGGATCGGGCGGCCTTTTGCAGGTTGCGTGCGCGGGCGTAATAGCCAAGTCCAGACCAATGGCTAAGTACGTCGTCAACCGGTGCTTCGGCCAGGGAACGCACATCTGGAAAACG
The DNA here is from genome assembly GCA_052089485.1 of Marinobacter sp. Lineage (GTDB taxonomy): Bacteria > Pseudomonadota > Gammaproteobacteria > Pseudomonadales > Oleiphilaceae > Marinobacter. The sequence continues at coordinate 25,757 of JBQCZX010000036.1, read as the reverse complement.
CTCCATGAAGGCTTGGTAGTAGGGGATGACCGTGCCAACCTGGGTTTGCTGAAGCATGATTTCAGAAACCCACACCCGATAGGCGTTGCGGTTGTGGTGCCACGGCAGGTTGTGCCTGCCGTGATGGTCGTACCAAGCTAGAAGCTTTTCGGCAAAGTGGTCTTCTGTCACTCGAACAGGCCTTTGATTGCGTCTTTAAGCTTATCTCCATCGTCTTTGCCGAGTGTTTCCTCCAGCTTTTCGCGTACTTTTTCTTCAGCTTTGCCTTTCGCTTTATCTACTTCTTTTTTTGCTTTTTTCTTCGCCGCATTCGATGCGATGGTTTTCAGCGCGTCGCGGAAGCGTGAGCCGTCAAAGGAACACAGGCCAGCTGCGTCCGCCGCGAAATCACCACGACATTCAACAGGTATAACCACGTCTTCCACGTACTCAGTTACCCGACACGCGTTGTCGCGGTGAATGTCGCCGACAATGCGCAGGCCAAGCTCGTAATCCACTAACGTCTGCTTGAGATCCACCGTGCCATTGCCTTCAAGCTTCATACCGGCCATGGAGGCGGTAAGGTCTGTGTTGTCGAGGGTATTGCCGTTGATGTCCAGAACGCCGTGCATGTCGTCGAACGGGGTTACGTCGCCCCAGTTATCCGTTGTCAGCTTGTCTTGGTTGACCAGCGCGATGCCCTGACAGGCCATTTGAGTCAGGTTCATTTTGCGGAACTCGCCTTTGGCAAGATTAAAACTGATCTGGCCATCGGCGTTTTCGCTTAATAGCGACATACGGTTGCCAGATGTTGTGGCGTTCACTTTAAGGTTGGCGCCGCCGGAAAGCATGGTAACTTCCGCCAGGTCGGCGAGCAGAGGCAGGGTCTGCACATTGGTAACGTCGGAGTTTACCGACCACTTAGGCGTATCTGTGCTGGCATCAATGGTTACATCGGCGCCAAAGCTACCTTCATAAAGTTTGCCGCTGAACTCGTCTACCTTCAGCACGCCTTTGCTGGCGGTGGTGCTGGCTTTGATTTCGTTAATGGTCAGGTTGCTCACGATCAGCTCACCCAGCCCGAAATCGATATCCAGAATAAGGCTGCGCAGAACATCCAGTGGCAGCAAGTCGCCTTCCGGGCCGGTGTCTGCGGTTTTTGTTGGGGCATCGCTTTCCGCTTCCTCACCTTCACTTTCACCCTCGGCTTTCGGTGGCAGGTAGCGGTCGGCGTTAAGTTTGTCGCCCTGAAGATCGAACACAATGCCGCCGTTGTCGAGGTTGTAGCTGCCAGAGCCTTTGAACGTGGTGTCATCAAGTGTGATCACCAGATCAGACAGTGCCGGTTTGCCTGCAGCGCCGCCGATATTCGTGGAAAAGGCGATGGCTTCGAGGACGGCTTCGTCGGAAGTTTCGATGGCAGGCTGCCCCATATTTTCGAGCAGGTCCTTGAGAGAGAACTCGCTGATAGCCACTTTGCCTTTCAGCGTTGGCTTGTCGCCGAAGCTCTTCACGTCAAGGTTGGTGTTCAAGGTCAGGTTCGCCAGGCTGGCAGTGAAGTCGCTCAGGGTCGCAGTTTCATTTTCCAGGTTGGCTTTAGCGGAGCCACCTAGTTTGGCGGTTACTGACTTGCCGCCAAACGGCTCGCCATTCATCTTGAACACGGCTTCAAGGCCAGAAATTGCAAAATTGTTCAGCGCTTCGTTGGCGGCCAGGCGGGCCTCTATGCTTCCGTCCACTTCAAATGTTGGCTGGGTTGTTTCTACACGAAAGCCAATTTCCAGCGGAAATTCGGAGCCCAGAGTAATGTTGTTGGCATTCACCGTGAAGTCTTCCAACGTTACCGTTTGTCCGGTGCGCTGGTCGCTGTAATGTACCTGCGCATTGCTGATCTGCACCTTATCGACATTGAAGTTAAGAGCTTCGCCGCCTTGTTCGCCTTCACCTTCCGTGGCGGGCGTTTCCTCAGAGTTGCTGGCAACATCCTGCTCGCCTTTTTGTGCATCGCCGTCTGCAGGCTCAGGCATAATGCGAGTCCAGTTACCTTCTCCCTTCTCGTTGATGCTCAAACGTGCGTCTAGGCCGTCGAGTACAAACGTGTCCACCTGTGGCGACATGACGACCAAAGACCAGAGGTCGACCTGAGCCACCAGTTGCTTCAGTGCAACGAGGCGTTCACCCTCCAAAGTGGCCTCCACGTCATTCAGTTCGAGCCCGAGTGGAATAAAAGACCAGCCGATATCGCCTTCCAGAATGAGGTCCAGGTTGGTTTTTTCCTCAACAACCTTTTCGATTTGCGGCTTGTAGTCGTTCGGGTCTATAACGGCCATGGCAATAGCTATCGCGGCAGCGGCGAGAACGACAAGTGCAACGATGGCGATCAGCACATAACGTATGGCTTTCATGATTCGGGCTTCCTTTCTTGTTGCGAGAGCATTCAGGATTCAAGGTGAATCTGGGTGTGAATTATGTAAAGGATAACGCAGGGTTAACAAATTAACAGGGTAGGAGTATGACAATGCCGTAGTGTTGGGCCAAAATGCATGCATTGTTTTCTGACTGCATCAATAAGCTTAAACATAAAAAGTAGTACCTATAACCATAAAAAGGAGTCTGCTGTGGCTATTACTGTTTCTATTGAGTTGAACCGAGAGCTTGAAATTCCTGCCAGTTATGATGAGGTTTTCGACCTGCTGGCGGACGTGCCGCGCTCTGCAAGCTATTTCCCAAAAGTGCACAAGCTGACGGACTTGGGCGACAACACTTATCGCTGGGAAATGGAAAAAGTAGGGGTCGATAAGCACGCTATCCAGTCTGTGTACGCAAGTAAGTATGTTGCTGACAAGGACGCCGGCAAGATTGCCTGGGAGCCGGTAAAGGGGGAAGGTAATGGACTTGTGAGTGGGTACTGGACAGTGGAGGCAAAAGGGGGCAAAGCGACAGCTTTGAAATTTCATACCAATGCCGAGTTAACGCTGCCACTGCCCGGCTTGCTGAAGCTGGCTATTAGCCCTGTTGTCAAGCATGAGTTCAACGGGTTGGTGGATACCTATATGAGCAATCTGAAGGCGGCCTTCTAACGATATACGATCAGGTAACTATCGCGCTGATTAACTCGGTTATGGGACTCTAGCGGGCAGAGAATGTATAATCCGGGGATTGAACTTTTCCGGCGTTGTGCCGCTTAATTTACTACGGAGTCCCCATGGCCGAACGTAAGGCTCGGGTAGAACGAAATACCCTCGAAACCCAGATTTCCGTTGATATCAATCTCGACGGAACCGGTAAATCCAGTTTTGATACCGGAGTGCCGTTTCTGGAACACATGATTGAGCAGATTGCCCGTCATGGGATGATGGATCTGGATATTGTCTCTAAAGGCGATCTGCACATTGATGATCACCACACCGTAGAAGATGTTGGCATTACCCTGGGCCAAGCTTTCAAACAGGCGGTGGGAGACAAAAAAGGCATTTGCCGTTATGGCCACGCTTACGTGCCCATGGATGAAGCGCTTTCGCGCGTGGCAATTGATCTATCTGGCCGCCCTGGCCTGATTATGAATGTGCCCTTTACTCGCGCTGTTGTGGGTGGTTTTGATGTCGATCTGTTTGAAGAGTTTTTCCGTGGCTTTATCAACCATGCCATGGTGACGGTGCACATTGACAACCTGCGGGGCAAGAACACCCACCACCAGATCGAAACCGTATTCAAAGCATTCGGTCGTGCGCTGCGCATGGCAGTTGAAATGGACGAGCGCATGGCGGGTGTTACCCCGTCGACCAAAGGCTCGCTGTAATTAGCTACTCACTAGTCGCCCTTAGTCGCTTTTAATCACTACAGGACACCGCACTGACCATGAAAACCGTTGCCATCATCGACTACGGCATGGGGAATTTGCACTCTGCCCGCAAGGCGGTAGAGCACGTGGCCCCGGATACCAGGGTTTTGGTAACCGACAACGCAGGCCAGATTCGTGAAGCCGACCGGGTGATTCTGCCCGGTGTTGGCGCCATGCGCGATTGCATGGCGGAGATTCGTCGGTTGGGTGTGGATGAGTTGGTGCGAGAAGTGTCCCGTGATCGGCCGTTCCTTGGGATCTGTGTGGGTATGCAGGCACTCATGTCTCGCAGTGAAGAAAACGGCGGTGTCGACAGCATTAATCTGTTTCCCTCCCAGGTGCGTTTCTTCGGCAATAATCTGGTGGAAAACGGTGAGCGCCTGAAAGTGCCTCACATGGGATGGAACGAGGTTTACCAAGCCAGGGCGCATCCGCTGTGGCAGGGCATCCCAGACGGTGACCGTTTCTACTTTGTGCACAGCTATTACGCAGAAGCAGAAGGAAATTCGGATATCGTTGGGCGCACTCATTACGGGGTCGATCTTGCGGCTGCTGTAGCCCGGGACAACATTTTTGCTGTGCAGTTTCACCCGGAGAAAAGTGCCGGCGCAGGGCTGCAACTCCTCAAGAATTTTACTGATTGGAACGGAACATGCTGATTATTCCCGCCATTGATCTTAAAGACGGCAGATGCGTGCGGTTGCGCCAGGGCCGAATGGAAGATTCCACCGTTTTTGGTGGCGATCCGGTTGATATGGCCACTCGTTGGGTAGATGCCGGGGCCCGCCGCTTACACCTTGTGGATTTGAACGGTGCCTTTGCGGGTGAGCCGGTAAACGGCGAAATTGTTCAGGCCATCGCCCGTAAGTACCCGGATTTGCCGATCCAGATTGGCGGTGGTATTCGTTCTGCCGAAACCATTGAGGCCTATTTAAAGGCGGGTGTGCAGTGGGTAATTATCGGCACCAAAGCCGTTAAAGAACCTGAGTTTGTTACCGAGATGTGCAAGCGCTTCCCGGGCCACATTATTGTTGGTCTGGATGCCAAAGATGGCCGCGTAGCCACAGATGGCTGGGCTGAAGTATCTGAAGTGATGGCCACCGACCTGGCCAAACGTTTTGCGAACGATGGCGTTGAAGCAATTGTGTACACCGACATTAACCGTGACGGCATGATGCAGGGCGTGAACGTAGAAGCTACTGCGGCATTGGCGGAAGAAGGTGGTATTCCGGTTATCGCTTCTGGTGGAGTGACCAACATGGATGACCTCAAGCGACTGGCACCCGTTGCACACAAGGGTGTTATCGGTGCGATTACGGGGCGGGCGATTTATGAAGGTACGCTGGACGTTGCAGAAGCTCAGGCATATTGCGACTCCCTTTGAGGCACCCTTTACAACGTTTTTTCGGCACACACTGAAAGGTTGAGGAAGTTACTGTATGGCACTGGCAAAACGAATTATTCCCTGCCTGGATGTAGACAAGGGGCGTGTTGTAAAAGGCGTTAACTTTGTGGATATCCGCGATGCTGGCGACCCCGTGGAAGTGGCCCGCCGCTATAACGAGCAGGGCGCTGATGAGATCACCTTTTTGGATATCACGGCAAGCAGCGAGAGCCGCGACACAACCTACGAAACCGTAGAGCGCATGGCGGCGGAAGTTTTCATTCCGTTGACCGTTGGTGGTGGTGTTCGTGCAGTGGAAGATATCCGCAAACTGCTGAACGCTGGTGCCGATAAGGTAGCCATTAATACGGCTGCGGTATTTAACCCCGAGCTTGTGCGTGAAGCCGCAGAGCGGTTTGGCAGTCAGTGCATTGTTGTTGCAATTGATGCCAAACAGGTTAACGCCGAAGGCGAAGAGCCACGCTGGGAAATCTATACCCATGGTGGGCGCAAGCCAACAGGGTTGGATGCCGTGGAGTGGGCCAAAAAGATGGTAGAGATGGGTGCCGGCGAGCTTCTGCTTACAAGCATGGACAGAGACGGCACTAAAATTGGCTTTGATTTGGGCGTTACTCGCGCCGTTAGCGATGCGGTATCGGTTCCGGTGATTGCTTCAGGTGGTGTAGGCGAGTTGCAGCATCTTGCGGATGGTGTAACCAAAGGTGGTGCCGATGCGGTGTTGGCGGCGTCTATTTTCCACTTTGGCGAGCATAGCATTCCCGAAGCCAAGGCCTTCATGAAGGCCCAGGGAATCGAAGTTCGGGATTAGTGCTTTTTAGCGAAAGTAGGCCGGATGGTCTGCTTTTCCCCTTCTGCAAACATCCTCCGGTTGTTGTTACGTATCGCCCAGAGCCCGCTTACTGTGGCGATAGCAATGCCTTGCTCATCCAGTAACGGAAGATATTTTTCGAGATAATCTACGGTCACCGTGTGGGGGTGGCCAATGCCAACCGCGCTGCCGTTTTCCTTCGCACGCCGAATCAGTTCCTTGAACTGTCGGTCTACAAACTCTTCTGTTTGCTCATGATCCAGAAACACATCCCGTGTCATGGTGGGGATTTGATAGGCCTCAGCAACATTGCCCGCAACTGATGAGGCAATCGTCCGGCTGTCGACGAAATAAACGGGATAGCGATAAAGCTCTTTCATCACCCAGTCCATGGGTTTGAGTTGCTGGGTTAGCAGGCTGCCCATGTGATTGTTCACTCCCTGTACATAGGGGATGGACTGTAGGGCCCGGCGCAGAGTGGTTGTTAGGCTTTGTTCATCCATGTCAGACGTTAACCCGCCTTGCCCCAGGCTAAAATTCCGGGTGTTGGCCATGGGTGCGTGCAGCATGATCTCTTTACTGCGGCTGTGTGCCAGGCGGGCAAGAGCATTTGTGTGCCGGCGATAGGGCAAAAATGCCAGGGTCAGTGGCTGGTCCAGGTTAGCAAGGCGCTCACCTTCGTGCAGATTGTGACCCATGTCATCAATAATGATGGCAATGGTGGGCGGAATCTCGCTGCTGACCGGCTCTGCCGATACGGCACCGGCGGCCAAGCTGGTCAGGGCCGCCAGTGCCAGGGTTAGATTAAAGAGAGCCTTCACTGTTCTGTGCTAGCTCCGTTTGGGGTCAGGATTTGCAGCCCTTTCAGCAAATTGAGCGCTGAGCGCAGTTGGTAGTCGCGGTCGGCGGTGGTGCCGGTTTGGTTCTCAGGCATCGTTTGCTTTTCGCTGCCTTCGATTTCTTCATCCTGGCCAACCAAGTGGCCGCTTAGATCCGCTTCAGTAAAGAATGGCCGGCCATCCAATTCCTTCAGCTCTGCGGGCTTTACTTCAATGTCTGGCTTGATGCCTGTGGCCTGTATAGATCGCCCTTCGGGCGTGTAATAGCGCGCAGTTGTCATTTTGATGGCGTGGGTTTCATCCAGTGGGATAACCGTCTGAACGCTACCCTTGCCAAAGGACTGGGTGCCCATGATTACAGCCCGTTTGTGATCCTGCAGTGCACCTGCAAGAATTTCCGATGCGGAAGCAGAGCCGCCGTTTATCAGAACAACAATGGGTGTGCCGGCCATAACATCGCCGTCTTTGGCGCTGAAGCTAAGGCGAGAGCTCTGAATTCTGCCTTCTGTATATACAATCAGTCCTTCGTCTAGCAGTGCGTCCGCAGTTGCAACGGCTGCTTGCAATACACCGCCCGGGTTATTGCGAAGGTCAAGAACCAGCCCGTCCAGATCACTGCCGTTATCTTCCTTGAGCTTGTTGAGGGCTTTTGTAAAATGCCCACCGGTCTCTGCCTGGAATTGGGTTAGGCGCACATAGCCATAGCCGTCTTCAATCATGCGGCTCTTTACGCTGTTAACCTTGATAACGTCTCGCTCGACATCAATTTCTACCGGACCGTTTTCACCTTCGCGCATAACGGTCAGCGTAAGTATGGTGCCGGGTTTGCCGCGCATAAGTTGAACGGCTTCTTCCAGGCCCATGCCTTTCACTGGCTTGTCATCAAGCTTGATAATCAGGTCACCGGACTGAACACCGGCTTGCTGGGCAGGCGTGTCGTCAATCGGCGCGATAACCTTGATAAAGCCGTTCTCCATGCCTACTTCAATGCCCAGGCCGCCAAACTCGCCGGAGGTGCTTTCTTCCAGCTCTTCATAGTCCTTCGGGGCCAGGTAGGTAGAGTGAGGGTCGAGATCGGAAAGCATGCCTTTGATGGCGCTTTCCAGCAGTTTCCGGTCGTCTACTTCTTCAACGTAGGCAGCCTTGATGCGGCTAAAAACCTCAGTAAATTTGCGCAGATCGTCCAGGGGAAGTTGCTTTTCCGGATCGGGTAGGGTGATTTCAACGCGCTCACCGTCCTGAATGCCTTCCAATAGCTGTGTGTCGCCTGGAGGGTTATCTTGGGCAAAAGCCAGTCCGGGAAAGGTAATGAAGCAGGCCGCAAGGATGGCTGAGCGCATAGGTGAGGCTTTGAGTGTACTTCGGACCCGATTCATTCACATATCCCGTGGTTATTCCGATAGTTAAACTGAGAGTTGAGCGCAAAACTGGGCAAAATTCCCGGTACCCGACAGTATGGCGCCAGCGGGCGCATTTGTCAGCCCCGCTGCAGGTGTTCACTTGGCAAGCCAGCGCTCGGGATTGTCTGGCTTGCCGTTGTGGCGAACTTCAAAATAAAGCGCAGGGGTGTCTGTTCCGCCGGTGCGGCCTGCTTGTGCAATGGCTTCCCCGGCTGCAACCCAGTCGCCGGGGCTGGTGAACAGGCTGCTGCTGTGGCCATAGAGTGTCATGTAGCCATCACCATGATCAATAATTGTTATCAGTCCAAAGCCCCGAAGCCAATTGGCAAACACAACTCGGCCGTAATGAATGGCTTTTACGTCGGCCCCTTCGCCGGTCTGAATGATCAGGCCATTTCTGCGTAGTTTGCCATCCGCATATTTATCACCAAACCGGCTGATCACCTTACCTTGTGCCGGCCACGGTAGCTTACTCCGCAGCGACGGAAACGGCTCGGATTCGTTGGGGGAGGGGATGTTAGCGATAGCTTGCTGAACTTCAGACAGGAGCTTCTCTAGTCGTTTGCGATCTGATTCCAGTTCATCTTTTTCATTGCGACGGGTACGGATGTCCTGATTGAGCGCCGCCAGGGTCTTTTTGCGCCTCTGGCGGGACGTTTTTAAGTCTTGCTGGCGTTTAATAACGCCTTCTTCAGTTGTTGCAAGCTTGGCCCGGGTGTTCTGAGCGGCGGCTTGGGTAACTTTGAGTTCCTCAAGATTTTTATGGAAGGATTCCAAGCGTCCGATAGTGTCGCGGCTGAGGTATTCGTAGTAGGTCATTGTTCGGGCAATGTTGTCCGGACTGATCTCGTTGAGCAGCACTTTTACAACAGCGGCATCACCCTCCATCCAAGCGGTACGAATTTGTTTTTTCAAACTCTCCCGCTGGCGCTCCAGCGTTCGCGCCAGCTCCCGCTCCTCACTTTGTAGCTTAGCAAGGCGCTGCTGCTGCTTTTTAACCTGATCTCGTAGAGATCGACGTTCGCGAGTCAGCCGGCTGATCGTGCGTTCGGCCGCAGCAAGATCTCGCTCCAAGGTGGAGCGATCCTTCTCGGCATCAGCCAGCCAGTCATCGATGCCCTCAATGCGTTCCTTGAGGGCTTCAATCTGCGCTGGCGTCACCTCCTTCCCGAACGCTACTGACGCGGCACCCAATATAAGCGTGAGTGTCAGCGCGAGTACTGCCGTTAGTCGCAATGGTAGGGCCTGTTTCTGGATCAATCGATTTTAACCAGGCTATGCCCGGTCATTTCCTTCGGCTGTTCCAGCCCCATCAATGCAAGCAGGGTAGGAGCCACATCGCTAAGGCTGCCGTCGTCCTGCAGGTTAACCTTGCGGTTGCCTGTGTAAATAAGGGGGACTGGTCCAATGGTGTGCGCGGTGTGAACCTGACCGGAGCTGGGGTCTGTCATCTGCTCGCAGTTGCCATGATCGGCGGTTATCAGTGCCTCACCACCCGCTTCATCCAGCGCTTCGACCACACGCTGCACACAGTGATCAAGACACTCAGCTGCCTTAATGGCTGCATCCAGTTTGCCGGTATGGCCAACCATGTCGCCGTTGGCATAGTTGCACACTACTAGATCGTAATCGCCGCTCTTGATGGCTTCTACCAACTTGTCGGTTACCTCAGGCGCACTCATTTCCGGCTGTAAATCGTAGGTTGCCACTTTGGGTGAGGGCACCAGAATCCTTTCTTCGCCGGCAAACGGTGTTTCCCGTCCGCCGTTAAAAAAGAAGGTTACGTGGGCGTATTTCTCGGTTTCGGAAATGCGAAGCTGGGTTTTACCAAGCCCGGCCATATACTCGCCCAGGCAGTTGTCCAGCTTATTAGGCGGGTAGGCGCAGGAGGTTTTGATATCCGCTGCGTACTCGGTGAGCATTACAAAGTCGGCGAGCTTCGGCTGTTTCCGGCGTTCGAACCCATCAAAACCCTCGCCTACAAACGTACGAGTGATTTCCCGCGCTCGGTCGGCGCGAAAGTTCATGAACAGAACGGCGTCGCCATCATTGATGGTGCCTGCAGTCTCGCCCGCATTCTGAATACGAGTTGGCTTTACGAATTCATCGTTCTCACCGCGCTCGTACGCTTGTTCCAGCGCCGAGAGCGGGTCGGTTGCGGTGAATTCCGATTCGCCCAGTGTCATCAGGTTATAGGCAGATTCAACCCTGTCCCATCGGTTGTCCCTGTCCATGGCAAAGTAACGCCCAACAATAGATGCCACGCGGCCTACGCCAAGGCTTTTGAGTTTCGCGGCGGCCTTTTCAAGGGAGGGCCGGGCACTGCGCGGTGGCATGTCGCGGCCATCAAGAAAAGCGTGAATGTACACTTCCTTAGCGCCCCGTGAGGCGGCAAGCTCAGCGGCGGCGAGCACGTGATCTTCATGACAGTGAACGCCGCCGGGCGACAGCAGGCCCATAAGATGAACAGCGCCGCCGTTGCTTACGGCTTTGTCGATTGCCGAGCACAGGGCGTTGTTTTCGTTAAAGGTTCCTTCTTCCAGGTCCTTATCAATGCGTGTAAGGCTCTGATAAACCACGCGGCCTGCACCCAGATTCATGTGCCCGACTTCCGAATTACCCATCTGGCCCTGGGGTAGTCCTACGAACATGCCGGAGGTATTGATAAGGGTGCTGGGACTGGACTCCCAAAGCTTATCCCAAAAGGGTGTATTGGCGTTGCTGATGGCGTTATCTTCGGCGGGATCACGATGGCCCCAGCCGTCTAGAATTATCAGTGCTGTCGGCTTGCGCAATGCTGTCATCATTCAGTCCGGAAGTAGAGTTGCGGTAAGTTTACGGAAGTCGGTGTGAAGCTTATCCATTTTTGCACCCTTTTGCACTCGGAGGCCACAGTCGTCACCTGTATGGTCACCTTCTGTCCGGCGAGCAGGCTGTGTATAATCCGCTCAAACTTATTTTTAGGGTCACCTCATGGATCGGTTGTTTGAATTTGTCGTTAGCCACTACGTTCTCGTCTCGCTGTTCGTGGCCTTTTTGGTCGCTATCCTGATACTGGAGTCCCGGCGCGGCGGCGCTAAAATTTCAGCCCAGGGCGCGGTTAGCCTGCTTAATCGGGATGAGGCCATAGTGGTTGATATCCGTGATCGCAAAGAGTTTGGTGAGGGTCGCATTACCGGTTCTATCAATATCCCGCTGAATAGCCTGAAAAGTCGTGCTGCCGAACTGAGCAAGCACAAAGACAAGCAGATTATCGTAGCCGATAAAATGGGCCAGCATTCCGCCACGGCGGTTAAGCAGCTCAACGCTGAAGGTTACGCTAACGTAGTACGCCTCAATGGTGGCGTGGGCGACTGGAAAGCCAGTAACCTGCCGCTAGTGAAGAAGTAAAGGCGCCAGCATAACTTGATATGCGCGCCGATCTGCCGCACTGTTTCACATAACCAAGCGCTGTCAGGCAGTAGACTGTTTCGGCAGATGTAACAGTAACAATGGGTCTTGAGCTCTCTCGATGACTCTCTAAATAAGGGAAAGGACTGAACATGGCTGAGAATCAGCAAGCCGCCGCAGGCAGTGAGAACGAAAATAAAGCCCAGTTTGCCCTTCAGCGTATTTACGTGAAGGATCTGTCTTTTGAGTCTCCAAACTCGCCAGTGGTATTTCAAGAGCAATGGAAGCCGCAGGTGAATCTGGATCTGAACACCGCACACACCAAGATTAGTGACAATCAGTATGAGGTTGTTCTTTCCTTGACGGTTACGGCAAAGATCGACGAGAAGGTCGCTTATATTGTCGAGATTCAACAGGGGGGCGTGTTTCTAGTAGCTGGGATTGAAGGCCCACAATTGGGCCAGATGCTGGGTGCGTATTGCCCGACCATCCTGTTCCCTTATGCCCGTGAAGCAATCGACGGAGTGGTCAGCAAAGGTAGCTTCCCAGCGCTGATGCTGGCACCGGTTAACTTCGATGCCATCTACGCTCAGGCATTGCAGCGCAAGCAAGAAGAAGGGCAGGAAGAAGCGCCTAAAGGCGAGCAGACTCACTGATTCTGCCGTTGTAAAAAACCGCACTCAAGTGCATCCCTTGAGTGCGGTTTTGTTTTTCTAGTATCCAATTACGGCTCCCTCTAGCCTCATCAGCAGCAATGCTTTCCCGCTTTCCCTAGTCGACTACGCAGTAATCCTTATATTTATATTGACTTGCGTCAATCTATAAATAAGAATGTTTCTCGTTCTGATTTAGATTTAATTTTGCATTTTGTCTTGGGGAGCGAAACTTGGTGAGTGGTGCATGCAAACAGGATTGTCGGTTATTGCCATGGTTTTGCATGGCTGTTCTTGCGTTGGTCACCTGCGGACCGGTAGCCGCGGACGCTGAGCCCAAGTCATCTTATTACCTTGATGAAATCGTGGTAACTGGCACCCGCTCCAACCGCACACTGGGCGACACCCCGGTGCGCACAGAAGTTGTGACAAGCCGGGAGCTGGAAAAGACCCATGCCAGAAACGTTGCAGAGGCCCTCGAAAATGTGGCCGGGTTGCAGCTGCGGGACATTCACGGCAAATCCGGCAAAGAAGTGTGGTTGCAGGGCGTGGGGGCGGACAGGGTATTGGTACTGGTAAACGGTTTGCCACTGACTGCCACAACCGGCTCATCGGTAGATGTAAGCCAGCTGGCGTTGCTGAATGTTGAGCGCATTGAAGTCGTCAAAGGTGCGGGATCTGCACAGTATGGCAGCGCGGCCATTGGCGGTGTTGTTAACGTTATTACTCGCGATATTGAGCCAGGCTTCAGCGGTGAGGTGACTGTTGATGGCGGCAGTTACGGCGACCAGAACCCCAGTGGCGCCAGTGTGGACTTGGGCCGTTACGGCGCGCGAGCAAACATGGATATGGGCGGCGAGCAGCTGCAACTGCGGGTAAGTGGCTCGCACCAGTATTCTGATGGCATTGACCCAGAGCCCGACACATGGGAGCGCCCGGGCGACGAATACGAACGCAATCAGCTTAATTCCCGCCTGGTGTGGTTGCCGGATGATAGCCAACGGCTATACGCCGAGCTGGGGTATTTCGATGAAGCCTCTGGCTCGCGGTTTTTGAACATCAAGCCGGGCGTTGTGCTCAAGCAGGGTAAGGAGGAATCTGTAGAACGTTGGCGTGGGGTGCTTGGTGGCGAGCATGCGCTGAGTGAAAAACAGACGGTGTTCTGGAACCTGCTACGGGAAGACCTCACCGACAACACCTACAAGTATTCTGCGTTTGGACGTTCTGATAACCGTGATGCCAGCCAAGTATTATCGCAGGCGTCGGCTCACAGCGAAATCGCGGCAGGTGATTACCACTTGCTGATGGTGGGCGCAGACTTTCGCCATGAAACCCTCGAACAAACCATCGACGGTAAACCCGAGCTACAGGGTGGCAAGCGCTCTCGCTATAGCAAAGAGCTCTGGTTTCAAGACACCTGGATGCCTACCCAGCGCTGGGAGTGGGTGGCAGGTTTGCGCGGGCAGCGCGATTCCGATTTTGGCGACCATTATGCGCCCAAGATAAGCACCCGCTACGAGCTAACCCCAGATGGCACTGCCAGCCAATACTTACGAGCCAGCTGGAGTGGTGGCTACCGGGTGCCCAACCTGAAAGAACGGCACTTTCTGTTCGATCACAGTCAGCTGGGGTATGTGGTGAAAGGCAACGCGGATCTGTCGCCTGAAACTTCCCAAAACCTACAGCTCGGCTGGGGCATGAATTACCAAAATGCCGGCTGGATTGAAATTAATGCCTTTCAGAACCTCATTGAAGACCTGATTCAAACTCAGTTTGACCCAGCGGCCACTGCCGACCGTGGCGATGGTGTGGATGTGCATCGCTACTCCAACGTAGATAACGCTCGCACCCGAGGCTTGGAAACCACCGCCGGTTGGCAGATTGCCCCTGGCTGGGAGCTGAGTGCCGGTTACACCTATACCGATTCTGAAGACCGTGCCACTGGCCTTGAGTTGCCAAACCGACCTCGGAACCAGACCCGCATAGGGTTAGACGGGTTGGCAGGTATTCCAGGGCTGAGCTGGTCGGTGCGAGTGCGTAATCAAAGCTCTGAATATGTGGATACAGATGAGGCGATGCAATCACCGGGCTACACCACGGTGGACTTAAAACTGAACCAACAATTTGGCAACAACCTGCGGGTGTTTGCCGGCGTAGACAACCTGGCTGACAAGCAACGTGAATTTGACAACAGCGACGACTTTGGCCCTGTGGCCGGCCGCTTTATATACCTGGGTATGACCTTGGGTTTTGGGAAATAACGATTAATCAAAAAGGAGGTAGTTAATGGGCAATATTCGGAGCTTTGTTGGGATAGCGACAGCAGCGGCTGCACTCGCAGGATGCGGTGGCAGTGACAATGACATTACTGGAAATGGCGGTGAGGACCAGGGCGATAAAGACTATAACGAGCAGATTGTGGATGCGAGAACCCAGACTCAGTATTTGAACTTGGCAACGGGTGCCGCTGTTCCCAAGGATGGCAACTGGCATGTGGCTTTCAACCGCACCAATGTCCAGCTCAATTCCGGGGAGTCTGGTAGTGCCAATGTTGTTGGCGCTGTGGGGGATGAGCAGACGGGATTTTATGACGCATTCGGTGAGCCTGATTTAAACAAGTTTGTTGGTGCCACTGCAGATGGCGAGCTGGATCACCTCAGGGATTCTTTCCCAGAGCCTGCCAACTGGGAGCCCGATGGCGTGGTGTATGCCTTTGGTGATGCCGAGGATTGGTCGGTTTATGGCGCGGGAGGCGTTATTTCTGAGGTTCCCGATATTGGTTATCTGGTTCGCTCCGCCGAGGGCGACAGCTACGCGCGCATGCGTGTTGTAGATTTCGATTTCCCAACTCGAGAGGTTGATGAAAACAAAGAGCCCAAAGGGATCCAGGGTTTTGATCTGGAGTTTGAGGTGCAGGCTGCAGGCACCACGCAAATCGTGGGCCCAGTCATTCACTTCACAGAGCCGGCTGATTACGACGGTGGCGATGCCTGCTTCGACTTTGATGCCAATGCCACAGTTGACTGTGCAACGTCTGATACTTGGGATGTGCTGATCGGTTTTTCCGGTCGGGACTGGTATTTGAAAACCAATAGCGGCCCATCTGGCTCAGGCCAAGGTGCCGCACTCGGCCCCATTGATTGGGCAGAGCTGTCTGCCTACACGAGCGCCACTATAGACAGTAACGGTGTCTCTCTCGCTCGAGCGTATTCCCCCGATGCGACCGGCGGCCTCTTTACAGATAAAAACTGGTACGAATACGACCTTCAAGGCGCTCATGGAATTTGGCCCAACTTCCGCGTGTACCTGATTGACAGTGATTCTGAAGATGCCTCTGCGCCCGTCTATGCAATGCAAATCATTAATTACTACGGCGCCGACGACAAGAGTGGCCAGCCTGAAATTCGCTGGAAGAAAGTCAGCCTGACAACCGAGGAAAACTAAAATGGAAGCTCTCGCAACTCAATCTGAAACATCCTTGGCACAACGCTGGCAAACACTGCTTGAAGAACAGCCCAAGCTACGCATTCGTAACGCCGCAGCAGCCCTTGGGGTTAGCGAACTGGAACTCCTGCTCAGCCGTGCAGAGGGCGTTCAGCCATTGAAACGCGAATTCGGCGCTCTGATGTCTGCAATGGATGATGTGGGCGACGTGATGATCCTTACCCGCAACGACCAGGCCGTGCATGAAGTAACCGCTACCTTCAACAAGTTCACGGTAGCCGGCAAAGGAGCCATGGGCCTTGCGGTGGGCGACATTGATGTTCGGGTATTTCTGAACCAGTGGGCCCACGGATACCTGGTCACCGAGAACACCGGGAAAATCACCCGGGAAAGCATGCAGTTCTTCAGTGCTTACGGTTTGGCGCTGCACAAGATTTACAAAACGGAGGCTACCGATATGGCTGCCTGGGATGCGTTGTTGGGTAACTATCTGGACAGCTCTCTACCTGCTCCGCAATTGACTGAAGCGCCCGCGAAAGAGCCGCGCGCCGATGCTAGTGCCATTGACGTGGAGGCACTGCGTAAAGACTGGGCCGTGCTCAAAGATGTGCATCACTTCCACGCCATGCTCAAACGCAACAAAGTAGACCGCCTGACGGCCGTAGAGCTTATGGGCTCTGGGTGGATCACTCGCCTGAAAGCCAGCACTGATGAGGTTCTTTCACCGCTGGATAAGATTCTGGAGCAGG
This sequence comes from Marinobacter sp., assembly GCA_052089485.1. GTDB lineage: Bacteria > Pseudomonadota > Gammaproteobacteria > Pseudomonadales > Oleiphilaceae > Marinobacter. The sequence continues at coordinate 9,249 of JBQCZX010000036.1, read as the reverse complement.
CAAAAGCCAGCGAATGCGCCATTATGGTGTTTGTAGGTAACCCGGGTATTGTCCAAATCTTTGCTGGAACGGTGGACAACATAAAGCGCATGGGCCCTTGGATGAACGTGTTGGATAAAGGGTTCAACCTGCACGCGAATACCGACGGAATCACCGATTGGTTCGTGGTTCGCAGGCCGTCGACAGATGGCACCATTACATCGCTGGAAGGCTACAACGCAGATGGCGAGATTGTGATTACGCTGTTTGGCGACCGCAAACCGGGCAACCCCGAATCTACACACTGGCAGCGTGAAGTTGAAATGCTGGAGAGTGCTCTATGCGCGTGATGGCCTTGGTTGCGCTGTGCGCAGCCTGCCTCTCCTTCGTAACGCTTGCTGAAGCCGGGCAACCGCGCATTGTCAGCGCCGATGGCAGCATTACTGAAACGGTCTACGCTCTGGGGGCAGAAGACCGCCTTGTAGGCGTGGATACCACCAGTAACTATCCGGCAGAAGTAAAGTCGCTGCCACGGGTGGGCTATCTGCGCGCTCTGCCGTTTGAAGGCGTGCTGGCGCTGCGGCCAGATGTGCTGTTAACCACTGAGGAAGCCGCCCCGGATAAAACTCTGGAACGGCTGAAGCAGGCAGGCTTGAACGTTATCCAGTTGCCGATTGCCCGCTCGCCGGCCGATACCATGGCGCGTATTCGAGAGGTAGGCCGTGTTGTTGGCAAAGAAGCTCAGGCAGATGCCATGGTTGCCGACATACAGCAGCGTGTTGAGCGTATAGCGGCCGCCGCAGATGGCTCATCGGCGCGGGTGCTGTTCCTGATGGCTGCGGGTAACCATGGCGTTACCATTGCCGGTCGGGGGACGGCCGCTCATGCGCTGCTTGAAGCCTTGGGTGCAAGCAATGCGATGAGTGAGGTGAGCGGCTACAAACCCGCAAACCGCGAGGCACTGCTCGCTTCCCAGCCAGATGTGATTGTTGTTGCAGAATCCCGCCCCGGCCAGTTCGATATTTCTCAATGGCCCCAGTTAGCTGAGCTGGATGCCTGGAAACAGGGCCGGCGTTACGTGGGCGACAGCATGTTGCTACTTGGCTTTGGCCCAAGGTTGCCGCAAGCCATGGAGGAGGTTGCAAGTGTACTAGCCGAAGTGGGGCAAGTGGCCAGTGATGGTCACTGACGGTGCAGGCCGGCTCGCCAAAGGGCCGGCGCTATTGATGATCCTGGGGTCCGCACTTGCGGTCTCTATGGTTTCCGTAACCAGTGGCGCCTACCCCCTTTCTACCACCGATATTCTGGGGGTATTGCTCGGCGATCTTGATGATGAAGTGGCCGCAATGGTGCTCTTCGATGTGCGCATGCCACGCCTGATTCTGGGCTTTTTGGTGGGGGCCGTGCTGGCGGTTTCGGGGGCTATTCTGCAAGGATTGTTCCGTAACCCGCTGGCAGATCCCGGGCTTATCGGGGTGTCTGCCGGGGCATCGTTGGCAGCGATTGCGGTCATTGTGCTGGGTGGCACTTGGCTGGGCGGCTGGTTGGATCTGGCCGGTGTGTGGGCGCTGCCCATTGCGGCGTTTGTGGGCGGTAGCGGCACGGTTTTTCTAGCCTGGCGAATTGCCCGCAGAGCAGGGCAAACTTCCGTAGCCACTTTGCTGTTGGCAGGTATTGCCATCAATGCCATCGCTGGTGCCGGTACTGGGTTGCTAACGTTCTATTCCTCCGATGAAGAGCTACGGTCACTCACCTTCTGGACCATGGGCAGTCTTGGCCATGCAGCCTGGGATGACGTGGCCATGGCCGCACCCTGGCTTTTGTTGTCGTTGCTGGCTGCTCCTTTTTTGGCGCGGCCACTGGATGCTTTTTTGCTGGGCGAACAGGTGGTTGGACACCTGGGTTACAACACAGATTGGACCAAACGCGCCGCCATACTGGTTGCCGGGCTAGGTGTGGGTGCCGCCGTTGCCGTCAGTGGTTTGATCGGCTTTGTTGGGCTGGTTGTGCCTCACCTGGTGCGGCAAACCCTGGGAGCTGGGCACCGGGTTGTGATACCTGCCAGTGCGCTTGCCGGTGGCACACTGCTGGTGGGGGCGGATTGCTTGGCGCGGGTTGTGGTGGCGCCGGCGGAGCTGCCCATCGACTTAATGATGGCCCTGATCGGCGGCCCGTTTTTTCTGCTGTTGCTGTTAAGAACAAGGATAGTGTGATGCTTTTGCACGTTGACGGATTAGGCGTTCACCTCTCAGGAAAACCAATTGTTCGTAATCTTGGCTTTCAGTTGGATGCGGGCGAACTGCTTGTGGTGCTTGGCCCCAACGGCGCAGGTAAATCCACCCTGCTTAAAGGGCTGGCGGGTGAACACAAGATTGCTGCCGGGCAGGTCATGTTCGCCGGGCAAGCACTGAAAAGTTGGTCGAGTAAAAAACTGGCTAAGCAACGGGCGGTTATGCCGCAACGGGTGGAAGTAAGCTTCCCGCTAACGGTGGAAGAAATCGTTCGTTTGGGCCGCCCACCTGAACCCTTGTTGAAAAGCGCGGCGATTCTTGAAGAGCTTATGGTGCTGTTGGACATAACCCATTTGCGACACCGTCTTGCTCCAAGCTTATCCGGCGGTGAGCAGCAGCGGGTTCAGTTGGCCCGGGTGTTGGCGCAGATATGGGATACTCAAGAGCCGGTGCTGCTGTTGCTGGATGAATGCACCTCGGCATTGGACCCAGCGCATCAACAGCAGGTGTTCTCACTGCTCCGGCAGTTGGCGAAACGCCGTGGTTTTGCTGTGCTGGCAGTTGCCCACGACCTCAATTTGGCAGCCAGATTTGCAGACCGGTTGCTGTTGCTTCATCAGGGGCGGTGCCATATTGCCGGACAGCCTTCAGAGGTGCTGACTGAACGTGTGCTGGCGGAGGTTTACGGCTTGTCGGCAAGGATTTTGGAATTGGGAGAAGGCTACCCTCTGGTCATTCCCCGAGACGATGATCCAGAGTCGGCTTATGGCGGGCTTTCACCTTCGGCGGTTGCCCCCATAAACCCAAGCTGTCGCCAGGCTTCGTAAACCACCAGGGCAGTGGTGTTGGACAGGTTCAGGCTACGGCTATTCGGGCACATGGGCACCTTCAAGCAACGCCCGGCAGGTAACCCTTCGCGTACGTCTGCGGGCAGGCCGCGGGTTTCCGGGCCAAACATCAGGTAGTCATCATCTTGGTAGGCAACTTGATGGTAGTAGCGATGGCCTTTGGTGGTTAAACCAAATAGCCGCTTAGGCTGCTCGCTTTCAAGAAACGCCTGGTAGTTCTTATGCACTTTTACTGTGGCGTATTCGCTGTAATCCAGCCCGGCCCGGCGCATTTGTTTGTCTTCCAGAGTAAACCCCAGAGGTTCAATCAAATGCAGCCGGCAACCGGTGTTGGCACACAGCCGAATGATATTACCCGTGTTGGGTGGTATCTCCGGCTCGTACAGCACGACATTCAGCATTGCGCTCTAGCGCTCCACGGCCAAAGCAACCCCCATACCACCACCGATGCACAGGGTTGCGAGGCCCTTGTTAGCATCACGGCGAACCATTTCGTGCAGCAACGACACCAGAATACGGCAGCCAGAAGCACCGATTGGGTGGCCCAGTGCAATCGCACCGCCATTCACGTTGACCTTGTTGGTGTCCCAGCCCAAATCGCGGTTTACGGAGATGGCCTGAGCGGCAAACGCTTCGTTGGCTTCAATCAGGTCTAGATCGTCAACGCTCCAGCCGGCCACTTTCAGGCAGCGTTGGCTGGCGGGAATTGGGCCGGTGCCCATAATAGTGGGCTCAACGCCCGCATTGGCTTGGGCCTTGATAGTGGCCAGAGGGGTCAGGCCCAGCTCTTTGGCTTTCTCAGCGCTGCATACCATAACCGCCGCTGCGCCATCGTTGAGGGAGGAGGCATTGGCGGCGGTCACCGTGCCGTCTTTCTTGAACGCCGGGCGCAGTTTCCCGAGGCTTTCGCTGGTTACGCCGTCGCGGGGCCCTTCGTCCTTGCTGACAACTACCGGGTCGCCCTTACGCTGGGGGATAGACACAGGCACGATTTCGCCATCGAAGCGTCCGGCTTCACGAGCCGCGACCGCTTTTTGCTGTGATGCTGCGGCGAATTCATCCTGTTCTTCACGGCTGATGCCGTACTTTTCAACAATATTTTCGGCGGTTACGCCCATGTGGTAATCGTTGAAGGCATCCCAAAGACCATCGGTAACCATGGTGTCGATCATGGTCCAGTTACCCATACGCTGGCCATTGCGGCTGTTGGGTAGAACGTGGGGCGCCAGGCTCATGCTTTCCTGTCCGCCGGCAATAATCATGTCCGCATCACCGCAGCGGATTGCCTGAGCTGCCATGTGAACTGCCTTAAGACCGGAGCCGCATACTTTGTTGATGGTCATAGCTGGCACAGAAGCCGGAATGCCAGCATTAATAGACGACTGGCGAGCTGGGTTTTGGCCAGAACCTGCGGTCAGAACCTGGCCCAGCACCACTTCACTGATCTGGTCGCCGGCAACGCCGGTCTCTTCCAGTAATGCTTTGATAACGGCGGAGCCAAGCTGATCTGCACGAAGGCTAGAAAGGCCTCCACCAAACGCGCCGATAGCAGTACGTTTGGCAGCAACAATAACGACATCACGCATGGACATTCTCCGATTAAATGATTGTGCTGTTTCGGGCAACAAAACTAGGTTAATCCCTCACAGAGTAAAAACTGCGGGCATTGTAGCCCCAAAGGCCGAATCGGCAAAAGCACTGGGTAAACCCTACGCTAACGTCAGATAGCCTGAGCGATACGCGCCAAACGTTCCGCTCGGATTGCGCCACCTAGCTCTTTGCCGGTAAAACCCTGTTTGATCAGTGCCTGGGGGTCAACGCCCGAGGCAGCATCAGCGGCTTTCGTGAGTGGTTCCAGCTGAGCCTGATCACTATTGGTGAGAGTGCATTCAAGTACATTGACTAGCTGTGAGAAGCGCTCGGGCCGTCGCCATACGTCAACCTTCTCCAGCAACTCAAGCAGAGCACCTGCATCCGGTCGCATGGGGTCGAGCTGACTGACTACTGGAATAGAAGCCGCCACCAATCGGGCAAGTTGCTGGCAGTCATTTGGGCTTTTCAGGGCTTTGGCTCTTGCGGTGCAGGCGGACTCATCAAGTGTGCAAAGCAGTGCGGCAAAACGTTCTGCCGTTGAGCCTTCCAGTGCATGAACGCGTTGCAGTGTATTCATGGCAATATTGAAGTCGGCATTGGGAGTGAGTTCGGGAATCAGCACCGCGAGAGCATCGCAGTCTCGTAGCACCTGAAAAAATGTACAAGGCGACAGCTCATGGATTGCCCGTTGAATCTCTTGCCACACTCGCTCAGCAACAAGATGCTCCACTTCGCCCTCAGCTACCATAAAGCTCATCAAAGTCATGGTGTCTGTGCAAACTCGAAAACCCAAATGCTGAAAGCGGGCAGCAAAGCGTGCTGTTCTCAGAATACGCAGGGGGTCTTCTTTAAAGGCCTCTGACACGTGCCGTAACTCTCGTGTTTCCAGGTCTTTTCTGCCATTAAAGGGATCAGTCAGCTCTCCCTCTTCCGAGCACGCCATAGCGTTGATGGTGAGATCCCGGCGTAGCAGGTCTTCTTCGAGGGTAACATCGGGCGCGCTGTAAACGCTGAAGCCGTGGTAGCCGTGACCCTGTTTGCGTTCGGTGCGGGCCAAGGCGTATTCCTCATGGCTTTTTGGGTGCAGGAATACGGGAAAGTCTGAGCCTACCTGGGTAAAACCTTTGGCTAGCATTTGCTCTGGGGTTGCGCCAACCACTACCCAGTCCCGGTCTTTTACTTTCAGGCCCAGTAATTTATCGCGAACGGCGCCGCCAACCAGATAGGTTTGCATGAAGGGTAGGGTTCCTTTCTAAGAAGTGTCCGGGAATTATCCGTTTCCCGGGCGGGTCAGGCAAACTTCGTTACTCTGATTCGTTACTCGGAAGCGTTCGCCTGACCCCATAAATTACACCTGCAGAATAATCAGAACGCCGCGCCGAACTCCAAGGCAGCGCCCATATCCGCATCACTAACCAAAGCGCCAAGATCAACGCGCGCGCCAAACAGGTTCAGGCCAATGCCCGCAGTGAACTGGGTTTCTTCCGCAATGCCATCGTTGTCATCGTTGCTGGCCAGGTTGTAGCGAGCACCCACACGCAGCTGGGCCCAGCGCCAGGCATCAAACTCGGCACCTACAGCAAGCCACTGGGTGTCGTCTTCAAAACCGAAGGCTTCTTTTTTAGTGAGGTCTATTTCTGCGGTAACAACGTGGTAGTCGCTCTTGTGGGCGATACCGGCGGTTGCCATGGGGCCTACGTTGAGGGTGCGTACTTTTTCACCAAGATCTTGACGACTTGCCGCAGAATCCAGCTTCATGGGAATGAGGTTTTTAACCACAATGCCTGCATTCCACTGCTTTTTGTCACCGAAAGCGTAAGCGGCACCTATATCAAGGTTGAAGCTACCCTTATCTGTTTGATATTGATCCCCATCAAACTCGTCGTCCTCGAAGCCAGAGACGCTCTCTGTGTACTGAAAGGTTTGTAGTTGGACGTACTTTGGAGAAATGCCCAACTGAATGGCGTCGCCGTTATTCAGTTCCAGTGCATGGGCAAAGCTGATGCCTGCTTCTACTACCGCTGAGGCAACAACTTTGCCGCGGGAGTTCAACTCGGTCTCAAGATTGGTATTCTGAAGATCAGCAAGGTCGCCGGGGTCATTCGGGTCGAGATCAACGATATCTTGCAGGGTTTTTCTGTCGCCTTTACCAAGTTCACCGCGTACCGTTGCGGTAAGATTTCCGCTCGTAAAGAAACCTACAGAAACCGTTTTGCTCGGAACCGCAAAGCTCAATCCCAGGCCAATGTTGGCGCGCACTGTATCTTCATTAAATCCCTCCAGGCGCTCTAACAAATCCCCAGCCTTGGCCTGAGCGCGCTCAAAGGTCGCGGTGTCACCACTAGTAACCTGAGAGGTTAGTCGTCCAAACTCGTCAATAACATCCTGAATATCATCAATCTGATCAATGGTCTCTTCTTCATCCGCAACCCGTGCGTTAATAGAAGGCACAGTAAGGCCGAAATCGTCTGACCATGAATGATGATCTGCAGCCATCATCGCCGGGTTTGCCCATGTGGCGTTTGATGGGTGAGCAACCGCTACACCTGTGCCGCCCATGGCAAATGAGCGTGAAGACATGAATGCCTGAGGACTGGCAAGCGCGGAAGAGGTTGCAACGGATAAACCCACGGCAATGAACAGTCTGGACAAGCGGTATTGAGGCATTCGGTAACCTTCGCAAACGTGTGTTGTTGAATTATTAAGTGTGTGAAATGTTAGAGTAATATCCGTACTTGAACATGCCATATGCGGTAACGGTTTGTTTTCGAAATGTAAGCTGAGAGGTGTTCGGTATCAGGACACTGGGTTTCAGGAATGCTGACGTTGTGGAGCGCTTCGCTCGGGACGTCGATGCCCAGCAAACCGGCAGAGAGTTGCCGCTTGTTGGGTACTGTTTCACATGCTGGGGTGCAAGCTGGGACGTTTGGCGGGCGTTATCGGGCGAACAGCTAAAGCTGGCATGAAAATTTCATGTTTTTCGCTTTACAGTATGTTTTCGGAATCTTGTCCGGTTTCTTGCAGGTGGAGAATTGCTCATGTTGAAAAGCGGGTCTGCTGCTTTCTCGGTACGCCGGGGCTTGGCTCTCGTTTCGAGCTTATGCCTCGCTCTGATTGCCGCGCAGGCTTTTGCCCATGGGCAAAAGCCGACCACTGACGGTGATGGCGTTAAGGAGGCGGAAGAGCCCAAGGAAGTGCGGCGCGAACCCGTTAATTTGGTTGTCACCAAAGAAGTAGGGCGCACGCAAGGTGTGCTCGATGCCTATGCAAACATTATCCGCCAGGAGCAGGGATCCGAGGTTTTTGAGCCGAATCCACAATGCCCGAGTGCAGATGCTCAGAGATATCGGAAAAAGTTGGCTGTTGCAGGCTTTCCCCTTGAATACCCTGGCCAATCGGTTTTTGGTGGTTTGAGTGATGTGGGGAAAGCTGTTTCTACCTCCCTCTATCAGCGATTTGAGCAATCAGAACAAGTGCAAGCTTTCTCAGCACCACAATGGCAGATGTACGCGAGTCGCGCTGGGGCTCCAACAACGATGGTTGGGTCTGGCAACAAGCTTGGTAAATACTCGGCGGTCAGTCGCGAGATGGGGGTTCAGTTTGTGATGTCTGGGGTTATCCGTGATGTTGGTATAAACAATCCGGGTGCTTGGAATACGGATTACGGGTCCAAGGTTAAACGAGCTCTATTTAGCTCTGACACAAGCCGAAATTTTGAGCTGGATATCACTGTGCACGATGGCTATACCGGGCGTGTTGTTATGGAACAACGGTATTCCGGTTCGGGCCGTTGGGATGAGTCTCGCAGCGATCGAATACGTTTTGGGTCGCCCCGTTTCTATGAGACAGCATACGGGCAGGCTGTAGAAAAAGTGTTGGGCGATATGACGTCAGATGTGATTGCCAAGCTTGATTGCCAGCCGATGCTTGTTCCGATAACCGAGGTTACCGGGAAGGATCTACTGCTGGACGTAGGAACGCCATCCGGGCTGTTGCCTGGTGCAAAAATGCACTTGGTGCGGGCTGAGAGTTCGCTGGCAAGGCCTGATGAACCGGCTCAGCTTTGGGATACGGATGTGGAGCTGCACATTCATAGCCTGGCCCTGAATTCAGCCAGGGCCTGGATGCCGAAGCTCGGCCCCCATATCAATATCCAGAAGGGAGACTACGCCGTTATTCACTAACACAGCGTAGAAAAGGTCTTGGTTCAGGCTGCTATTTCAGCCGCCGCAATATCCCGTATCTTCCCTACCATGGAGCGCAGGCCGTTGCCGCGGGTGGGGGAAATGTGGCGGAACAGGTCGAGCCGTTCGAACAACTCATCGATATCCGTTGCCAGCAAATCTCTAGGGGTTTTGCCGTTTAGTGCAATGGTGATCATGGCCGCAAGGCCGCGCACGATCATGGCGTCGGAATCTATTAGCAGGTAGAGCTTGCCGCTGGTCTCATCGAAGTGGGAAATCACCCACACCTGGCTCTGACAACCGTGTACATAGTTCTCTTCAATTCGCGCGTCGTCCGGGAAAGCCGGTAGCTGCTTGCCAAGATCAATAATAAACGCGTATCTGTCTTCCCAGTCGTCAAGAAACTCAAAGCCG
>JBQCZX010000035.1:0-27190 GCA_052089485.1 Marinobacter sp. | reverse complement strand
CTGTATGGATAAAGTTTTCGTGCTGAGGGTCCAGAGTAACGACGTGCCTTTGGTGAATTCCGGCCATCAAGTCAGCCAGGTTTTCCAAGTCGTCCTCAGATTGCCATACTGCTGGAGATCCGGGCACAAGGGTTCTCAAATGAAGGACACCGGCGACCCCAGTGCCATGGTTTACACTAATGTAGCCCATCGAGTCGGGCGTGCCCCCCTCTGGCAGGATAGTTGGCACTACTTAATTTTTAACCAGTTGGGCGGTTCAGGTGTTGATAGTGCCTCGTTATTCCGATGAACGTAAAGCCGCAGTGCTGGCAAAGTTATCGCCGCCCCAGAGCATGACCGTAGCTGCTCTGGCGCGGGAGGAAGGCATTTCGGAGCAAACCCTTTACAATTGGCGGACACACGCCAGAGAAGAAGGACGTCCGGTGCCCGGTTCCAAAGCCAAGTCAGACCAGTGGTCAGCAGAAGCAAAGCTGGCAACCGTGATTGAGACAGCCGCGCTGTCCGAAGAAGAACTCAGTCAGTATTGCCGAAAAAAAGGGCTTTACCCTGAGCAGGTCCGGCGCTGGAAAGACGAGTCCCTGCAAGGCTTTCAGCGCAGTGCCGAGCGGGAAAAGCAACTGCGTAAAAAGAGCCAGGCAGACCAGAAGCAAATCAAAAAACTTGAGCGCGAATTGCGCCACAAGGAAAAGGCTCTGGCCGAAACCGCCGCGCTGCTGGTGTTGCGAAAAAAGCTGGATGCGCTCTGGGAGAACGACAACGGGGACGACTGACCCCAGTCCCGGAGCGCAGGGTAACCATTGACCTGATTCAGGAAGCGAAACGCGCTGGAGCCCGGTTGTTCATGGCGTGCGGTGAAGCCGGTATTGGCTTGCGCACCTATCGTCGTTGGTATCGTGAAGGCTCGGTGCAGCCCGATAAACGCCCGGAAGCAGTACGCCCCAAACCTGCAAATAAACTCAGTGAAGACGAGCAGGAGAGGATTTTGTCGACCTGCAACTCGGCCCGTTACGAGAGTCTACCACCGTCTCAAATCGTACCCTCGATGCTGGATGAGGGGTTGTACCTGGCTTCTGAATCGTCATTTTATCGGATACTGAAAGCGCACAATCAATTGAATCATCGAGGCCAAAGCCTCACGCCCCAACGCTCCCGGGAGGCGACCACGCACCATGCCTCTGGGCCTTGCGAGCTTTGGAGCTGGGATATTACGTATCTGGCTTCAACGGTGCGTGGGCAGTTCTATTACCTTTACATGTTTGAAGATGTGTACAGCCGGAAAATCGTAGGCTATGAAGTCTACGAGGTTGAGAGCGGTGATTACGCGGCTGGACTGCTACAGCGTTGTCTACTCCGCGAGCAATGCCTCCACCAGCCTCTGGTGCTGCACGCGGATAATGGTGCACCGATGAAGGCCCAGACCATGAAAGCGAAAATGGAAGAGCTGGGTGTATTACCCTCGTATAGCCGGCCAAGGGTCAGCAACGACAACGCCTTCTCGGAATCGTTGTTCAGGACTCTGAAATACCGTCCGGAATGGCCTTCATCGGGCTTTAAGAGCCTGGGAGATGCCCGGCGTTGGGTAGATCGCTTTGTGGTCTGGTACAACACCGAACACAAGCACAGCAAGCTGCGGTTCGTAACACCGCAAGAGCGGCATAGTGGTGAGGATGTTGCCATCCTTGCTCAGCGCCAGCGTGTCCTGGAAGAGGCCAGGCAGCGGACACCGAACCGTTGGGGAAGCCGTCAGGTCAGAAATTGCGAGCCCGTTGGACCAACGACACTGAATCCGGAAAAGCGGGCCGTAGAAAAAGATGCGGCTTAAACACAGAAATAGTGCCAACTATCTTGAAAAACACCGGTGCTCAGGTCGCTTAGCCTGCAAAGTGCGTCATGCTCCCGTTTCCAGACTTTCCGGTAATCTTTGCGCCCGGGAAAGTGAGAATAACGTTTGAGAACGTAGCCGTTTGTGGTGAGAAATACTTCCCGGAGGGTGTTATAGATCCACCTTTCTTTAACCCGGGTTAGATCCTGGGGGAGGGTGTCGGCTCCCAGTATTCCTTGTTGCCGGAGAAAATCAAGCTCGTCCGGATGCCAGGCAGGAGACAGGCGATCGGTTTTGTTCATGCAATGCAGGCCTGTTTCTGAGGTCATTTAGGAGTCCGGATGAATTGCGTTATAGATGAGTTTGCGCGATCCGGTGTGAAGTCGTGTAATTTAACATGTGCCAAGTTTAATGAAACCAAAAGTCCTAATTATCACTGACCGTTCAGACCTTGCAGAAACGCAGTTAATTGCGGGACTTTCAGAGCGCGGCTTATCGATCACTGTAATGGCTAATGACTCAGGCAAACACTATGGCCTGCTGGAAAGTCCCCGGCACCGGCTGATACCTCTTCGATTAAAAGGGCGTTTCGACTTTGCGGGTGGTCGGCTCATACGCAAAGAGCTTCGCTCAACCAGATACACGGTTATTTATGCTTTCAACCCCAGAGCTATAGCCTGTGCTTTGAGGGCTAGCAGAGGTATGAATCTCAAGGTAATCGGGTATCGAGGAGTCATAGGTAACGCTGGGTTTCTTAACCCTGAATCCTGGATCACTTTTCTGCACCCCAGACTCTCCAGAATTATTTGTGTTTCCAGGGCAGTTCAGCACTATTTTGAGTCTATCGGCCTATGGCGCTTTCGGTTCCGGAGGGGGAAGGCTGTCACGATTTACAAGGGCCACGACCTCTCATGGTATGACAAGCCCGTGGCGGATCTGGCGGAGTTTTCCTTCCCGGACAATGCGTTTGTCATCACATGTACCGGTCGGGATCGACCAGGCAAAGGGTTTTCGACACTGATTGAAGCGATGAATCTTATTCCGGATGAGTATCCGCTGTATCTTTTATTGGTGGGAGACCTTCAGAATAATGTGTCCCTTATGAATCAGGTTCAGGCCTCCCGGAACCGCGATCGTATTCACTTCGCGGGTTATCGTAACGATGCACCGCAGGTAGCAGGCGCAAGTTCCGCACTGGCATTGCCATCAGAAAGTGAAGGGTTGCCGAGGGTGGTGATTGAGGCGATGGCCTATCGCCGCCCCGTCATTGTTACTGAAGCTGGCGGCATGCCGGAATTGGTCACCGATGGCATTGAGGGGTATGTTGTCCCAGTGCGGGATCCAGAGAGACTTGCCGAGGCACTCATCAAACTTGTATCAGATCGGGCAAATGCGACAGCAATGGGAGAGCAGGGCCGCCGCAGGATTGAGTGCGATTTCTCTATTCAGAGCACCGTAGACCAGACGTTGGCGCTTATCAATAATCTGACCGGAGAGTTGGGTGAATGAAGCGTTATCTGTTTTTTGTTAATCAGTCGTATTCCTACTCAATATTGCGCCCACTTCAGGATGAGATAACGCGGCGTGGTGATGAGGCTGCATGGTTTATCGCTGGGTGCAGTGCGAAGCCGCTCTCGGCTTCAGAGAAACGGCTGCATACCGTTCAGGAAGTGACAACGTACAACCCGGATGCCGTATTTGTGCCCGGTGATTGGGTGCCGCCGTCATTTCCCGGGCTGAAGGTCAAAGTTTTTCACGGGTTTCCTATTAATAAGCGTGGTATGGATCCGGCGAAACAATCTCATTACCGGATTCGCGGATGGTTCGACCTTTACTGCACTATGTCGGACATAGATACGGAACGTTTTGGTCAACTCGCCATCGAAAACCCTCACTTTGTGGTAAAGCAAACCGGCTGGCCAAAGTTGGATGCTGTTATCCGGCCGAAGGTGGAGGCGCGTAAAGAGAGCTTATTTGGTGAGGCGGCTTTGCCCGTACTTTTTTATGCGTCCACGTTCACCAAAGATGTAACGTCGGCCCCTAAGTTGGTCGATACCATCAGGTCGTTAAGGGACTCGGGGGAGTGGAATGTTATTGTGACACTTCACCCTAAAATGCCAGAAGAGATTGTTTCCCGCTATCGCTTGTTAGGAGGCGAGCGGTTAATTTTCCTGGAAAGTAGCACGGATTTTGTCCCTTATATGCGCCTGGCAGACGTTATGCTATGTGATACTTCCTCCATTATGTATGAATTCATGGCTTTGGATATCCCGGTAGTTACCTTTAACACCAGAATTCCGGGACCCCAGGTTATTGATGTCCAGAAGTCGGCTGATGTGGCACCAGCTTTGGACGAAGCGTTGGGGCGGGATCAAACGCTGATGGAAAGTATGCGTGAATATTTTAAATCACTGCATGCATTCAGCGATGGGTGCTCATCTATTCGGGTGTTGGATGCTGTAGAGGGTCTGCTTGCAAATCCCGCCAAGCTACAGCGAAAACCGCGGAATTTTTGGCGTCGAATCAAGTTGATGAATAAGTTCCGGAAAATCTTGGGTAAACAGGCGCGCCAGGATGAACGCGATGGCTGCACCAGGAACCATGTTCAGACACGCTGAACGTTTATCTATGAAAGGGTAGTTAAGTGCATAGAGCTGATAGAACCCCTGCTGTAGTGCCCGTTTTAGTGGTGACGTTGCCGCAAGCGAAAGCTCGGCAGGCGCGCATCAGTGCGCTGCTTGAACAGGCGGGCATCCCTTTTGAGTTTTATATCGGTGTGGATGGCCGTACTGATGTGAATCCGATTGACGAAATTTACGACCGTAAATTAAGGCTGCGCAGAAAAGGTTCGCTGCTTAGTGCGGGGCAATTGGGCTGTTATGCAAGTCATTTCAATATCTGGAAGCGATGCCTTGAAACTCAGCGGCCGTGCATCGTGCTTGAAGACGACGTTACAGTTGATGCTGCACTTTTTAAAGATTTTTTGAATACTGTGTCTGAGTTTCCGCCAGAAGCTGGCTGTATACGATTATTTGAAAGCAAGAATAAAGCGGCCAAAAAACGTGTTTATTCGCGGCATCAAAATTTTGAATTGCTCAGATATATCGAAGGGCCAAAGAGTACGATGGGATATTACCTCACTCCAGAGGCGGCCGGGAAATTCCTGGACTGCGCAGACCCGGTTTTTTTAAACGTTGATATCTATATGGATCGTTATTGGGTCAATGACGTTCTGTGCAGCGGGATTAAGCCTGGCTTTGTATTCCATGACTATCAGTTTGACTCGATCATAGGTTACGAAAAAAGAACTCAGCGCCGTCCACTTATGGTTACGATGAGGCGAGAGTTTTTTACACTGACCGAGCGGGTGCGTCGCTACCTCTATAACCGGAGATTCAGGTAGGCTCTAAAATACTGGTATCCACTATTCATTTTGGGAGGAGGCAGGTTTGATCTTTTCGCTCCTGCTGAGCGTCCACAACCCTGCGTATTTGTTGAAAGAACCTTGGGCATAAGTGACTGCAACAAGAAAGCCGACTGAGCCATCCAGGAAACCAAAGCGGATAATGTAAACCTGGAAAAAGGTTAACAGACCCCGAAACGTCGGATAAACCAGTGTGCGTGTCTTTTTCCCCTTCCGGAATTTTTCCTGAGAACCTAGCCAGGCGTACTTGGCACTCTTTTCCAGGGCATGCCCAAAATGTCGGTGTGTGTAGTGGGTCAGGCGACCTCTCAAGGTTTTGGTTTTACGCCCCTCGGGTATCAGGATTTTTTCATGCACCATGGCGTTTGAAAAACGAACACCCTTGCGACGGAACAGCCGCAGTGGTGCCCGCCCGCTGCGGCCAAAATCAAGCCGCGTCCCATAGAGGGTTACTGCCCAAGGCAGCTTGTAAGCGTCTGCGTCGGGGGCCGAAAGGTGATGGTTGATCTCTCGGGCCAGTTCGGGCGTAATTCGTTCATCTGCATCTATTGATAGCACCCACTCACCGGTGGCTTTTTCCAGCGCCCGTTGTTTTTGTATTCCAAATCCAGGCCAGTCAGTTACCTCTACAACATCTGCATATTTTCGCGCAATCTCTACGGTTGCATCCGAACTGCCGCTGTCCAAGACAATGATTTCGTCGGCTACCAGCCGGGCAGATTGCAGGCAGGCGGCAATATTATCAGCCTCATTTTTCGTGATAATTGTGGCGGATACTTTTCGTGTCCGGTCGCGGACATAAGAGGCGCTGAGTTCGTTAAATAGAGCGGTGGAAATGGCCGCAATGGATAACAGATAAAACGTCAGGAACAGGCTTCGGCTAAAGGTAACCTCAGTCAACCCGAAGAAAAAATAACCTGTGGCGACCATGGCTCCGGCTATTGCGATGTGCGCTGCGGGAGAGTGTTTACTGAATATATGCCGTAAAAAAGTAATCAAGGGTATAAAAATCAGAAAAGCCCAACTTAAAATTCCGGGAATACCGCTGGTGATGGCGTTGTTAAAATTGAAGCCTTGCACCAGGGCTTCAATAGACTGCGACATTCGGTCGCTGGTCGCGATGGCTCCAATCACTAAAATGAGAATCAGAACAATACCGGCCAGCTGATACTTTCTCTCGAATAATGGGGCGAGCAATAATAATAAGAAGGGCAGAGCAATCAGGCTGCCCCGGGTTTCGGCTAGCATGGAAACGGCTATGGCGAGCGCGCCAACAAAGAAGAATAGGCCAGCTACGAACGAGCGTTTAGCCTGAGAGAAAAATAACCCGCCGACAAGCGCCATGGTGCCGGCAAGCAGGGCAGTGTTCCCAAAGCTAATTGCATTGATACCATCGCCAAAGCGAGCATTAATAAATTGCTCCAATGAGCCCTCGTAGCTCGCAAAGTGAGCAATAAACACGGTCACGACTGAAAGGGCGGCTAATCCGGTGGCGAAAAATACAACATTGGGCCGTAGCTTGGCGTAGCTTAGAGCAATGACCAGTGGCCAGAACAGGAGAAGGAGAGCCTGGGTGCCCAGAGTTTTTCCACCTTCGTAGCTGAACCCCTGTAAGACCCAGGAGTAGGCACTAACCGCTACAAAAAACCAGAAGGCAAAATGTAGCAGTCGGAGCTCTTTTGGTTTTTCCCAGGCCTGTTCGTTCTGTGACTTACGGAAGCAGATAGCAATTCCCGCGATGGCTAATAGTAGTGTTGCCGCTGCAAGTATGCTTGAAGATATAAGTGCCCCGCCCAAGCCGATCATGAACAGTAATAAGGTAAGTTTCTGGGTATATGGCGGCATATTCAGGAGATCCTTGTGCTTACCCTGGGAGTGTTTACCGACGTATTTGGATTTAGCGGTAGGGATTGGGTTCTCCCTCTGGGCGGTGACGTAAGCGTTTGTATTCCCACTGATATTGTTCCGGGTTGCGCCGTATCAGGTCTTCAATTGACTTGTTTAATGCCGTAGCAGCAATCACTGGGTCTTCATCTGCTAGGTCCGGATCAGCTTTATCAATAACAATTCGAAATCCCTGAGCGCCGGGTAGTCGCTCAGCGTAGGTCATCAATGCCTTTGCGCCGGTCTTTTGCATCAGCTTGGCAACCAATGTCATGGTTTTTACGTCTGTGCCAAAAAAGGGTGCAAAGGCGTTGGTTTTACCGCGAGGAGATTGATCTGGAAGGATTCCTGCGACCCCCCCCTCCTTAAGAATCGATATTAGCCTCATGAGACCCCGCCGGTCTCCTCTAACAAGTTCGGCTCCAATCCGGCTACGCACCTTAATCATATAGTCTTCGAACTCTTCCATGTTCGGTGGGCTGTACAGCGACGCCATCTTGTACCTGGATGAAAAATACAGCCCTGCAAGCTCCCAGTTACCTAAATGAGGCGCAAGTAATATTAGTCCTTTGCCGGTAGCCAGCGCATTGTCGATTAATTCCAAGCCTTGTGTATCCTGAACGAGATCGAGACATTTTTGAACGGGCCACTCCCACATCAGGGGAATTTCAAGGGCCGTCATGCCGGTATGGCGCATGGAATTATACGAAAGCCGATCACGCTCATCCTCTTGCAATTCCGGCAGGCAAAGTGCCAGGTTCACATCCGTTGCTTTCCGGGAGCCAGTCCTCAGCCTCCATACAAGGCCGCCAAAAAAACGGCCGATGCGCTGGGCAGCTGAGAGACTCAGTAAGCCCACTATTCTCAGCAGAATGTTGAGAGTAAAGGATTTCAGATTTTTCATGCGCGCCCGTATTTATCCTCGTAACGAACGATGTCGTCTTCGCCCAAATAAGAACCTGATTGTACTTCAATCAGCTCCAGGTCAATCACCCCTGGGTTTTCGAGAGAATGTACCTGGCCTATCGGAATGTATGTGGACTGGTTTTCTGTGACTAAGTAAATGTTTTCACCATTAGTTACTCTTGCGGTACCACTAACGACAATCCAATGCTCAGCGCGATGATGATGCATTTGAACGGAAAGCTTTGCGCCGGGTTTTACGGTAATTCGTTTTACCTGGTAACGAAGCCCGTTGTCGATGGAGTCATATATACCCCAGGGTCGATAAACTTCGCGATGGTTCATGTGCTCGTGCCGACCATCATTGCGGATTTGTTCAACCACCGCTTTTACATCCTGAACCTTGTCCTTGTGAGCAACAAGAACCGCATCTTTGGTCTCGATTACAACAAGGTTGTCGACGCCAACCGTGGCAACAAGGCGGCTATCTGCACGAACAAGGGTGTTCTGAGTCTGTTGCGCCATCACGTCGCCGCTGAGGCTGTTTCCATTTGAGTCTTTGTCGCTGACATCCCAAAGGGCGGACCAGGAACCGATATCACTCCACCCGGCGTCGAGGGCCACAACTGCAGCATGGTCGGTTTTTTCCATGACAGCGTAGTCGACAGATTCAGATGGGCACTCAGCGAACAGTTCGGAATTCACCCGGATAAAATGAAGATCCGCACGGGTGTCCGTCATTGCTGCACGACAAGCAGCCAGAATGTCCGGGCGGTGACGTTCCAGTTCTGTGAGGTATTGCCGGGCACCAAACAAGAACATACCGCTATTCCAGAGGTATTCGCCGGACGCAAGGTAGGTTTTAGCCGTTTGAACGTCGGGCTTCTCCACAAAGCCATCAACGGAGTAACAATCGCCTGCGAGCTCACTGCCGCGACGTATGTAGCCGTAGCCGGTTTCTGGTTGGTGGGGAACAATACCGAAGGTGACAAGCTTCCCGTCTTTTGCCAGGGGTACCGCCTTTGCCACGCCTGCCTGAAACGCCTCCACGTCTTTGATCAGGTGGTCGGCAGCGAGCACCAGCATCAAAGGATTTTCACTGTCGTCGTTTTCGCAGAGCTGAAGGGCTGCTAATGCAATGGCCGGTGCAGTGTTGCGCCCGCAGGGTTCAAGAATAATGCAGCTGTCCTCATGGCCGGATTGCCGCATTTGTTCTGCGGCCAGAAAACGGTGCTCTTCATTGCAGATCAGCAGTGGCTCATGTGTATCCATTCCATCAAGCCTCGACACCGTCGATTGCAGCATCGAAAGCGGGCCGTCTGTCAGTTTGAGAAACTGCTTTGGGTTCAATTGTCGTGACAGAGGCCAAAGTCGCGAGCCAGTACCACCAGCCATAATGACAGGGTGAATCATGAGGTTACTCCGGGACTGAATTTGTGGAAGCTACGGAAAAGCGTCAACTTGAGGTGAAATACTTTATCATACTGGCATCGTAATAATGACCGGCCTGCGGCTTGAGTCGACTGTTTTAATGCTAGGATTTTTGATGAAACTACCGTTATCTGTTTACTACATTACTCAAAACGAAGAGCTCCGCCTGCCCGAGTCGCTGGCAAAGGTGATTGGTTGGGTGGATGAGGTTATTGTCGTGGATTCGGGCAGCACAGACAAAACCAAAGACATTGCGGAATCTGCAGGTGCCCGGTTTGTACATAACGATTGGCAGGGCTTTGCCTGCCAGAAAGCATACGCAGCAAGTCTTTGCCGAAATGACTGGGTGTTGGATCTGGATGCCGACGAGGTGCTCTCAGACGAACTGGTGGGAAATATTAAGGCGCTGTTTTCGAAACCTCTTCCAGAGGGAGTCGCAGGGTTCAGAATGCGCTGGGTACTCTCTCAGCCTGACCCCAGGCATCCTTTTCAGCATGATAAAACAAAAAAAATCCTAAGGTTATACGATCGTCGAAAAGCTGAGATTATCCCGGAAAAAAACAGCAATAATGATCGGCCCCAGGTTCATGAAGGTAGGGTGTTGGATATCAAAGGAGATGTTCTTCACCGAACGCTGATCTCCCTTGAACAAATGGAACGAAAGTACTGCCAGCTGTCGTCGGAACAGGCGCATTTTATTGTGGCCAGCGGAAGAAAAATATCCGGTGGCCGGCTATTTGCCGAGTTTCCACTGAAGTTTCTCAAGTATTACCTCGTGCACCGCCAGATTCTGAATGGTTGGTTTGGTCTTAGTGTCGCCATTACCGGGGCCAATCGCAATTTCATGCGACTGGCGAAAGCGAAAGAGATGCAGTTATTGGCTGAAATCGAAAGGCGGCGTCAATCTGAATGACTAAGGCATTCTGAGTAGACGCTGAGAGTGTTCTCAATCATGTTGTTCAGCGAGAGCGAGCCTTCAGCTCTTTTACGGATATCTGATTGATTTTGAAGAAGCTCATCCGTATGGGTCATCAGCATGCTGGCAAATATTTCCGGTGCGAACCCGCGATGAATAAATTCGGAATCGAGAAATTCGTTCGCAATAGGAACGTCGGTTGCAATAATGGGTTTTCCGGCGAGTAGGGCCTCGGCAAACACGTAGGAAAACCCCTCCCGGCGAGAGGAGATAACCACACCGTCAGCAAACTTCATCAAGGCTGGAACATCTTCCCGGTGCCCTAAAAGTACGATTTTGTTTTCCTGGGAGGTATTTCGTATCTGCCGTTCCAGACTTTCATGGTCTGGCCCGGAACCTGCAATAAGCAAGGTGCCTTTTACGTGCTGGAACGCATCGATCAAAAAATCAAAGCCTTTGGCTGGGACCAAGCGGCCGACTGCCAGCCATACAGGGTGGCTGAGGTAAGTCGGCAAGGGCGTTGATGGCTCAGAGGCTCTTGATGGTGTAATGCCGTTGTACACAACGGCCACGTTGTTGTAGCCAATGTCAGCGGCGAGTTTTTTGCTGACGGCAATGATGCGACAGAAGGCTTTTGCCTTGGGGTAATCCGATTTGAAGTTATGAATCGTCGCCACCAGCTTAGCCCGGTGAATAAAGGGGGCTAGCATTTGCAGTATCGCCGCAGCCTTGCTTCCTTGCGCGTGCACAATGTCGAAGTGGCCTTCTTTAACGATTTTCATTACCGCAATCAGCAGGCTTGGTGAAAATCGTGACGCCTCTGAATTCAGTGTAACGGCCTTTACTGCCTCACTTAGTTGCGATTGATGATGACTGGATGTGGCACAGGTAACCTCGTGTCCTTTTGTGCACAGTCCGTTTGCCAGTTCTTGGCAGTGTTTTTCCATGCCACCAGTGCCTTCACCCTTGGAAACCATGAGCAAAAGGATATTCATGGAGCCGGCCTTGCTTTGGTCGTGTTTTGCTCTAAAACGCCTGCATAAACACCCAACGTCGACTCAGTTTGCGCCTGCAGTCGAAACCGATACGGAATGTCTATATTTGGTGCTTTGTCGTCTAGCAGTCGGAGGGCTACCTGGGCGAATTCACGGGTGTTATCGGGTGTTACAAGGCCGTCCCGAAAGCACGCCTGGAGTGTTTCTGCAGCCCCCCCCCGATTAAATGCAGCGACGGGTGTGCCTGATGAAAGAGCTTCAGTGACTGTGCGGCCGAAGGGCTCTGGTTTTGTCGACATGTGGCAGACCACGTCGGCGAACAGATACAGCTCTGCCATATCGTCGCGCTGCCCAAGGAAAGTCACCTTGTCAGCAAGCCCGAGTTTCGAGCGCTGCTGCTCAAGTTCTTCCATAAAACGGTCTTTGCCTGGTTCCACTCCGCCCACAATAATGCCATGGCAATTTGGCTCTTTGCGGGTAATTTCTGCCATTGCCTCAAGAAACTGCAACTGGCCTTTCCATCGGGAAATACGCCCTGGCATCATTAAAATACGTTTGTTTTCGAGCTGCGGAAACTGCGCAAACAGGGACTCCCTCCATGTTTCACACAACTCTCGTTGCTGAAAGTAATCCACATCCACACCGCGCTGTATCACGGACAGCGTTTGGTCTGGAACCTGAAAGTTCCGGACAACGTAATTGCGCACGCAATTTGAAACTGCAATTACATGATCGGATTTGGCCATGATGGCGCTGTAGGGATTTACGGAGTACATACCGTGGAAAGTTGAAACGATTGCAGGCCGCTGACGCACCGGCAGCCCCTTCCACGCCAGGCGTACTATCCACGCGGGCATGCGCGAGCGCACATGAATAATGTCGGGCTGCAGCTCACGAATCAGTTTTCGCATAGGGCGAATCTGCCCAAAAGACGCGGGTGATTTGCGATGAATGGGCATCTCAATATGAGTTGAGCCATGCTCCTCAAGGCGTTTAGCCAAGGGGCCACCACTTGAAACAACAAACGACTCATGGCCGTGTCTTACGAGGTCTGCCGCAAATTCTACGGTTCCTCTTTCTACACCACCACTATAGAGGGCCGGCAGTGCCTGAAGTATTTTCAAGTGTCGCTCCTCTTTTGCTTTTTTTGCATGATGTTAGTGTTTAGAGCAAACCAGCGCTGGATTACCCATTGAGCCGCCCGGTTAGCCTCCCATAACGGTTTCTCATGGCCAGTTTTGCCGCCCATTACCGTAGCATGATCACTCCATCGAGCTACATAGCCTGCTTCAACCAGCCGTTGGACGCCGCTTGCAACGCGGCTGTCGGAGCGTTCCGGTAGCTGAAGCAGCCCGGTTGGTACGCCAGATGTCGCAGCTTCGCACACCATAGACATGCTGTCCGGGGTTACCCAAATTGCGCGGGATGCGGCAACGCTATGGCTGAGCCAGTCTTCGTGAGTGTTGTCGGGGTTCGCTACCGTTATTCTGGGACTGGCAAGCTCATCAAGCCGTGCCCTGAGGGCATCCGGAGTTCGCCTTGACCCACTGATGGTCCATCGCCATTGGGGATACTCGCCAATCAGGTGGGAAACCTGTCCGAAAACAACGTCATCGTCCCAATCAAAGTGCGGGGAGGGCCCGCCGAGTAGCAGCAGGGCTTCCGGCTTGTCCGTGATTTTGGCCAGGGGGGTAACGGTATTTATAACGCCTTCTGTTAGTAAGGTTTTTGGGTTCTCCGTTACCCCGTCATGAGCAGGAATAATTGCTCCGTCAACCCAGTTGCGTGGGAACCCGGGTTTCATGATAACCAGCGTTTTGGTTTTCTTTAGCCGCCGCAAAGAGAGCAGAAGCTTGTGGGTGCCAGTGCCGGCAGCAATGATTAGATCCGGGTGTGGGAGCGCTTTGTCCATTGCAGGAGGTATCGCCAGTAGGGCGCGCCACAATGGAACATTTACCTCCTGAGCATTGATCCAGTGCAGGCTCGTGCCGGCCTTTACCCGCAATCGGTTGCCCAGCCCTTTCAGTTGATTCCGGTGCCCGGGTTTGTTGTCTGTGAGCAACCATATTACCGGTGCTTCTGACAGGTTAGTTGTCGCCATAAAAGCCTGGGTCGCTTATATCCGGTCGCGTTTTGAAACGCCTATGCATCCAGAGGTATTGGTCTGGTGCGCGACGGATCTCCCGCTCAAGAATTTGGTTGATGGCGGTTGCATCCTGCAGGTCGTCGCCGCTTGGGAAGGGTTCCAGCGGTGGGTGAAAGTAAATGTCGTAGCCGGGTTTGTCGTCTCGCCGAAAGTGGCTGAAAGGAACAACCTTGCAATGGCTGCGGGCTGCGATTCGGGACGTCGCGTTGATGGTGCCGGCTGGAACACCAAAGAATGGCGCAAACACAATATCCTTACGGCCATAATCCTGATCGGTGGCATACCAAACGGTGCGGTTTTTTCGCAGGCTTCGGAACAACCCCCGAATGTCCTGCGCCCCAAGAACGGTTTCATACCGACGTTCTCGTGCCCGGGTCATCACGGCATTCATTAACGGGTTGTTGTGATCCCGCTGCATAACATCTGCGTCAATGTACTCGGTAATCAGGCTGCCCCCAAGATCCAAGGTGCTGTAATGACCGCCCAATAGCAGCACACCATTACCTTCTGCCAGAGCACGATCAAGGTGCTCCTTGCCGTGCACCTCTGTAATGCCCGTTAGCTTCGCGGGGTCGCGAAACCAAGCCATCCCCAATTCCATTAGGCCTATTCCGTTTGCGAGAAACGCGTTGCGAACCAGCGCTGACTGTTGATTCTTTGTGAGTTCAGGAAAACACAACCGAATGTTGACCTCAGTGATGCGCCTGCGCCTGCCGGCAAAGCGCCACGCCAATTTACCGGCTTGCTTACCAAGCCACCACTGACAGCGGATAGGAATCTGAGCAGCGCACCACATAGCCGCGATTCCGGCCCAGGTTGGCCACCAGCGTGGGTGGCGATAAGCTGAATAGTCTGTGTTGCGTGCTTGTTTGCGGTATTTCTTCTTCACTTGAAACGTATCCTGCGAACTCAGTGGGTTGCTGGCCAGGCTATGTTGCCCGGCAGGGTCAGTCGGAAGCAAATGATTAGGGTTTGCGATATGATACCGCACTGGTTTGCCGGGAGTCCCGTGTGCTTCAATTTATCTATTCACAGCTTATACGGTTGTTATTGCCGTTTATCCTTCTGCGATTGTGGTGGCAGGGCCGAGAGTCGCCTGAGCTGCGCATAAATTGGCAGCAACGACTGGGTTTTGTGCCCCGGATCAGCGGTACAGTGGTCTGGGTGCATTCGGTGTCGGTGGGCGAAACCATCGCGGCCGCGCCTATGGTGCGGCGTCTGTTTGCCCGTAACCCTGATATAACCATTTTGATGACGGCTATGACGGACACAGGCTTAACCCAAGCCATGAAAATGTTTGGCGGTCAGGTTCAGTATGCGTACGCGCCCTACGATACCCCCGGGTCGATACGCCGCTTTCTCAATCGCGTTAATCCCAGAATTCTGGTTATCATGGAAACAGAAATATGGCCGAACATGATACGCCAGAGTCGGTCCCGCCGAGTGCCTGTTTTTCTTATTAACGCGCGGCTTTCTGAGCGCTCTGCCCGGGGCTACGAGCGTGTCAAAAGCCTGGCCGCACCAATCATGCGCAGCATTAGCTGGGTGGCCGCCCAGGCAGAGAAAGACGCAGAGCGCTTCCGCCGAATTGGGGTTGCTGCATCCAAGGTGGCTGTTACCGGCAGCGTAAAATTTGATGTGGATATTCCAGAGAATGTGCGTAACGCATCGCTGCAGCTTAAAGCGTCGCTGTCAGGCCGCCCGGTGTGGATTGCTGGCAGCACGCACGAAGGTGAGGATGACCAGTTGTTGGCAGCCCACCGCCAACTTTTGGGTGTTCACCCGAATGCTCTGCTAATCATTGTTCCTCGCCATCCTGAGCGTTTTGAATCTGTGGCCGACAAAATCACCCAGCAGGGTTTTTCTTTGGCGCGCAGATCCCGTGCCGATGAGCTAGCCGGAGTTGAGGTTTATCTTGGGGATACCATGGGCGAGCTGATGATGCTTTATGGTGCCAGTGATGCAGCGTTTGTAGGCGGCTCACTAATTGAGCGGGGTGGCCATAATCCGCTGGAGCCTGCAGTCTGGGGGATTCCGGTTATCTCCGGCCCCAACGTGTTCAATTTTGAAACCATTTACCAGCGTCTTCTGGAGGAGCGTGGTGTTGTGATCGTTGGGGGCTCCCATGAGTTGTTCCAGTACCTTTCGACACTGTTTAGTGATGGCGATGAGCGTCGCGCTAGTGGTCAAAGGGCGTTGTCGGTGGTCAACAAAAACCGGGGTGCGCTAGACAGGGTAGTTGATGGAATTATTGAACGGGTTTAGGTGCGCCCCCCTAAACCCGTGCTTCACTGCGTTTCCCAACGCCCTATAGGTCAGGGTCTTGAGCAGGATCGTCCAGAGTTTCCTTATCATTGGCCAGGGCTTCGATGCCCGGAGCGCTGGCGCTTAGCCAGTTGTTCAGCTCAATCAAATCTCTCGGGCTGAGTGTGCCAGCAGCCTGCTTCAGTTGGAGCGTGTTGTTTACATAGTCATAGCGCGAGTTGGCGTAATCTCTCAGCGCAACATAGTAAGCTCGCTCTGCATCCAAAACTTCAACAATGTTCCGTGTACCCACATCGTAGCCTGCGCGGGTGGCATCCAGCGCACTGCGGCGGGAAATAATCGTCCGTTCCAGGGCTGAAGCTGTTTCAACGTTGTTGTTTACAGTAAGGAATAGGCTGCGGGTATTTACCCGCACGTCGCGGCGTACAGTATTAAGGGACTCCTCAGCCACAGTGACCAAGGAGCGCTGCTGGCGCACCCCGGCTTGAGTGCCGCCACCGGAATACAAAGGCACCTTAAGGTTAAGTGCGATAACACCCTGGGTGGTTTCACCGTCACGCTGGCTGAAACCCGGAGGAATGCCGGCGCCACTTTGTTCCATTCCGTGAATATCGGATTTACCGTAAGAAGCGCTTAGGTCCAAAGTTGGATAGTGGCCCGCTTTGGCTTGTTTTAACCCGGATTCACTGGCATCAAGGTCGTACATGGCGGCTTGAATAGACCAGTTTTGCTCAAGGGCTGTCAGTTCCCATGACGCAGGATCCATGGGGTCTGGCCGACCTAGTGGGAAGTTCTGGCGCAGGTTTTCCAGGTTTTCCGAGTATTCGCCCGTTAAGCGTGACAGCTGTTCCCGAGCAATGTTGACCTGGTTTTCGGCGGCAATTCGCAGGCTCCTGCTGTCGTCGTAGCTGGCGCGCGCTTCGTACACTTCCGTAATGGCGATCAGGCCAACGTCGAAACGCTCTTGCGCCTGTTCATACTGGCGCTGAATCGCTGCTTCGCTTGCTTGAGTTGTGGTTACCGTATCCTGGGCACGCAAAACGTCGAAATAGGCGGTTGCGACATCGAGTATCAGCTGCTGTTGCGCCAGATTGTATTGGGCGCGGGCAGATTCGGTTTGGAATTGGCTGGCGTCATACTGAAACCATGCATCTGCACGGAACAATGGTTGAGTCAGCTGCACACCGTATGCCAGTTCCCGATAGCTGTTGTCTTGGTTGGGGCCGTCGATATCGATATGCTGGGCATCGCCATAAGCACCGATTTGGGGCAGCAAGGCGCTCTGGCTTACATCGCTGGCGGCCTGCTGAGATTCAAATCTAGCCTGGGCTGTGGCAATACCGGAGTCGTAAGAGAGTGCTTTCTCATAGGTCTCTACCAAGTCTAAGGAAAGGGCTGGTTGGGCCGCCAAGAGGCCAACAAGTCCGGAAAGCAGTCGTTTCTTCATTATTACTCCTGAATACATGTGCGCATCTGCACCCACCCGGGGCGCTTGAAAGGAATGCCGGATCGCCCCAGACAAAATGGAAGCGACATCCGTGGTGGCATGGGTACAACAAGCCGGCCTGAACAGACCGGCCATTATGGACAATAATCGTCCCCAGCTCTACACTTGCAAATAGCACTCACTTTGAATGTTATGCATTATAGCATCGCGTTTTAGTGGGGCGCCGGTTGCCTGATTGTGTTGGGTAGCCCAGTGATTCTGCCCGCGTAGATTCCGCCGCAATAAAATCCTTGCAAAGCATACGTACAGGATAGCTGTTTCGATCTGCGCGTGCCTATGCGGAGAATTACAGTGCAGGATACACCTACCGAGTAGGGCGGAGAGAAAAACCTGCCAGCGTATGACTCATAAGTACCGGGGTGGTGCGGTTGCGCAACATAACGGTGAGGCGCCGGTGCTGTGGTATTCAAGCAGCCTGAGCAATCCTAAAATATGGAAAATCGCAGGCAACAACCTGACAAGTACAAGCAGCCTTTTAGGTGTGACCGGGTTATGGGACGCGACAAAAATAATTGCACGTTACGGTGTGCATTTACCTCTCATTTGGGCGGCGAGTCCGGAAAGGGCCGTTTTCGACTTACTGGTACACCATGGGGAAATTAACCGTAAGCGGGTCCCCAATGTACAGATGTCAGATGTAGACGATGTAGTAAGCATCGAGAGGGTCAGGGAATGGGTTGTGCAGTGTAAGCCCCTCCTGTCGGAGCAGGGATGTCAGCTTATGTTGGCCTGGCTTAAAGGTAGCGACTAATGAGTTTGAATGAGCACCAAAAGATCCACCGCCAGATGATGCAAGCAATTTGCGAGATTATACAAGAAGACGGCAAGCCACTTGTGTTAAAGGGAGGCACCGCCTTATTGCTTGGCTACGATCTTAAGCGGTTTAGCGAAGACTTGGACTTTGACCTTACAAAAGAACTTAAAAGCCATGTGAATATAGAAGCGATCTGCAGAGCAGCTCAGCGAAAACTGAGGCGGCAAGGTATAAATGACGACCCCCTTCTCCAAGGAAAGCTGTTCGATGACTTGGGTACTATAGAGCGATGGGTAGAGGCGCGTCGAAATAATGAAAACACGCTCAAGCTCTTTGGAGCTTCTTGATTACTCGGCTCTTAATGTAAAGCACCTAAGCAACAATCCAAGAAGGCTTGCAATACCCCACAGCCAGAGTCTATCGTTCAGAGTCGATTCCACTGCAGGGTAAACCATGACCGAGCCGTTCCAGTTTAAAGCCAGCGACGTCAACATAGAAAAGCGCGAAACCGTCTTCCAGGGCTTCTTCCGCATGGATAAGCTCTGGCTGACACACCCGCGCTTCGATGGCCGGAACATGCCCCAATTTACCCGCGAACTCTTCATCCGTGGCGACGCCACCTGCGTACTGCCCTACGATCCAGACCGCGACGAAATCGTCCTACTCGAACAATTCCGCCTAGGCGCACTCGGGCGCAACCAATCACCCTGGTTGCTAGAACTCGTCGCCGGTATGAACGAGGACGGCGAAACCAACGAAGACGTTGCCCAACGAGAAGGCCAGGAAGAAGCCGGGCTTAGCTTCAGCAAGCTCGAAAAAATCTGTGAGTACCTTGTTTCACCTGGCGGCACCACCGAAATGGTCCACCTCTACTATGGCCGCGTTAGCACCGAATCCGCAGGCGGTCTCTACGGCCTTGAGCACGAACACGAGGACATTCGGGCTCACGTAGTATCGGCAGACGAAGCCACCGCCATGATCAGCGACGGCCGCATTAATAACGCGGCCGCCATCATTGCCATTCAGTGGCTCCAGCACAATCGGCCCAGATTGCGGGCGGGGAGCCAGTAATGGGCGAGTGGACCATGAAACCCAAGCGCTATGTGCCGGATCTACGCCAGTTTGGCGCCCTGTGTGATGGCAACT
This sequence comes from Marinobacter sp., assembly GCA_052089485.1. Classification (GTDB taxonomy): domain Bacteria; phylum Pseudomonadota; class Gammaproteobacteria; order Pseudomonadales; family Oleiphilaceae; genus Marinobacter. The sequence continues at coordinate 7,997 of JBQCZX010000035.1, read as the reverse complement.
ACCAACGCCTGTCCAGACTGCGCCAGCTAAGGATTGATGGGCTCCCTGTGTGCGAAATTGAACTGTACCGGCAAAGCGAATATCTGGGCCGGGTCAGGATTCAGGTGATGCAAACCGCCCGATATACCGAAACGCTTCTGCTCGAACAGATCCATAATAGTGGCCGATGGCTCAACAACCCGCGGATGACTGTACGGGTCTACCACGATGCCATGATGGCAGAAGTCATCAGCTGCTACCGGGACACACAAATTGCACCGGTTAACGACTACCCCAACCGCTTTATGCACCACCCGGATGAAAAAGTTCAGGTTAACGGGTTCCTTGCCGACTGGCTTGAGTACTGCCTGCGGTTTGGTCATCTTCCTCTTGAACACGCCGCCTGGACTGCCGGAGAGAGCACCGAGTAGGGCTTATCCCGCTGTATTAGCAATAGGTCTGGTGCCCTGAATAGCGTGATGTGTTGTTAAATAATGCAATAAATTGCCCCGCGCCGCGTCAGACTGTGACGCCGGTTCCAGTGGTGGGTGATCAATCCAGAAGCTGACAACGTACACTTGAGTCCTTCAAGCGATTGCAGCGAGCAGACCAAGAGCATCATGACCTCAAAGCAAACCACCCAGCCACTTCGGGTACTGCAGTTAACGGATCCGCACCTTATGGCCAGCGCAGATGGCGCGTTGCTCGGCGTAAATACCCGTAACAGCCTCGATGCCGTTATTGCCGAGGTGCTTAAATCCCACGGGCAGCCGGATCTCATCTTGGCCACCGGCGATCTCGCCCAAGATGGCTCGGAGGAAGCCTATCGTGTTTTAGGCGACCGCCTCGAAGCCTTTAATGGCGGGGCTGCATGGATGGCAGGGAATCATGATCACGTTGCGCATTTGGCCAAAGTCTCAGCGGTCTATGGCGCCGATCGTCGGCACATTATTCAGCAAGGCTGGCAGTTTATTCTTCTGGATTCTTCTGTGCCTGGGAAGGTTCATGGAGAGCTTGCGCAATCTGAGCTGGATTTCCTGGCAGAAATGCTCGAACAGCACCCGGGTTTGCCGGCGTTGGTCACACTGCACCATCACCCGGTTGATATCAGTGCTGATTGGATGAGAGACATCGGCCTCTGGAATCGTGACGATTTCTGGCAGGTAATTGATCGCTTCCCGCAGGTAAAAGTGGTGCTGTGGGGGCATATTCACCAGACCTATGAGCAACACAGAAACGGCGTTCAGTTGCTGGCAACGCCGTCTACCTGTATTCAGTTTACCTCTGGCTCGCGTCAGTTTTCAGTGGAAGACCGCGCGCCAGGGTACCGCTGGTTTGAGCTTCAAGCCTCCGGCCACTTCACTTCTGAAGTGCGCCGGGCCCTGGATTTTGAGTTTGAACTCGATCAGAGCCGTTCCGGCTACTGAGCCGCTTCTGCGGGCTCTCGAACTGAAGTTTCACTCTTCGAAGCTTGTGCGCGCAGTTCTTTAGCGGCAGAAACCATGGCTTCGAGTGCTGGAATCACTTCCTCCCAACGCCGGGTTTTCAGGCCACAATCCGGGTTTACCCACAAACGCTCCGCCGGAATCCGCTCCGCGGCCTTTTTCATCAAGTCTGTCACCTGTTCCGTTTGCGGAATATTCGGCGAGTGGATGTCATACACCCCTGGGCCGATATCGTTTGGATACTCAAAACCCTTGAACGCATCCAAAAGCTCCATGGCCGAGCGGGATGTTTCAATGGTAATCACATCCGCATCCATACGGGCAATGGCACCAATGATGTCGTTGAACTCCGAATAGCACATGTGGGTATGGATCTGGGTATCATCCGCTACGCCGTTGGCGCTGATGCGGAAGGCCTCGATGGCCCACTCCAAGTATGTGTTCCAGTCGGATTGGCGCAGTGGCAGGCCTTCGCGCAAGGCTGCTTCATCAATCTGAATGATGCCCACGCCGGCCTTTTCCAGATCCTGTACTTCCTCACGCACGGCCAGTGCCAGTTGCAGGCAGGTATCTTTGCGTGGCTGGTCATCACGCACGAACGACCAGTTAAGAATCGTCACAGGGCCGGTGAGCATGCCTTTCAGCGGCTTGTCCGTCAGGGACTGAGCGTACTTTATCCAGTCTACGGTCATGGCATTGGGGCGAGTGATATCGCCAAACAGAATGGGTGGCTTCACGCACCGTGAACCGTAGGACTGCACCCAACCGAAGCGACTGAATACATAACCTTCCAGCTGCTCGCCGAAATACTCCACCATGTCGTTACGTTCGGCTTCGCCGTGCACCAATACGTCCAGGCCAAGCGCTTCTTGCTGTTCCACGCAGTAGCTGATTTCCTCGTGGATCCGTGCGGTATAGTCTTGCTGGTTCAGGTTGCCTAGACGGAACTCTTTACGAGCCTGGCGGATTTCTGGCGTTTGCGGGAAAGAGCCAATGGTAGTTGTAGGGTAGGCCGGCAGCTGGAATCGATCCTGCTGCAGCTTGGCTCGGGTACTGAATGGGCTCTTGCGCTCACCGTGCTCAGGCGTAACAGCGGACAAGGCCTTTGCAACCGCAGGGCTGTGAACCCGAGAAGAATCACGGCGGCTCTCAATGGCCTTTTGGTTGCTGTTCAGGTCTTGAGCAACAGCGTCACGGCCTTCATCAAGCGCCTTGGCCAGAGTGCTCAATTCCTGCAGTTTCTGGCGAGCAAAGGCCAGCCAGTTGCCAACTTCAGCATCCAGCGTGGTTTCACTCTCCAAATCAACCGGCACATGCAGAAGGGAACACGAAGGTGCCAGCCAGAGTCGTTCGCCCAGCTTCTCTTTTAGTGGCTCCAGCAGATCCAGTGTGGCGTTCAGGTCGGTTTTCCAAATATTGCGTCCGTTGATCACACCGAGCGAGAGTATCTTATGGGTGGGTAGCCAATCGGCCAGCTGCGCAACTTCCCCGTGGGCACTGATGGCATCCAAATGAACGCCTGCTACCGGTAGTTCACAAACAAGCTGCAGGTTTTCTCGCAGCTCCCCGAAATACGTTGTCAGCAGTAGCTTCACGGGGGCTGTTTTCAGCTCGTGATAAGCGAGAATAAAGGCATGCTTCCAGTCTGCGTCCAGTTCTGTAACCAGCGCTGGCTCGTCAATCTGCACCCATTCCGCGCCCGCAGCTGCCAGCTTTTCCAGCAATTCACTGTATACCGGCAACAGTTTTTCCAGCAGGGCCAAGCGGTCAGAGTCGTCTTTGGCCTTGCCCAGCCATAGATAAGTCACCGGGCCGATGATCACTGGCTTAGCGGTGATGCCTTGGGCCCGAGCTTCTGCCAACTGCTCCAGAATGCGGTCGGCATTCAGGCTGAAACTCGTATCAGCATTGAATTCCGGCACTATGTAATGGTAGTTGGTGTCGAACCACTTGGTCATTTCACCGGCGTGCACGCTGCAGCAGGCCGTGTCGCTGGGGGACCGACCTCGAGCGACACGGAAATACTCATCCAACGCCGAGCCTTCATGAGTGCCGGCTCGTTCCGGCAGGTTGCCTAACGTGGCGCTCATGTCTAGCACCTGATCGTACAGCGAGAATTCACCGACGGGAGCCAGCGAAAGGTCTGCCTGCTGCTTCCAGTTCTGCTCGCGCAGTCCTGCGGCGGTTGCCTGCAGCGCTGCTTCACTGGACTTGCCATTCCAAAGTGCTTCCAGAGCAAATTTTAGTTCCCGGCGAGCGCCAATGCGCGGGTAGCCGAGGTTGTGGGTTGTGGTCATCCGAAACTCCTGAATCTGTGTTTGGTGAGTCGTTGTTAGGAATGGCCAGATTAGCGTTCGGGGTTAATGAAAAATAATGGTATTATTTCAAGTTTCCATTAATTTCACTCATAGGTTGTTAAATGATTGAGCGCAATCACCTGGAAGTGCTCCGTGCCGTGGAAGCGGAAGGCTCGCTAACGGCCGCAGCCAGCCGCCTTCACCTAACTCAGTCCGCACTCAGCCACTCCGTTCGCAAGCTGGAGCAGCAGCTTGGAACACCTTTATGGTTCCGTGAAGGGCGACGACTTCGGCTAACTCAGGCGGGCAGCCACTTATTGGCACTGGCCAATCGCCTGCTGCCGCAGTTCGAGCATGCAGAAATGCTAATCGGCCAGTTCGCCAGCGGCCAAGCTGGCACGCTGCGTATCGGAATGGAGTGTCATCCCTGCTATCAATGGCTGCTGAAAGTCGTGGGGCCGTACCTTGAGCAATGGCCGTCGGTGGATGTGGATGTAAAACAGAAATTCCAGTTTGGCGGCATTGGCGCACTGTTTGGCCACGACATCGACATGCTGGTCACCCCAGATCCACTGCATCGGCCGGGTTTGGTGTTTGAGCCTGTGTTTGATTACGAGCAGGTGCTGGTGGTGTCGGCGAACCACCGCCTGGCGGGAAAGCCCTGGGCAGAGGCGGCGGATCTGGAGCCAGAAACCCTCATTACCTATCCGGTCGCGATAGAGCGGTTGGACGTGTTCAATTACCTGCTTGTACCCGCAAACATGCGCCCAGCCCGCCATAAAACCATTGAGACCACAGACATCATGCTGCAAATGGTCGCCGCAGGTCGCGGAGTGGCGGCACTACCGCGCTGGCTGGTGCATGAATATAGCGACCGGCTGGGCGTGGTTCCGGTAAAATTAGGAAAAGAGGGCGTCTCCAAACAGATATTTCTGGGCTGCCGCGAGCGTGATGTAGGCGTGCAATACCTGGATTCTTTCATGAAGTTGGCACGAGAGGTTAGCTGGCGCTAAAGTCTTCAGTTACACTGCGCAAAAATTTGTCAGGAATTACCCTTATGAGCGACATCCCCTCTGATCTCAAATACATCGACACCCACCAGTGGGTACGTGCGCATGCCGATGGCACAGCAACCGTTGGCATCACCGACTTCGCCCAGGAACAGTTGGGCGATGTGGTGTATATCGGCGTTCCCGAAACAGGTGAAACCGTTACCGGTGGCGAAGAAGCTGGCGTTGCAGAATCGGTAAAGTCTGCATCCGATGTATTCAGCCCGGTTACCGGTGAGGTTATCGAGATTAATGAGCTTCTCGAAGATGAGCCAGAGAAGACCAACGAAGACCCGTACGGCGACGGCTGGCTGTTCAAAGTAAAGCTGGCCGATGAAGGCGAGCTTGAAGGTTTGATGGATGCTGCTGCTTACGCAGAGCATGTGGCGGCCGCCGAATAAACCGAGTAGGAACCGTCGGGCAGGGCTTTCCAAAACACGCTCCTTGTGGCACATCCATGTGGCGCTTGGGCTCCGCCATCCCTGGCTCCGCACAGTTTTGGAAAGCCTTGCCCGGCGGTTCCCTATAGCTTGGGTGCTGTCGTCGTTAGTTAATGTATAATCCACGCCCCGTTTTCCGATCAGGTGGTTGCAATGAATTTCCCGGTTTTATATCTACGCAAAGGCGCGGAGCGCAGGCTTCGGGCTGGCCATCTGTGGGTTTACAGCAACGAAGTGGATATCCAGCGGTCACCGCTTACACAGTTCGAGGCAGGTACTCAGGCAGAGCTGCGTGCCTCTAACGACAAGCCCCTCGGAGTGGTTTTCGTAAACCCCCACGCACTCATCTGCGGTCGCCTGATTGGCCGTGATGCAGCGCAGGGTATGACACCAAACCGACTGACCCAACGCATGGAAACAGCACTGGTGTTGCGGGATCGGTTGTTCGATAAGCCGTTCTACCGTTGGGTATTTGGCGACAGCGATGGGCTTTCCGGACTGGTAGTGGATCGATTTGGCGATACCGTCGTGGTGCAAATTTCCACCGCCGGCATGGAGCACATGAAAGAGTCGATTGTCCGCGCCATTCAGCGGCTGGCGCACCCCAAGGCCATTATTCTCAAGAACGATGGCAAGATGCGCTCAGTTGAAGGGCTGGATACCTACATTGAGCAGGCCCATGGCCCAGAGGCGACCCTGCTTGAAGTAGAAGAAAACGGCGTTCGCTTTGAAGTGCCCCTCGAGGGTGGCCAGAAAACCGGTTGGTTTTACGATCACCGGATGAATCGCCAGCGCTTGCAGGCCTACGCGCCGGGTAAGCGAGTGTTGGATGTGTTCAGCTACGTGGGTGGCTGGGGCATTCAGGCGGCATGCGCAGGTGCCACCCAAGTGACCTGCGTGGACAGCTCTTCTGCTGCGATCGATTCCGTTCACCACAATGCAAAGCTCAATGGCCTGGATAATATTGAAACCCTTGAGGGCGATGCCTTCGAAGCACTGAAGGCGCTGGCGGACGAGAAGGAAAAATTCGATATTGTAGTGCTGGATCCACCGGCCTTTATTCCCCGCCGTCGTGACCAGAAAGCCGGTGAGCAGGCGTATGCGCGGTTGAATCAGTTAGGTTTGCGGCTGCTGGAACGGGATGGGCTGTTGGTGTCGGCTTCGTGCTCCATGCACCTCTCCCAGGAGAAGCTGGTGGATATCATTCGGGGCAGTGGCCGCAAGATTGACCGCTTCGTGCAGCTGCTAGAGCAGGGGCATCAGGCGCCTGATCATCCGATTATTCCGGGGATTCCCGAAACCGACTACATCAAATCCTGCTTTGTGCGTTCTCTTACCGGGTTTATGTGACGTTAAAGCCGAACCCCTGCTCTCGAAAAGAGCGAGGGGTTCGGCTTTTCTTTGGCGAATATCAGTCGCGAAGTGTCATAACATCCCAGCCCTGATTTCTGGCGTACTCTTCCAGCTTCGGATCCGGGTCAACCGCAATCGGATTGTCCACTTTTTCCAGTAGCGGCAAATCATTGTGCGAATCGCTGTAGAACCAGGCGCCATTTAGGCTCTCACCAGTAGCAGCCAGCCAGTCATTCAGTCGGGCGACTTTGCCGTCTTGAAAACTGGGAGTGCCCGCAATTCCGCCGGTATAGCGGCCATTGACCATCTCTGGCTCAGTGGCAATCAGGTGGTCAATGCCCAGTGCATCGGCAATGGGCTCGGTCACAAACCGGTTGGTCGCCGTGATAATCATCAGAGTATGACCACGCTCCCGGTGGCTGTTCAAAAGCTCATCGGCTTTTTTCAGCCGCATAGGGCGCACTTTTTTATCCATGAACGTGGCTCGCCACTTCAGCAGGTCATCCATGCTATGAACAGAGAGGGGCTGAAGCGCAAACCCAAGGTAGTTCAGTATGTCTAGCTCGCCATTCAGGTACTCCTGATAGAAGCGATCGTTGGCCTTGCGGTAGGCCTCGGCATCAACAATACCTTCCTCTACCAAAAACTCACCCCAGGCATGATCGCTGTCACCAGCCAGTAGGGTGTTGTCGAGATCAAAAATTGCGAGCGTCAAACGATTACCTCCAAGGACACAGAACTTGCGAAAGGCCGGTATCTTAGCACGGGCGCTTGCCAGCAGCTGCGTTTGCCGAAGCCTTGGGATTCTGTAAGAATGAGCGCAACTTGGAAAAATCCGACCGGTAACTATCTGACCGGTCTACCGACTCTATTAAGAGGACTGTGCCGTGATCGATTTAGACGGTTTCAGACCCAACGTCGGAATCATTCTGGCCAATCACCAGGGGGAAGTTCTCTGGGCAAGGCGAATAGGGCAAGACTCCTGGCAGTTTCCCCAAGGCGGCATCAATCACGAAGAATCGCCCGAAGAAGCGCTGTACCGGGAGCTTGAAGAGGAAATTGGCCTGGGCGCCAATGATGTTGAAATCATCAGTTGTACCCGGGGCTGGCTGCGATATCGCCTTCCCAGGAGGATGGTACGGCACCACTCGCACCCCGTCTGCGTGGGGCAAAAACAGAAATGGTTCCTGCTGAGGATGTTATCACCCGATGCGCAAGTACGCGTTGACGGTACGGATTCACCGGAATTCGATGGCTGGCAGTGGGTAAGCTACTGGTATCCGTTGGGTCAGGTGGTTTCCTTCAAACGTGAAGTATATCGACGTGCGCTGAGAGAGCTTGCGCCAAGACTGTTCTATAACATGGAACAATGGCACCGTAGCGAGCATAACCGGCGTTTAAAGGAACAGGCAAAATGACGGACTGACACACCCA
>JBQCZX010000034.1:17335-27514 GCA_052089485.1 Marinobacter sp. | reverse complement strand
TTGATGTTCTTATCGTCGGCGGCGGCCCTGCTGGCCTGTCGGCAGCTTGCCGTGTTATGCAGTTGGCACAAGAAGCCGGCGAAGAACTGACCGTTTGTGTGGTAGAGAAAGGTTCGGAAATCGGCGCTCATATCCTGGCCGGTACGGTATTTGAACCGACTGCCCTCAATGAACTCTTCCCAGACTGGAAAGAGAAAGGCGCGCCACTAAATACCCCGGTTACCCGTGATGATATTTTCCTGCTGAAAAACCAGGAAAAGGGAACCAAAATTCCGAACGCATTTGTTCCCAAAAACATGCATAACCACGGCAACTACATCATTAGCCTTGGTAATCTGTGCCGCTGGCTCGCGGAGCAGGCGGAAGCTCTGGGTGTTGAAGTGTACCCAGGCTTTGCTGCGGCCGAGACCATTATCGAAAACGGCCAGGTTAAAGGCATTCTTACCGGCGACATGGGCGTCGCAGCCGACGGTTCAGAAAAAGACGGTTATATGGCAGGCATGGAACTCCGTGCCAAGTACACCCTGTTCACAGAGGGCTGTCGTGGTCACTTAGGCAAGCGCCTGATTAGCGATTTCAATCTGGATGAAGGTAAAGATCCTCAGCATTACGGCATTGGCATTAAGGAGCTTTGGGACATAGACCCAGCAAAACATGAGCCAGGCCTGGTTGTACACACGACCGGCTGGCCGCTGAGTGAAAGCGGCACTACTGGAGGTTCGTTCCTTTACCATCTTGAAAATGGCCAGGTTTATGTGGGCCTGATTGCTGACCTTTCTTACAGCAACCCGCACCTGAGCCCATTTGACGAATTCCAGCGCTTAAAGCTTCACCCTGAATTCAGTAAATATCTGGAAGGCGGCAAGCGTGCGTCCTACGGCGCCCGTGCATTGGCTAAAGGCGGCTATAATGCTCTGCCGAAAATGAGCTTCCCGGGCGGTCTGCTGCTGGGATGCGATGCGGGCACGATGAACAGTTCCAAGATCAAAGGCTCCCACACCGCGATGAAGTCTGGCCTGCTGGGTGCAGAAGCGGTATTTGAAGCCTTGAAGAATGGCCAATCTGGCGAAGAAATCACCAGCTTTGCTGATCGCTTTGAGAAGAGCTGGCTTTACAAGGAGCTGTTCGACGAGCGTAACTTCGGCCCTGCAATGCACAAGTTTGGTAACTTTGTTGGTGGTGCAATCGCATTCTTCGAGCAGAACATTCTGCATAGAAGCCTGCCCTTCACCCTGCGCGATTTAACGCCAGACTACGCAACAATGAAGCCTGCGTCTGAGTGCAAAAAGGTGAATTATCCTAAACCGGATAACAAGCTGACCTTTGATCGCCTGTCGTCGGTGTTTATATCCAACACCAACCATTCGGAAAATCAGCCGATTCACCTGAAGCTGACTGACCCGGATATTCCGATCCAGGAAAACCTGCCCAAGTTCGATGAGCCTGCTCAGCGCTACTGCCCTGCAGGGGTTTACGAAGTGGTTGAGAAGGATGACGGAAGCGGTAAACAATTCCAGATCAACGCTCAGAACTGTGTTCATTGCAAAACTTGTGACATCAAGGACCCTGCACAGAACATTACCTGGGTAACGCCGGAAGGCGGCGGTGGCCCAAACTACCCGAACATGTAAGTTGGTTAGCCCACTAGTGCATCAAGTTAATTGATGCGATTAAAACGGAGGTGCGGTTATAACTGCACCTCCGTTTTTTATGGGTGCCGTTCTTCGGCCACCAAAAAAGGCTCCCGTAGGAGCCTTTCTAGAACCGGTTTCTACACTCTTAGTGAGCGTGGCCGTGCTCCTGTTCTTCATCAGTTGCGTCGCGAGCTTCAAGTACTTCTACATCGAAGTGCAGGGTTTCGCCAGCCAACGGATGGTTCGCGTCAATAGTGACAGTTTCTTCGTTAACTTCCACAACACGAACTACTTGGGGGCCGCCCGGAGTTTGTGCTTGGAACTGCATGCCCGGCTCGATGGCATCTACGCCTTCAAAGGCGGTACGCGGAACTGGCTGAACCAGCTCTTCGTTAATTTCGCCGTAGCCTTCAGCTGGCTCTACAGAAACCTTTACCTGGTCGCCTACGTTCTTTTCGTTCAGTGCACTTTCAAGTCCACCGATGATGTTTTGTGCACCTTCAAGATAAGCCAGCGGCTCGCGACCTTCTCCACGAGAGGAGTCCAGCTCTTCTCCCTGGTTGTTGGTGAGCGTGTAGTTGATGGTGACAACGCGAGGTTGGGCCATGTGATCTCCTTGAGTGTCGCAATGACTGTATGTTTGATTAAAGGTAATCGCAAGTAGTCATGAACAGCCAAACTGAACAGAGGGACTAACGACAACTGGGCCTCGTTAGAGAGCCAGGCTCGTAACAAGCATGAAAACACAGTTTAACAACTGAGATAGTGCGTTTTCTACCGTCATTTCTGGGGGCGAGCCAAAGCTTTTCAACCGCCCTGCCCAATTTTGTAGAAATTTCCGTGGCTAAATACGCCCAGCACGGGTTTTCCGTCGACGGTCTGCTCCACCACATGTTCGGCCAAATCGTAGTAAGCGGCGGTTACAAGCCGGGCGTCAACTCCGTGGCGAACCCGAATGACTGGCCGGGGCTGCCCGGAATCTTCATAGCTGCCTACGTCGAGTGGATGCTCATTACCCATCTCAAGCGTTTCACCTACGTTTGTAGTCAGCTCGATTACCTGCTGCTCGCCGGTGCCCTGTACCTTTAGAGAGTGAGCAAGCAGGGGCGTGTCTTCTACCTGAATTCGCCACTTCTCTACCGGTGTTAAGAGGTAGTACTGGCCATCTTCTTCGCGGCGAAGAATGGTAGAGAACAGCCTTACTATAGCTTCTCTGCCCAGGGGCTCGCCTTTGTGGATCCATTGCCCGTCTCGGCTTATGCGGAGATCCATATCTCCCGAAAGCTCCGGGTGCCATTTTTCAAGTGGGGGCCGGCTAAGGTTCTTCGTAGATTGTTCCACTTGCTCAACGAGGTTTTCCGGATTCTGACTCATATTTCTTCTCCGTAAACGGGGAACTTACAGGTCATGCTGCCATTCAGGGCAAAAACTGGGTTTTCAAGTCCGCGCAGCCAGGGCCAACTACCGGCATATCGAGGACAGCGGCCTGAGCGGTCATAAACGGAAGGCCGCGCCTGTGTCCATCAATCAGCAGGGTAGACAGGCAGCCCACCAAAGGCATGTGGGAGACCAGCATCAACGGTGAGTGCTGGTTTTCAAGCAGGGCATCCAGGCATAACCCAGGATCATCGTCAGGGGTGATAAATGCTTTTTCTTCAACCGGGCAATTCAGGATTTCCGACACGATAGCCGCTGTTTGCCGTGCTCGCACATAAGGGCTGCACCAGATTTGTTCTGGCCGCCAAGGCGATTCCGCAATTTGAGCCGCGCACTCCGCCACTTGGTGGCGGCCCATTTCTGTGAGCGTTCTTTCCTGATCCAACGAGTGCCAGCCGGCTTCGCCGTGACGCATGATAAGCAATTGCACAGCTCACCTCCCCGGAGTTAGTCCGTTATTCAGCGATAGTCCGCGGCAAAATAAATTCCACATCCGAATTCTGTACAGACATCATCAAACTGTTGATCACCGCTTTGATGGACGCATCGCGATAGAGAATTTCATAAAGGCCTCGCACTAGTGGCATGTAGATGCCAATAGCTTCAGACTTTTCTTTTACCAACTCGAGGGTGTAAATCCCCTCGGCTACCTGGCCCAGCTCAGCGACAGCGTCGTCTAGTTTTTTGCCCTGGCCAACGGCATAACCAACTCTATAATTACGGCTTTTTGATGAGGTGCAAGTAACAATTAAATCCCCCACGCCCGCCAGCCCCATAAAGGTCATGGGGTTGGCGCCCAGGCTAACAGCGAAACGGCTCATTTCCGCCAGCCCGCGCGTAATCAACATGGCTTTGGCGTTCTCACCCATATCTAACGCTGAAGCTAGGCCGGCCACAATTGCATAAATATTCTTCAGGGCGCCTGCCAGTTCAACGCCGTAAATATCCACGTTGGCGTACACACGAAAATACTCGCAACCTAGTAAATCCTGAACGGTACGCCGTACATCCGGATCTTTGGCGGCAATAACCGTTGCCGTAAGATCCCGGTTTACTATTTCACTGGCCAGGTTCGGGCCGCTTAGCACACCGATGCGGCAGCGGGGAATTTCTTCCTGGAGAATTTCACTCATCAGCTTAAAGCCGTGAGCTTCAATGCCTTTGGTCAAGCTAACAACAACCTGCCCTTCCCGAAACTTATTACTGTTCTCGCGTATCACGGCGCGGAAAGCCTTACTCGGAATAGCAACGAATACAATTTCAGCTTTATCGACAGCGTCTGCAAGATCGGTGGTGGGCTTGATGTCGCCTTCGATCTCGATACCAGGCATATAACGACTGTTTATGCCGGTTGCGCGAATTTCTTCGACTTGGGCTTCGTCGCGCATCCAGAAATGTACCCGGTGGCCATTGTCCCCAAGTACTTTTGCCATGGCAGAACCGAAGCTGCCTCCTCCGAGAACCGCTACATCGTGTACCGGCTCTTTGGCCCCGTTCGCTAGGGGCTCATTTTTCTCGGGCATAGTTATTCCGTCTGTTTTGAATAAGGTCTGAATCTACCGGCTGGGGATAGTATAAGCGCAGCAACTCAGCCGGGCTCTTCACATTCCAGAGCGTGCACCAAATTCTTGAACTCTTCCCGATTTTGCTGGTTTAGCCCCATCAGAACTTTATGCGCATCCAAAACCTTGTCGCGAACGTCTTGTTCGCTGGCCCTGAGCACGGGTATTTCTTCTAGATCTTCAATACGCGAGGCTGGCTCACGGACAATAATGAAAATCTTGTCGAAACCCATGGAGGTAACAATGCGGGTAATGTCCGGATTGGTGGAAATCAGAGTGGGTAAAAACTGGCTTTGCTTTTGGGCCGCCATGGCGATCTTGGCGAGCAAGCCGAGCGTGGTGCTATCGATGATTTCAGTTTCCGTGAGATCAATCACCACGGTTTTGAATTGCGGATCCAGGGTTATGGAGTCAACCAGATTGTCCAGCGTGCAACAAAGGTTCAGCCGGATTTCTCCAATAAACTTCAGGACGTAAATGCCCTGTTTCTCAGCCTGCAGGATTTTATAACCAGCCATGTCTCACACTGCCACTATTTCAACAACGAGTTGTCTGACACTGAAACCGTATCAGTAACCGTCACAATACCGATGTCGTCCGGTAACTCTGTGATCTCGTCGAGGTTAAGAGCCTCGCTAAGAGATGCAACAGTGTGACGACCTCCAGATACGAGTTCAAGTAGTCTCTGTTCCTTTTCATCAAGACTCTTTTGACGGATGACTTCCAGAATGCCATCTGAAAACAGAATCAAGTGGAAGGGTTTGTCCAGAGGAACCTTATACACTTCCCACTGTGGTGACTCAAAAAGACCTACCGGAAGGCCGCTGCCTTCCAGAAAAGCGGTTTCGCCATCTTCAAACGACAATACTGGCATCGGGAAGTGGGCACCCACCGCATACTCTAATGTACGCTCACTAAGAGAAATAATGCCAACGAAAACGGTTACGTGTTTACCCAGCCCCGTATCGAGTAGTTCCGAATTAATTCGTTCAAGAAACCGATCAGGGTAAACAATGTCGTCGCTGGACCCCCGACGAAAGTTACGCTGCAAGCGATTGCTGAGATTTTTCAGGAGTACGGTCACAAACGCAGAGCTGGCTCCATGGCCAGACACATCGGCAATGTAAACCAGGGTTTTATCTTCGGTAAGTGGGAAGTAGTCGAGGAAATCGCCGCTCAGATACAGCGATGGTTTGATCAGGTGATCCACATACAGGCCGCCCGTCATCTGTTCTTTTTCTGGCAGCATGCGCAACTGCACCTTGCGCCCTGCTCGCTGGTCGGCACGCAGTTCCGCGATGCCATCTCTCAGATCGCTGTTCGCGTCTTCGAGCTCCTGCCTGTAAAGCTGGTTTAGCCGGCGTACTCGCACGCGCTCAAGCAGTTTACGGATGACATCACTTAAAGCGTTTTTGTCTTTGCAGCTGGGTTTAAGCAGGAAATCTGAAGCGCCGGCACGAATGGCATCCACCACATCTGTACTCAATTCGGTGGAAGAGCAAGCCACGATGGGAATGTAGGTTTCAGCCTCATCCAGACTGGCCGCAAGCTCTCGGATTCCCGTTGGTGCAAGGTCTGCAAAGATAATGTCGGGCGTGCTATCGTCGAACGACGCAAGCGCGGTAACCAGATTAGGGTAACCAGAAACGTAGAACCCCCGCGGCTCCAGGTAGCGTGCAAGTTCAGCGCGAGCCGAGTTGTCTGCATCAATAATCAGTATTCGAACTAAGAGGCGCTCGGTGCGCGAGGTCATGGCTATTGCCCTAAACTACCAGTGATAAACGAAAAATGGCGTGTCAAAACCTATTTTGGCATGCCCTTATGATATAACAAGGCCAGTTTGGCGAAATCCGGAGATTCCTGCGAATGAGAAGAGCGGTAAATGACCTGTTAGGTGCCTATGACAAGTTGATCATGGATCCGGTTCACGGCGCAATTCCACTATACCGCCACGAAGTTCAAGTGATTGATCACCCGCTGTTCCAGCGGCTGCGCAACATCTGCCAAAACGATATCTTGAGTCTGGTTTTCCCTGGTGCGACTCACTCCCGGTTTCTACATAGTATTGGCGTAATGCATGTGGGCACCCGCATGTTTCGTTCAATGATTGATGCCTATCTACGGGAACGTCAGTTGAGCGAACAGACCGACCTGAGCCTTAGCCAGTTAGATGCCATAGACTACCTGGCGAAAACCATCCGTCTCGGGTGCCTGCTTCATGACAGCGGGCATTCCAGCTTTTCTCACCAGTTCACTCAGGCACGGCGTATTCGTGATTTGATGTCGCGGCCCGGCAGGTTTACAGACTTATGGGAAGGCGTTGATTATTCCGCCTACCACGGCGCAGAGCCCGAAGAACTCGAGCATGAGCACTATTCGGTGCGGGTTGCACACGATGTGTTGTCGGCGGTGGACTTGGAAAGCGCCGGCATTCATGCTCAAGACGTCATCGGTATCATGGAAACCACAGATGTGAGGCCTAGCAAAACGTTTTGCCGGCACGCACGAACGTTTTGGAGCTTTATTGCGGGTGCGGATGCCGAAGCCGGATCTCTGATCAGCGAAAACATTCCACGCTTGGTACTGGACCTGCTCTCTTCCATTGTGTCCGGAGAAATTGACGCGGACCGTGCCGATTACATGTTGCGTGACGGGTTTCACTCGTCTGTAACCATTGGTGGCCTCAACCTAGATCATTTGCTTAGCAACCTGCGCTTTGGATGGGATGAATCAGAGCCCTGGTTGGGTCTGGCCATTACCCAGAAAGGCCTTGGGGCGCTTGAAGATTTTATTTACAGCCGCTACCAGATGTACCGCAAGGTGTATGCCCACAAGACAGCCCTGGGATTTGACTGGCTGTTGCGCGAGGCGATCAACGAAGTTCTGGAAGACCCGGAAAGTTTTGAGTGGATCGACACCTGCTTAAGCGATATGCAGTACTTTGCCGAGCTTACCGATAGCTTCTTCTGGGAAGCCTTCCGAAAGGTCGCACGTCGGCGACCGGAGAGTTTTTCTTTCTGTATTGTAAATCGGGTAAAGTTGAACCACCTGGATACCCGGGAAGATCTTTCTGCCAGCGGTATTACCGGCCACAGAGTTTGGCTTGCAGAAGCCATGGGGCTAAATTCAGCCCACGTGGTTACCTGTTCTATGCACGCACGGTTTTCCAATATCCAAGACAATTTCTACGGTATTAAGGTATTGGTTCGGGATCCCATTAACCGCACCCGCTCGCTGAAAAAGATCACCGATGTGAGTGCCTTTTTCAGCAAGTTCAGCGATAGCACCCTCAGCCACTTTTACATCCGCCCCGACATTACAAAAAATGCCGCGCCAGGCATTACTGATTGACTGGGTTCTCCGTGCACGCAGATACCAGGCTGCAAGCACTGCCGAAGGCGCCTTCTACCCTGCCACCACTAAGCCAATCCCCCGCAAGGCCAATACCCTGCTCCTGAAACCACAGGTGGCCAGGGTTGGCGCCGCCTTCTGAACGGGCGTACAGCCATCTGTGCGTGACTGTGTCCTTAACCGCCACCTCTATTCCAGTAAGGTCTCGGAATGCTGCGATCATCTCTTTAGCAACCTGTTCTGGCGGAGTGTCCACATTCCGCTCAGTCCATTCAGGAGTCGCGTGAAGAACCCACCATGTGTCGTTACGGCTCTGATCCACACAGGCTCGACCCGGTTTGCTGGCGTTGTTCGCTGCCCAGTAAAGCACCGGGTGATCGCACCGAATTCCCTCGTGGTGAGGCCAAGGACTGGCTTCAAAATGCGCGGCAACGGCCCAGCACGGCAACACACGGCTTACCGCATCATCGAGCTGAGCGGCTAATTCGGGCAGACCACTCTGGCTAAGTATGTCCCGCGCCTGGGCAGGGGGCGCAGTAATAATCACCTGATCGAATTCCCCCAACTGTCGTCCGTTGGTATCAAACAGAACCCAGCCTTTCTCAGCTCGAGACAAACGTTCAATCCGAGTTTCAACAACCACGGTTACGTACGCAGACAGCGCTCGGGAAATCGCCGTCATTCTCGGCGTGCCTACATAGCGAGGCTCATCTGAGAACCCTTGCCAGTGGCCTTCCGTGTCCTGAAATCCAAATCGACCCTCCCAAATAGCAAAGCTGTTGTCGCCAGCAAACTCAGAGAGAAACGGTAGAAACTCTGGATTTCGAGAGGTGAAATACTGGGCGCCTATATCGGCGGAGCCATCGGCAATCCGTTTTGCTGCGAGCCTGCCACCGGGGCCACGGCTTTTTTCAAACACCGTCACGCTGTGACCCTGCTGTTTCAGCTTAATGGCTGCGGTTAGGCCGGCGAGGCCTGAACCAACAATGGCAATGCGGCGTACATCTGTTTTAGTAAGCGTCTCATTAAACATGGTTTATGGTGCATCCAGGGACTGTGGTCGGAGCGTACAGACAATTAAGCGGCAGGACACGGAACTTCCGAAAACCTCGCTATTCAGGATCAATTCAGAGAAAAAGGCAATCAGGGTATGACCCGAGTGCAAAACGTGTTTACCAATATTCTGAGATGGTTCGATTCCGACGCCGGTTCGGATCACATAGATGCAACCTCTCGCTCTTTTAACGTTGTGCGCGTTATCCCATTTCTCGCGCTGCACTTAGCATGTTTATTAGCCTTCTACACCGGCGTAAGTGCGTTTGCGATCGGGTTCGCCTTTTTCTTCTTTTGGCTGAGGATGTTTGCTATTACCGGATTCTACCACCGGTATTTCGCACACAAGACATTCAAAACCAGCCGCCGCGCCCAGTTCATATTTGGAGTGCTTGGCGCAAGTGCCTCTCAACGCGGCCCCCTTTGGTGGGCTGCGCACCACCGGCACCACCACCAACATTCTGACCGGGAGCAAGACCTGCACTCGCCTCACCAAGGCGGCTTCTGGTGGTCACACATGGGCTGGTTTACCTGTGATGCCGGCTTTGTTACGGATGAACGGCGTGTACGCGATTGGCTTAAGTTCCCCGAGCTAAAGCTTATCAACCGTTTCGACGCACTGGTACCAGCTGCCGCAGCTGTTCTGATTTATGGCTTGGGCGAGGCGCTTGCAGCCTGGGCTCCTGGGCTTGGCACTAACGGTTTACAAATGCTTGTGTGGGGCTTTTTCATCTCTACTGTGATGCTATTCCACGCCACCGTTTCCATAAACTCTCTCTCCCACGTTTGGGGCAAGCGCCGGTTTGAAACCTCAGACGACAGCCGCAACAACTTTTGGCTTGCCCTGCTGACACTGGGCGAGGGCTGGCACAACAACCATCACCGCTGGCCTCAGTCTGTTAGGCAGGGCTTTCGATGGTACGAGATTGATGTCACTTGGTATGGGCTCTGGGTATTGTCGAAACTGGGCATTATTTGGGAGCTAAAACCGATACCTCAGCGTATTCAAGAAGAGACCCACCAGCTTGACCAAATGAGGAGGGCGCAGAAATGACAACTGTCCCACCGATTGAAGTAGGTAGCCCGCATTCAGCTGTGCCTGGCACTCTGGAAAGATTCATGTGTCTGTTCAATGAGCTGGA
>JBQCZX010000034.1:15608-17325 GCA_052089485.1 Marinobacter sp. | reverse complement strand
TGGATAAGGGCAATCTTGACAAGCTTTCCGCCGTGTACAGCGAGGATATCCGGTTTCAAGACCCACTAGGAACTGTGGAAGGTCTCGATGCTTTAACCCAGTACTTTGCAGGCGCATACGTCAACGTCATCTCCTGTCACTTCGCCTTTGAGGACGCGTTAATTCAGAACAGTTTTGCCACGATTCCCTGGGTGATGCATCTGCGCCACAAACGTATGCGCGGTGGGAAGGAGATACAGGTAGATGGCATCAGTCGGGTAGAAGTCAGATGCGGAAAAATCTGTTACCACCGGGATTACTTTGATGCTGGCCAAATGTTGTATGAAAACCTACCAGTAGTAGGTGGTGTTATTCGCTGGATTAAGGATTACGCAGGATGAGTGACCGTCTTGATGCACAGTCCACTATCTGGATTACCGGTGCCAGCTCTGGCATTGGCGAATCCGTAACCCACGCCCTGATTCGGGGCGGACAAAAGCTGATTGTTACCGGGCGTCGGCCCGAGCCGCTTGAGCAGATAAAAGCCCTTGCACCGGAACGCATCACGCTGGCTGTGGCCGACACAACCAGTAAAGAAGATCTGCAAACGATTGCGCCCTCACTGGAATCCCACGGTGATCTGAGTATGGCCATTCTCAACGCCGGTACTTGCGAGTATCTCGATATTGCAGATTACAGCAGTGATGTGATCGAAAAGAATATACAGACCAACGTAATTGGCACAGCTCGCTGTGTTGAGATCGCCCTACCCGTGTTACGGCGCACACGAGCCAAAGGGTTACCCGCCACGCTGGTGATTGTGGCCTCATCGGCCTGGTGGTTTCCCTTCGCACGTGCGGAGGGCTACGGCGCATCAAAAGCTGCGCTCGCCTATTTTACACAAAGCTTGCGGGCAGACCTCTCCCGCGAAGGTATTGATGTTGTTCTGGTCTCACCTGGCTTTGTGAAAACCCCACTCACCGAGAATAACGACTTCCCGATGCCGTTTCTGGTGACTGCGGAGGATGCTGCCGAGCGCATCATCAGCGGCATAGCCAAGGGCCACAACGAAATCGCCTTCCCGAAGCGCTTCACTTGGGCTTTGAAGTGCCTTGGCGCTCTGCCTCAGTCTTTGATTGACCGTATGGCCGCCGCCATGGCCCGCAAAAGCTCCAGCGAACAGGAAACAAAGGAATGAGCAACGAACGTCAGCGCATTGCTGTTATCGGCGCCGGTGTCTCTGGCCTGACGGCAGCATGGCTTCTCGCTGAAAAGCACGATGTAGAAATTTTCGAGGCGGGCGATTACGCCGGCGGCCATACCAACACGGAATACGTGAAGGCTGGTGGCCGAACCTGGCCAGTGAACACCGGCTTCATCGTATTTAATGACTGGACCTACCCAAACTTCATGCGCCTGTTGGAGCGCCTGTGCGTGCCTTCAGAAGTGAGTGAAATGAGCTTCAGTGTGGATTCCAGTACAACCGGCCTGCAATACAACGGAACCAGCCTGAACACCCTGTTCGCCCAACGTAAAAATCTGCTGAACGTACCTTTTTTGAACATGGTGCGGGAGATTCTGAGATTCAATAAAGAAACCCGCGCAGATATGGCAGCCGGCAGGGTTAAAAGCACAGAAACATTAGGTGAGTATCTGAACCGCAACCGTTATTCACGGTACTTCCGGAACAACTACATAGTTCCCATGGGTGCGGCAATATGGTCGGCGCCGGAAGTTG
>JBQCZX010000034.1:0-15598 GCA_052089485.1 Marinobacter sp. | reverse complement strand
TTCCCAGTACGTTTTTTTCTGCAGTTCTTCAATAATCACGGCATGCTGTCGGTGGACGACCGGCCAACCTGGCGTGTTATTTCCGGCGGTTCTGCGCAGTACGTGAAGGCCATGATGGAGCGCCTGGGAGACTACACCCATCTGAATACACCGGTACAGGCCGTGAGCCGGAGCGAGGGTGGCGTTACGATCAAAACCGAAGGTCAGGTTCACGAGTTCGATCACGTTATTTTTGGCTGCCACAGCGACCAGGCTCTGGCCATGCTTACCGACCCCAGCGATCAAGAACGTGACATCCTGGGCGCTATCCCCTATCAAAAAAACGATGTGGTTTTGCACACGGACCACAGCGTGTTGCCAGAAAATCGCAGAGCGTGGGCTGCGTGGAACTACTTCATCCCCAGGCACAGCACCGAGCCGGTGTCTGTTACCTACAACATGAACACGCTGCAAAATTTCCACGATGCGCCAGAGACCTTTTGCGTCACCCTGAACCGCAGCCATGACATAGCGCCAGACAAGGTGATCAAGCGTTTCAGCTACGCTCACCCGGTGTTTACGCTCGATGCGGTGGTGGCTCAGGAACGCTATGAGGAGATAGGCAATAGAAACCGTACCCACTATTGCGGCGCATACTGGTTCAACGGCTTTCATGAGGATGGCGTGCGCAGTGCGCTGCGAGTAACCAATGACTTTGGTGTGGAGCTCTAATCATGGGCAGCCAATGGTTACAGGGCTCAATTCGACACCGGCGCCTGTCTCCGGTTCGCCATGAGTTTAAATATCACACCGGCATGCTGGCGCTAGACACGGACGAGTGGCACCAGGTTGCCAACGTAAGCCCGTTCTTTTCCCTTGAACGCTTCAATTGGGTGTCCCTGAAGCGCAAAGACTATTTCCGCCCCGAGACGGGTGATCTGTCGGCAGCCGTGCGCGAACAGGTTGCAACAGCAACCGGCTGGCGCCCTGACGGCGCGGTTGAGCTGCTTACTCACCCACGGTATGCGGGCTACGTGTTCAACCCGGTCAGTTTCTACTTCTGTTACCGCGCGGGTGAAAGCGGTGCCGGGGGCGACGTTCCCGCCGTCATCTTGGCGCAGATTACCAACACGCCCTGGAACGAGCGTCATGTTTACTGCCTGGAAACCGTCGGCAGCGAGGCTAATGTTGCTGGCTGGCGAACCGAAAAGTTCGGATTCACCAAACGTTTTCATGTGTCGCCGTTCAACGCAATGGCACAGCACTACGAGTGGACATTTAGCTTTCGAGGGCCAGAGTTGCGAATCCACATGAACGTGCTTGAGGAAGGTAAAAAACATTTTGATGCCACGCTGTTAGTTCAGCGAAGCGCACTCACACGTAAAACCCTACATAGAAGCTTGCGCCAGTTCCCTGTGGAAGCGCTCAAAGTGGCTGCTGGTATTTACTGGCATGCTATCAAGCTGAAATTCAAGGGGGCGCCGTTCTACACCCATCCAGACAAGCTGGCGGAAAGTGACCCAGCCCATAAGCTAGGGAGCGGCGATCACGGTGTAGACGTAACCAGCGTGGATGATTCAAACAAGACTCGAGGAAAGGTAAGCTCATGGAGAACATGAACACATCGGTCAGTGGTATTGCCAAATCCAAAGAGCGCACACCCCTTGCCAGCCGAGTAGCCAAAAAACTCGTCATCCAGCAGCTCCGGCAGTTAGCCGAAGGCACACTTACCATCCGAGAATCCGGCATGGACGACCTCGTGTTTGGCGACGGCAACCACGATCATCAGCCGGCAGAGCTGATTATTCACCATCAGAGTACTTGGCGGGACTTGCTCACCGGAGGGAGCGTTGGTGCTGCAGAAGCCTTTGTAGCCGGTGATTGGTCTTCACCCGATTTGGTTAGCCTGCTCCGCTTCTTTACCCGTAATATCGACCGCATGAACGAGTTTGAAGACCGATTCAGCTGGGTAACCAAGCCGGCACTGAAAGGCCTGCACTGGCTTAACCGAAACACCAAAGACGGGTCACGAAAAAACATCAGCGCCCACTATGATTTAGGCAACGACCTGTTCGAGACATTTCTCGACCCCACCATGATGTACTCCTCAGCCATCTACCCTAGCGAGGAATCAACCCTCGAAGAAGCCGCGATTCACAAGCTGGACACCATTTGCCGGAAGCTAGACTTACAGCCAAGCGACCGTGTGATCGAGATCGGCACTGGCTGGGGTGGTTTTGCCATCCACGCGGCTAAACACTATGGCTGCCACGTAACCACCACCACAATCTCAAAAGAGCAGCTTGAACTTGCTCAGGAACGGGTTCGCAGTGACGGCTTGCAAGATAAAATTACCCTGCTTTTCGATGATTATCGCGATCTGGCTGGCCAGTTCGATAAGCTGGTCTCCATTGAAATGATTGAGGCGGTGGGGCCACAATTTCTGGACAGCTACTTCAGCCAGATTAATGCCCTGCTAAAGCCAGACGGCCTCGCCCTTGTTCAGGCTATTAACATGCCTGAACAACGCTACCAGCGTGCCCTCAAAAACGTGGATTTTATCCAGCGCTTTATCTTCCCCGGAAGCTTTATCCCATCGTTCGGTGCCATTGTGGAATCGGTGCGTAACGAGTCGAACCTGGTTCTGATCCATTCTGAAGACGCGGGATTTCATTACGCCCGCACACTCAGGGATTGGTGTAGTCGTTTTATGGCGAGACATGAAAAGCTTGAATCCATGGGTTATGACCACGCATTCCGCAAACTCTGGCAGTTCTACTTTGCGTACTGCGAAGCAGGGTTCAGCGAGCGTGCCATAGGTGTATCGCAGCTGGTTTTCGCCAAACCCGGTAACAAGAGGCATAATATACTGAGCATATGATCACTTCAGAAACCGTGCGCAACGCTCTGAATTTTATACTGTTCCAGATTGGGTGGTTTGCTTGCGTGATTTATCCTGACTTACTCGGCCCGATCGTGGTTTTGGTGTTTCTACTCGTCCATTTTGTATTTGTGAGCCATAATCGTTTTACAGAACTTCAGTTTGTTGGGCTTGGAACGGTTGTTGGTGCTTTGCTCGACGGGCTCTGGTTCCGGCTTGGGATACTGGACAACGGCACTGGTACAGTCCTAATCACGCCACCTTGGCTGGTGGCTACATGGGCGATTTTTATGACGACTCTCAGCCACTCTCTGAACTGGATCAGCCGCAAGGTTTGGCTGGCCTTTGTGTTCGCACCTATCGCCGGCCCTTTTGCCTATTGGTCGGCGAGTCAGTTAGGCGTGGTTCAATTACCCGAATTACTCCCTTCGCTTATTGCTCTGGCTCTGGGTTGGCTGGTGGTATTTCCCCTGTTGCTATTTGCCCGAAAGTCACTCTACTCAGAGCTAGCATCGTGAACCGGTGCTCTGGCTGCATGCTGATAGCGGTCACGTCTGCCGTTTTTGCTACGCCTGTGTCTGCTGACATATTCGCATTTACCGGCTTCGCGCAAAGCAATCATGGGAGCGAACTCTACGAAGAGCGGCACCAGGTTGAAGGTTCCTGCGAAAGCGGCATGTTTCGACCTCTCAAACACCTAGTGGAGTACAGGCATTCTGGAGCGGAGAAAATCTTCGCTACAAAGAGGCTCGATTACAGCCAGTCTGCCGTTCGCCCTACGATGAATTATCAGCAACCAGACTTTCAGGAGTCGCTGGAGGTGACCTACCCGGATTCCGGCTCAGTGGCAATCAAGTGGCAGCAGCCTGATGGTGACACCAAACGTTCCAGCGTCGAGATTTCCGAAAACATGGTTGTGGATGCAGGTTTCAATAGCCTCGTGCGCAGGGACTGGGACAAGATTGTCAACGGCGAACAAATAGAATTCCGCTTTCTGGCACCAACCCGGGGAACGGATTACGCACTGGTCTTCGAGCCCACAGACAACCCGAATATAAAAGCGGACTACGTGGTGCAAATCCGCCCCGACAGTTTTGTGTTGGATTTCCTGATGGACCCCATCACTCTCGGTTACAACGAGAAAGGCGCACTTACCGCCTACTCAGGCCTGACCAATGTGCGCGAGAACGCAAATAAAAACTACACCGCAACCATCCTCTATACCGTAGACACCTACCCCAAATGTGAACTGATTCCCTGAACCTGCCATCTTCAGGAAGCCAATATAGCGGTTTCAATGTGGTAAACTCCTGCCGGAACCAACGCCGGAGAGTTTTCAGGAGAGCTTTCAGCCATGATGTTTGTGTCTTTTAACGCCAACAGTATCCGTACCCGCCTACACCAACTTGAAGCCCTGATTGAAAGCCACAATCCAGATGTTATCGGCATTCAGGAAACCAAAGTAAGAGACGAAGAGTTTCCGGTTGAGGCCGTTCGTGAACTGGGCTATCACGCACATTTTCATGGTCAGAAGACTCATTATGGCGTAGCGCTACTTTCCCGCGCGGAGCCAGACCAAGTCTTTAAAGGCTACTCTGGTGATACCGAGGACGCCCAGCGCCGCCTTATTACCGGGCAGTTTTCCGTTAACGGTGAGAAGCTTACGGTGATCAATGGCTATTTCCCGCAAGGTGAAGCCCGAGACCACCCGATAAAATTTCCTGCAAAAAAGAAGTTCTACGCCGATCTGATGGCCTACCTGGATGAGTTAAAAGCACAGAGCGGTCACGTACTCGTTATGGGTGACATGAACATAGCGCCCACTGATAAAGACGTGGGTATAGGTCCAGACAACGCCAAACGCTGGCTGCGCACAGGAAAATGCGCTTTCCTCCCTGAAGAGCGGGAATGGCTAAGCGAAGTTGAAAACCGAGGCTATACTGATGTATTCCGACACCTTCACCCAGAGGACGCACAAACGTTTAGCTGGTTTGATTACCGCAGCAAAGGTTTTGATAAAGACCCTAAGCGTGGTCTGCGAATCGACCTGATTATGGCCAACGACAGCCTGCTACCCAAAGCCCGGGAAGCGGGAGTGTCTTTAGCCTTTCGTGCGATGGAACGGCCATCTGATCATTGCCCGGTTTGGGCGAGTTTTGACCTTTAAGGATTAACCGGTCGCCACATGAAAAAAGTAAAAACCCGGGATCGCATACTCAACACCAGCCTGTTGTTATTCAATATCAAAGGCGAACCCAACGTGACGACCTTGCTGATCTCGGATGAGCTGGATATAAGCCCCGGCAATTTGTATTACCACTTCAAGAGCAAGGGCGACATTGTCGAAGAGCTGTTCACAGCGTTTGAAGCGGAGATGTTGGACTTGCTTGCGGTTCCTGAGGATGTGGATATCAGCCTGGATCAACAGAGCTTTTTTCTGCACCTACTATTCGAAGCCGTGGCTCGCTACCGATTTCTGTACCAGGATCTGGTTAACGTGTTGTCTCGATATGAGCGTTTACAAGTACGCTTCAGGCGGGTTTTACAGAAAAAAACAGCGGCATTCCGGAGTATTTGCGAAAGCCTGAGGCGCCAGAACATGATGGGTATTGATTCCGAAGAACTGGATTCACTGTGTGAACAACTTACCCTGACAGCCTGTTACTGGAGCGCATTCGATACGCTCTCTCATTTGGATGACCGGGAGTCCGTTGACCCCGGCCGGGGCGTGTACCAGATGATGCATCTGATGCTGCCCTATTTCGCACCTGAGCAGCAGGAACACGCGAAATTGATCAGCCGGGATTATCTTTAGTTAGTCACAGTTCAGTCTGTAGCAAGTCACAGCTCAGCGCTACTCTTCTTCATCTCTGCCGTTACTGTCCCTCAGCGCAGACAATTCAGCTTCCAGCGCTTCTATTCGGCCCTCAAGCGCTTCAACATCTTCCCTGCTGGGGATCCCCAACCGGCGCAATGCTCCTGACACCCGATCGTCGAACAGGTGTTCTAGCCTATCCCAGGTTCCGGTTGCCCGGTCACGCACTCCCTCAACCCGACCTTCCACTGAGCGGATCTGTTTCTCCACTACGCCACGGGTTTTGTTTTCTAGCTGCTCACCTTCCTGAACCAGTCGATCAAAGAAACGGCCGGTGTCTTCTTCTGCCTTGTTATAGGCACCTAAGCCGGCAAGCCAGATCTGACGGGCGGAATCCTTTATTTTTCCAGCCAACTGCGGATCATTCTCGGGCTTCTTGTCGTTCTCATCTGACATGTAACAACCTCTGGGAAAGGAAAGTGCGCTTCAAACGTCATTATATTACAGCTCGCGACTAAAATCAGTCGGCCTGAAAGCCGCATGGCCACAGGCTTCAGTATAAAGGCGCTTTTCATATGACTAAATGTGTTAGTTAAACACAGTCTCAAACTTGAAGTGTTCAAAATATAGTCAATACTTGCCTATACCGGAGTCTCTACTGACACCGGTTTGTCTGGAAGTCTTTAATGGATACTACTCGCACGCCTCTGCCCGGCCCTCCAGCCGGGCTTTTTTTGATCTTATGTTCGCCGACTTTATATCAGGATACGTTGTTCGATACGCTCTGGAGTACTGAGCAGATTAGCTTTGCATCGTTCTGACAGATGCCATCAGCTATGAGATGATAATGGAATAACATATTTGCCGAATCCGGAGACGAAAACCCATGGATATTCGAAAGATTGATGACACACTTTCCGTTGCCCCCCAGATTACCTACACAGATGTGGCAGAGGCGGCCAGGCTTGGTTTCAGAACCCTCGTTGCCAACCGGCCAGATCAGGAAGAATTTGGCCAGCCGGCAATGGCGGATATTGAAGCTGCAGCTCTGGAAAATGGCATGACCTGGGTTTACATGCCTGTTGAATCCGGGAATGTCTCGAACGAAGACGTTGATCGCTTTGGCGCGATGATCCAGGATTCTGACAAGCCCGTACTGGCTTTTTGCCGGTCTGGAACTCGCTGTACTGTGCTTTGGGCGCTGAACGCCGCTCGTACCACTCCCGCCCAAGATGTTTTCGATAAAGCCAGCAACGCAGGCTACGACATTAGCGGCCTTGCTCCGCGCATGGCTCAGCAGTCTGAAAACCAGTAACTCTCGCTCAGTTTCAAACGATTAACGCGCAGGATCCTCCCTCCCATGCAATACAAAGGTTCAGAGAACTTCCGCCACAACCAGCCGGAAAAGATTGGCGTACTGGTAACCAACCTTGGTACGCCGGATGCCCCAACCCCTTCAGCTTTACGTCGGTATTTGGCGGAATTCCTCTCCGACACCAGGGTTGTTGAGCTGCCTCGCGCACTGTGGTGGCTGATATTGCACGGGGTCATTCTTCGCATCCGCCCAAAGCGCAGCGCAGCGGCCTACGCCGGCGTGTGGCAGCCAGAGGGCTCGCCACTGCTGATCCATACCGCAAAGCAAGCGGAGGGCATTCAAGAAGCTCTAAGGAAGAAATATGGCACGGATGTAGTTTTAGGGTTTGCCATGCGTTACGGCAACCCTTCCATTCCAAGGGTGCTCGATGAAATGCAACAGCAAGGCGCGAGGAAGCTTTTAGTACTGCCGCTTTACCCGCAATACTCTGCCTCCACATCCGCCTCTACCTTTGATGCAATAGCAAAATATTTTTCAACACTTCGGTGGCTACCAGATTTCCGTTTTATTTCCCATTACCCAGACTACACCCCTTATATTGAGGCTATGGCTCGGCATATCGAAAACCACTGGGCCAACCAAGGTCGCAACCAAAAGCTGGTGCTATCCTATCACGGCGTACCACTGAAATACCTGACCAAGGGCGACCCGTACCACTGTGAGTGCCACAAAACCTCACGGCTTCTGGCAGAGCGGCTTGGTTTAGCAAAAGAAGACTACATAACCACCTTTCAGTCGCGCTTCGGCAAGGAAGAGTGGCTTAAACCCTATACCGACGAAACGCTTAAAGCGTTTCCAGGACAGGGAGTTAAAACGATTGATGTATTCTGCCCAGGCTTCTCAGCTGACTGCCTGGAAACCATCGAAGAAATTGATGAAGAGAATCGCGGCTACTTTAAGGGGGCTGGCGGTCAAGGATTTAGCTATATAACCGCTCTAAATGCGACGCCCGGGCACATTGATGCTTTAGTGCAACTGATAGAAGAGAACCTGCAGGGTTGGCAGT
The DNA here is from genome assembly GCA_052089485.1 of Marinobacter sp. Classification (GTDB taxonomy): domain Bacteria; phylum Pseudomonadota; class Gammaproteobacteria; order Pseudomonadales; family Oleiphilaceae; genus Marinobacter. The sequence goes on along the minus strand of JBQCZX010000034.1, from coordinate 7,542 downwards.
CTCCCGACAACCAGCCCGAAACATTGGCCACTCGCCAAAAGCTTTCAGACCAACAAAAAGACACCGTCTACCCCGGCCGGAATCTTTAACAAAACGGCTCGGTGGCGACTACTAAAGTGCCGCTGAGCCGTGATCAATATCTGTGAAAAGCCATCTAACGCTTTACTCTTCCTTTTTGCCCTTCTGCGCTTGCGCCGCACCTGAAAGGTCTGGGATGGACTCGCAAAACGTACACTCATCAAGATCTACACTCGCCCCGCCTGCTTCCACATAGCGAAGCCGATGGCTGGCTTTGCCGCGGTTGGTAGATACGGCGAACCTACGATCCCGGCGATCGACGGTGTCGGTGCTTCTATTCATATCTGCTTCATTCATTGACATGATTTTCTCCCGAGTCTTCGCGAATCCGATCGCAGAAATTATATTTACAGTTTACAACAAAATCGGCCTCGGTTTGGGCTCGCTTTCAAATTAAAATCAAAGACCTTGCTACTATATGTAGCGATAATAGAGAGTGGTAATATTTGCAGTGGCATGAAACTGCGCCATTAATTAGCGCGCTAATACTACATGTATATTCATGCACCACAACAGACCTCATAACATATCCCGAGATCTCCAGAAAAAACTGCCATTAACTTATAATATAATAATATATCAAAATAGATTTTCTTACTAAAGACAAAGCTAAGCAGTAAGTAAACAGTGGAATGTTTTCTTATCCGATAATTTTATTTTTGCAGGAGTTTGTTTTTAATCGGTTTGCAGTCGATGATTATCACTTTTCCACAAGCATCAAAGAGCATCATCCAAATACCTGACTGACCCCCTCTGTTTTATTGATTAGAAAGCACGGAAAAACAGCTCGTCGAAAGATTGACGCACCATCTGCCCCCTACTATAGATTAACGTAGATGTAATGATGTTCATCTTTTGTACAAGGGGGAGATCATGAAAGCACTCAAAAACATCAAATGGTCGCTAGTGGGCGGATTAATAATGGCTGCCCCAGCACTTTTTATGTCCCAAGCAGTCCAAGCTGAAATCGACGCGGCCGGTTATTTCCAACTGCGCTGCGCATCCTGCCATGGTACAGAAGGTCAAGGTACAGAAGACAAGGCCCCTGCTTTGGCGCCTGCCCTGAAAGGTAATCAACTGGTCATGCATGCGCCGGCTCAAACGATCGTGGGCATCATTCGGAACGGGCGTGCTGGCCAGCAACGAGTTTACGAAAAATTCCCAAATATGCCCGCGTTCGGACCCGTAATGGTGCCAGACCCAGAAGGGCTTGTTAAATATCTGAAAAACGACTTACAGAAGGATTCAAATAACTAAATAAGCTATATCTGTTTCATATGGCAGAGGGGTTTCACCATGTTTACTTTTAAATCATGGAACTGGAAACACATACTGGTACCTACCGCGTTGCTCATGGTATTACAGCTCGCCGCAGTAGGTTCTGCAGAGGCGGTACCTGCATATGCTCGCCAGACGGGCATGAACTGTAACTCTTGTCACATTGGTACATATAGCGTGCCAAACTTTACTCGTACCGGGCGGTTGTTTGCCATGCATGGCTACACCAAACCTTACATGAGAGAGCGCCTTCGGTCGGACGGTGATACAGCCAACGACAACGAGAATGATCAATATGGTGGCGATTATCTTGCGCTCAACTGGACCGACTACTTCTCTGCTCGGTTTATATCCAATTTCGCGAGCGGCGGCGACGACAGCACGGGTAAGTCCCGCGATGTCAAGGGAAACCCATTAGATCGTTTGGCTCTGTTTTATACTGGCGCTATTACCGACTGGTTGGGGGTATGGGTCGAAATTGGCTACCTTGGCAATAACTCACTGCGCTCTGTCAACGCTGACGGGGATAGAGAGCCAACTGGCCTGAATTATTTTGCGTATGACGAATATCGAGTCGCGGCTACGTGGGATTTTGGCGAAAATTCCTTCTACGGTTTCTCCGTAGGGAATGAGCATCCAAACTCAATCGGCCAGTGGAACTATCCGCTTATCCTGCCTGACTTATGGTACAACGGCCAAGGTGGAGTTGGTCGATCCAGAAATATCGAAAACCTCAGTGCGCAGATGTTTTATAACGACCGTTGGTGGCTCCAGCTCTCGGCGGTGACCGGTGGCGACAACACAAACTGGTCGGACGGTACAAACATATATGCCAATATTTCCCGTAACTTTATACGCACCCAAAAAAACGATGTCTGGCTGACTGTGGAATATTATGGCGGTAACGATTTTCCCTCGCTGATGTCTCCCAAGAAGACCAGTTTCCTGTGTCCTGATGGTTGCCCGGATGGCGTCGTCGATACCAACCTTTCCATAACGAATATTCCAGGTTTTACGAGCGAGTCCATCGCCGGTGCTCCAATCAGAGAAGTTGACGACTTTGATTCGTATAAAGTGACGGTACAACACGCAGTAGCCGACTGGGGCCATCACAGCTGGTTCGCTGGAGCCGGCTTAACCGGAATGGTTCAACACCTGGATGACAGGTTGGGCGGCGGCAAGATCGAAAGAACTCTGTGGGGGCTCTCACTACGCTATTTTTATGATCGCACTTACGGTTTCGAAATTTACTATCGTGATGACATAAATTATGACTACACCACGCAAACCGGAGAAAAGAGAGGAACATTCTCGAAAGCCGATTACGGCCTCACAGCCCTTTGGTACCCGGCAATGAATGTTGATTTTTATCTTCGCTGGGTTCCGAGGGACGACAACACAGTCTTTGAAGACGAGCGCGAAAAGTATACGGACAAAGCCTCCAGTTACATACTGGGCATGGAATACAATTTCTAAGTTGGCGTTCATGGTATGGCGTGCCGCCCCTCTCATTGGTGGCACCCCATACCTTCTTTATTAGCACCAGGGAGCTCTATAGTGTCGACTCGACCAGGAACACGCACTGCTGCTTACGGAGTCCCGAAATGTGAAGTGGGCAAATGTGTCGGGTGGATGTTGGGTATTGTTATTCCAGCGCTATTCATGACAGCTTGCGCGGGTTCGCCAGCCAGCGTGGATCAACCTTGGGTGTGGCGGCAGGGGCCGGGCAACGTGGACGAAGGTAAAATGCAGCCTTCGAGCGAGCTTGGAGACCCAGAAACAACGACGGCGGACAGTGATGTTTCTGAGGAAAATAACCGATATACGCAAGCCGTACGCTACGACAATCTATTATACGTCTCGGGCCAAATCCCCATAGACTTTAAGAGTTTAAAACTCGTTGGAGAGACCATCGAAGAACAAACACAAACTGTTATGAATAATCTTCAAAGCATTCTGAAAAAGAATGGTATGACAATGAGCAACATCGTGTCTGTGACGCTTTATCTAAAAGAGATTAACGATTTAGGTCGCGTCGATGGCATATACGAAACCTATTTCCGCCGGACGCTGCCCGCTCGCACGGTGGTCGCTGTCGCAGCACTACCGAGAGGCAGTCGGCTGGAGATATCTGTCGTCGCTGGCCACTGACAACAGTGCTGGATGACAGGCCATGTAAGAAAGGGCTTCGCTCACTTGATACGGAGTGGTTTTAAGGCCCAAGTGCAATATGCTTCTTAATTGGGAGAGAGACATGTCGATAATTGACGAACTCAACACACGGCGCCGTTTTCTTAAAGGCTTGGCTGGCGGAATTCTCGCGCCATTAGCTGGGGGGGTTTTGCTAACTCGCACGGCAACGGTGATCGCAGCCGATAACCCCCATCTAAAGGAAGACGACCCCACCGCAAAGCAACTCAACTACAAACACGATGCCTCACAAGTGGATAGCCCCCAGTACGAGTCGGGCCAAAAATGCGATAACTGTCGTTACTTTAAGGGTAAAGAAGGAGATGAATGGGGTCCGTGCATCATATTCCCAGGAAAATCGGTAAAGGGACCAGGATGGTGTTCATCTTATGCCGCAAAATAAGTCGGTGTAGATTGGTTCCAGTTACTAACAGGGAGGTATTCGTAGATAACTAACTGCATGATTTTATGGAAAAATGACGGTGGAATCAGCAGCCGGGATTGCTTTCACCGTGACGATTGGCATTGCTCAGTCTCCGGTTGGGTCTTTCGCTCATAGAAATTGTCTTACGGATACTGGGAAATCAACATGAAAGGGTTGTTAGTTTAGGTCTACGACTCTGTATCTGATTGCACCTGCGGTCTTGAGAATCACTGATTCCAGCGCAGGGTCATCCATCTGCCGGTGAAGATCTGGATGTTTGGGAAGTGAGGGCTGGCTTCTTTCAAAAAGTTCGACAGCTGGGTTGTTACCGTACATGGATGACGGATATAGAATACCATGGGCATCCGGGTACGCATCATAGAGCTTTTGCGCCCAGCGCCTCGCCCTGGGTCGTGGGCCTGAGTTCACGGGCATAGAAGCCCCTATCTGGGTCGCAAACGGGCCAGTGAGATCCAAAAGCAACACTGGCTCCCTCAAAGTGAACGCGCACACCACGGGAGCACCGTCCTGACGATTGATCGTGCGTGAGACTTGGAACACTTCAGCTAGGCAGGTAGGTACCGCCTCAGGGCCCATTGCACCGTATAGAATGCCCCTATTCGTTATCTGAGGTTTTCTATCCTTCCCCGGCAGGTGATGATCAAATCGCGCCGAGGTCGGCCCAAAGAAACGGAACGTGTTCCAGTGAACCGTTTGGCCACTCCTGGATCGGAATATTCGGTATATTCGAGTGCCCACCGGCAGTGTTCTTGTCACCGGACGGAGCGTCTGGAGCTTTACTACACTGGGCGGCTCGGGGAATTTCGACATTGATTAGAGATCCCTTGCCAGCTCAAGCACCGATTTTGATTGATGTCCGGTAACAAGCCACTCCCTGGGGGTCAGACTGCGAAGCAGCGCTGGGCTCTCAAGATCCGAATTAACCGATGTCATGAAGCGACAGACAGTCACTGGATGGGCGTCTAAACTCAGTACCTGCACTCGCTCTTTGAGGATCAGGCTCGGGCACCCGGTTGCCATTAAATATAGTTCGCATGGCATGAGGGTTGCGGAACTGGCTCCAGAATCACAGAGCTCGGTAAACCCGACCTTCCCGCTCTGCCTTGTCGGCAAGTGCGGCTTCGATCTTGGCGATTTGCACGCAGAAAGGTTTTATAGCCTCCACGCCGGGTCAGGTTGTGCTGGCACTGGTGGGACTGACGGCCAAGGGCGTCGCTTGGCTAATCGTCGGTTGGTTTCTGATCCAGTCTGCGCTAGATGCCCGTGCCGGAGACATTGCAGGCATGGGCGAAGCTTTGAACGCGTTGGCGAGTAGCCCCTACGGTGCCTGGCTTCTCGGCATTGTGGCTTAAAGTTTGTTTGCCTTTGGTGTTTACAGCTTTCTAGAAGCAGCTTTTCGACGGATCAACGCCTAGCGGCGTGATGCCCGAGTTTTCTTTTATTTATCGGTGGGTCTTTGCTCAATTCGAGCATCGACGTATAAACGCCTGACAGCAACCATCGTCAACACGGTTAGCGGTGCCGCGAGAACCAGGCCAAGCCCCCCTGCAATCAAACCCATGATGATCTGTGCTGACAGCAGTAGCGCGGGGGGAAGTTTCACAGATTTGCGGTCAACAAGCGGCGTTATCACGTTACTTTCGACAGCCTGCACCAGCAGGTAAAGCACCAACACATACCAAAATAAGCCATCCGGCAGCGCTACCAGTAACGCGGGGATCGCTGACAGTATTGGTCCGAGGTTGGGGATAAAAACCAGTAGCGCCGCCAGCAGTGCCAGTGAAAGCACCATGGGCATACCCAACAACCACAATCCCAGGCCAGTTGCCAAACCAACCACGGTCATTGACAAAAGGCGTCCCAACAGCCACCAATAAAGTTTCTGGCGAATCTCTGCCACCAGGCGCTTAACTGTATCGCGCCGCTGGAGGGGAACGAGCGTGAGCATGCCTAAGCGATAAGTGTCCGGTTCGGAGGCGAAGAACAGAGCTATGAAAATGACAAAAAACAGATTGAGAAAAATGCTTAACGTGGAGGAGAGAAATAACGAAATGCGGGAAAACCATTGGCCGAATAGGCTGCCTCCCGAACTCTCCTGATTGAACCTGTCAACAATCTGAGCGCCCATTGGCCACTCGCGAAACTGCTCTTTTAACGCCGTTACCGAATCTGGCAAAATCTGGGTCAACTGCTGAAACTGCTCGTTGATACCGCTAGCAAACTGCATTCCCAGCAAGCTCAAAAAACCCACTACACATAGAATGACGACTGCCAACGACCAACCACGTGATAGAAAACTATGATTACTTAGCCAGCCAGCTGGCACCAGCAAAAAAGTACCTAGCAGAAGCCCGGCAAAGATCAGCAAGACAATCTGAAAGCCATGCCAGAGCAAAAATAAGGAAGCCACCATAAGTGCACCTATACCAGATGCGATCCAAACTTTTCGGGTGTAGCTGCTTATTGACTTCGAAGCATTGTTGCCTGACATAGCGAAACCTCTCGATGAGCTGTTTTCTTACACGGTTTGGTTTATTGCTGCACTTGGCACCTCTGCGCTAATCTTATAACTAACCACTACCCTCACGACTTATTTTGGTAAAACTGATGAAAGACGGAACTTCACGCCCTTCTGGGGGATTGGCCCGCATTAAAAGATTAACAGTACGGCTAGTTTACTCCCGACACGCTTTCTGGGGGCTGGGTATTGCATCGTTTCTGGAATCCATCCTCATACCTATTCCGCTGGAGGCGATCCTCATTCCATTGATGCAAGCTCGTCGCAATCAGATATTCATCCTCAGCACAATTTCGCTCATCGGCTGTTTGGCAGGCGCCACCGTTGGCTATTTTGTCGGCTATTTCGTGTTTGACGCCATTGGGCCGCAGCTCGTAGAGATGGTCTCGACGCCCGAACAGTTCGAGAACGTGCGCATGCGGATGGAGGAAGACGGGTTCTGGTTTATCCTGAGTGTAGGCGTTATTCCGATTCCGTTTCAAATTGCTATGCTGGCGGCCGGTGCCACCAGCTATTCTTTTTTCTTATTCATGCTCGCGTCTGGCTTGTCCCGCGCGCTGAGATACTATGGTTTGGGGCTGCTGGTTTTCATTGCAGGCAATAAAGCCCAAGCTATTTTCGAACGCCACAAAGTGTCTGCAGCCATCGTGGTTACAATAGTTGTGCTTGTGATCTGGGGCGGGACTTTATTGGGCGGGTGATGAAAAATAGATCTGTCCCTGCCTGTTCTGCGACAACTTACTGTAGTAGTCGCTGTAGTAGTCGGCAACGATGATTATGCATCAAACCCTTTTGCACGGCGACAAGCACATAACGGACAGCATTTGAGAGCAAAGAAAGCCGTAACTATTAAGGCCTGGAATCGGAAAAAATCGGAAGGATAGTATACAACTGTATATCATAGGAGAAGTACAAGAAATTTTGCGACCTGTCCGCTGCTTATAGAGCTCTCGCTAGCTTCTTGTATTCAAAGGAAAAGTGGCGGTGGGCCAGGGATTCGAACCCCGGGAAGGCTACAAACCTTCGGCGGTTT
>JBQCZX010000033.1:10257-28117 GCA_052089485.1 Marinobacter sp. | reverse complement strand
GGCAAGTGATTTTTTTTCTGACCATAAGAGGCACGCCAGCGCCAGCCAGGCACCTGTTAAATTGCGCAGCATATCGTGCCAATCAACCTCGCGACCTATCCTACTCTGAACCAGCTCAATCAGCCCGCCCGAAACAAGTACCACCACAGTGGTGACAGCGACTAATCGCCAGCCACCAAGTTTGCGTTGCGGCTGAAGTAACAGTGTTATCAAAAAGAAGAACAGGATGTGCCCCAGGTTCCACACGGCTTCATAAAACAGGCCGTTAGCCCAATCCGGGCCCCCGATGAAAAATAAAGGGAACAACGCCAAAGTCAGGCTCGCCTGGATGATTCTGGCACCCCAATGCGTGGAGTCGTTTATAAAACCCAATGTCAGCTCCTGTAAGGCTGGGTGATAGGCAGGCACAGCCTTTGGTAGGGCTACAATACGAGCTCTCGAAATCAGATCAATAAGGGATAATTCGGTTTTCTACGTTCTATTAGAAAAAAGAAAGTGCAAGAAATATAAAATTAATACACCCGGGCGCCAAAAGGCACCGCGGGTGGCTGCGGTGTGTGCCGGGATAGATTATGCGCTAGCGCATCAGTAATAGCGTTTTGGCGTTCATGGAATTTTCATGGTGAAAGATAAACTCCAGAGCCTTCACTAACGAGTTCAACCGGTAGTTGCCGCCGATTTTCCCTCATCAATAAACTGCTGAACCTCATCCAATGGAATATGATCGCTGGTGTCGCGACCGTACCAAACCTTTGCGATTCGGCCGTCTTCGGTTATCAGAAAATCGGCGGGAACGATCTTTACATGTGGGTTGTTGCTGGGGCGTGCACCTTTGAATAACCCCTTTATGATCCGCGGGAGTTTAAATAACAGCGCTTTAAACAGTGCCACAGATGAGTGCTGGATACCGTAACGGTTGTAAATTTCCAGCTCTGGATCGGCCAGCATGGTAAAAGGCCGGGGGTGTTTGGCCACGAAGCGACGGACTTGCTCGGAGGTATCGCTGAATACGGCAATAACTTCCAGATTTTGTTCGTGCCAGTTTTTGTAATTGTTAGTCAACTCGTACACTCGCAGGTTGCAGAACGGGCAGCCCGCGTCGCGAAAAAACGACAAGATAACCCGCTTGCCAATATGGTCGCTGAGCTGGAACGGCTTGCCGTAGATATCCTTGGTTTGAAAATCGATTCCCTGGCACGGGGCGCTGAGCTGCATGGTTATCTCCTGTAAGCAGTATCAGAAAAAACGTTCTTAAGAGGGGCGTGCCAAGTCAACGTACATGGTATAAACGCAAATGAATGTAACCTTAGCGTCAGGACTTGCAAGCGAACGTATGTCGCTCCTTTTTACATCCGCTTTCTCCCGAGCATTGCAACGTGGGGTAATTGAGTGCATTCCAAATCTAGTTTGGCGCCGGCCTTTGTCTCGAACTCGCAGGCAGAACTATCGAGATCTGAGCACGTTATGGAAAACCTATTTATTGCATTTCTTGTTGTCGCTGGAATCTTCGGGTACATCCAGAAAAGTCCGGATTTGGTCTCTTCGTTTACTGAAGAAGTTATACAAAGCGAACAGACTGTTGCGGGCGCCTTTAAAGACCAGTTAAGCGGTGTACAGGTCGGCACGTAGGCGGCTGGCTTAAACACAATGGGCGAACGTATGAATGACCCATCCGAAGCCTCCGGCAATGCAACAAATATCGGTCTCTGAGCTCACAGCACGGCGTTAACGGCCTTTGAACAGGGACCCCAGCACACCGCGCAAGAGCCCTTGTGTCACTTCGCGACCCATTGTGCGCGCTATGCTCTTTGCCATGGTTTCAAAAACCCCTTGGCGTGAGGAGCGTCGTGTTTGTGCGGGTTTTTTGCTTTTATTAGTTGGGTCGTCATAAATCCGGTTTTTATCAAGGGCTGCCTGTTCGGCTTCTTTGGCAGCCTGCTCCGCACGCTTTTGTAGTATTTCGTAGGCAGATTCACGGTCAATAACGTCATCGTAGCGAGGGCCAAACTCACTGAGGCTTAGAATATCTTTGCGTTCTTCTGCCGTAGCAGGCCCGAGACGTGAAGAGGGCGGTCGTATAAGTGTTTGATCAACAATCGATGGCGTGCCCTTGGCATCGAGGGTGGAGACCAGGGCTTCGCCGACACCAAGTTCTGTGATGACTTTTTCAGTATCCAGGCTAGGGTTTTGCCTGAAGGTTAAGGCGGCAGCGCGAACGGCTTTTTGATCACGGGAAGTAAATGCTCTTAGCGCGTGCTGCACACGGTTGCCAAGCTGGCCGAGTATTTTGTCGGGGATATCGGTAGGGTTTTGTGAAACAAAATAGACGCCTACGCCTTTGGAGCGAATCAATCGGACTACCTGCTCGACTTTTTGTAGCAGAGCTTTCGGAGCATCCTCAAATAGCAGGTGGGCCTCATCGAAAAAGAACACGAGCTTGGGTTTTTCGGGGTCGCCAACTTCGGGCAGTTCTTCAAACAACTCGGCTAATAGCCAGAGCAAAATGGTGGCATAGAGCTGTGGCCGTTGGATTAGCTGATCTGCAGCTAGCAAGTTAATGTGTCCGTGGCCGGCGGCATCGCACCGCATCAGGTCGTCAAGCTTTAGAGCCGGTTCGCCAAAAAATTGATCACCGCCCTGCTGCTCAAGTTGCAATAAGCGGCGTTGTATGGCGCCTACGGATGCTTTGCTGACGTTGCCATACAGTGCCGTGAGCTCCTTTGACTGCTCGGCGACAAAGGTCATTAGCGCACGCAGGTCCTTCAGATCCAGTACGGCCATGCCGTGATCGTCAGCGAGCTTGAAGGCTATGTTGAGGACACCTTCCTGGGTGTCGTTGAGTTCGAGCAGGCGAGACAATAAAAGGGGGCCCATATCTGAAACAGTGGTCCGTATGGGATGGCCCTGGTTACCAAAAACGTCCCAGAAGACCGTAGGGAAGCCGCCGAAATGGTAGGGCTCAAGGCCAACCTGCGCAGCGCGCTTGGTAAGAAAAGGCTTTGGGGTGCCAGATTGAGATATGCCAGACAAATCGCCTTTCACATCGGCCATGAACACCGGCACACCCTGGGTGGAAAAGCCTTCCGCAAGAATTTGCAAGGTGACGGTCTTGCCGGTGCCGGTTGCTCCAGCGATAAGGCCATGCCGGTTGGCTCGACTTAGCAGCAAGCTCTGCACGTAACTGCCTTTGCCTATGAAAACGGAATCTTCCGGCACCGGATTCGCTTCCCCTGTTACCATCCTTCCTGAATCACAGCTTGGCGAAAGCCGTGTCGAAATCTTTGGCGGCAGCTTCTGTAAACTCAAAGTTATTCCGAATATACGCTAGCGTAGCCTTTTCCGTTTCCGTCACACTGGTGCCATCCTGGGCCGATTTGATAAGGTCGACGACCTCGTCTTTGGACAATTTACCTTCACCCGCACCCGTGGTGTGCTTGCGAGCGAGATCCAAAAGTTCTTTTTCGTATTTTTGACCATCAATCGTTTCGTAGGCCATAACAAAGCAAACTCCTTTTAACAGTGATTCCCGGCCGCTCGGAACCTGACGGTTCCGCTGCGGGAGAAGAATGAAAGGCTGTGCCATCCAACTGGCCTGTCAGCTTTATACAAGCACAGGGTTTGAGGTTGCGCAAATAATGAGCTGTCACTATTTTTTCAGACAGGTTATTAAAGTCTGGCCTGCGTAGGTAATGGCTGCATGATCTCAGTGGACTTCAGGCAGTTCGGTTGTTGGTCCGAACACCTCGTAGTGCAACTGGTCGTCGGTGAATCCGATGCGGTTAAGTATGCCCTTTAGGGCCGCCATAAAGGGCATAGGGCCGCAGAAGTAAACGTGGGCAGTTTTATCTGTTAGCCATGCATTGAGAATGTCGGCAGATAAGTACCCCACCCAGTCCGCACCCTCACCAAATTCAAATGCGCGCTTGAGGTTCAGCCCGGTTGTCTCTTTCAGCTCTGCCAGCTCCTGATGGAAGATTTGGTGCTCGGCACTGCGGCAGCATTCAATAAACTGGACGTTCTCAGCCGCAAAACCGGATGCCAGCGCTTCTTTCAACATGCTGTACAGCGGCGTGATGCCAACGCCACCGGAAATAAAGACGTGTTTGGGGGCATTTTTGTTTAGCATGAATTGCCCATTGGGCGCACTCAGTTCAACCGTATCACCGACCGAACATTGATGGAGTTGTTGCGATGCTGCCCCGTGAGTTTCGGCTTTAACTGAAATCCGGTAGTAATCCTCTGTGCCCCAGGACGATAGGGAGTACTGGCGAATCTCGTCATAGCGGTCACCGGTGCCGGCCAGCTTGATGCCAAGATACTGACCGCCGGAATACGCGCAGATAGCGCCCCCATCGGTTGGTTTGAAGTAAAACGATTTAACTTCCGGTGTTTCCTCAACAATCTGCTCAATGATAAAGGGGCGAAATCCGCGCCAGCCACCTGGTTGAGCTTCTTTTTCGCTATACATGCTCTCTTCAGTATCGGTAAAAATCTGTGCCAGCACGCCGTAAGCTTCTCCCCATGCGATGAGTGCTTCGTGATTGTCTGGCAACTGCAGCACATCCTGAATAGCGTCGATCAGGTTTTTTCCTACAATCGGGTAGTGCTTGGGCTCAATACCAATGCTGGCGTGCTTGCTGGCAATCCGCTGTACTGCGGGTACCAGTACTTCAATCTGGTCAATGTTGTTGGCGTAAGCAAACACGGCATCTGCCAAAGCGGATGACTGGCCGCCGCCACCGCTGCGTTGATTGGCCATGTTGAATATGTGTTGCAGGTCTGGGTTGTTGGCGAATAGCCTTTTGTAAAACTCTTGAGTAATGGCTTGGCCATTTTCGGCCAGTAGAGGCACCGTCGACTTAACGGTAGCAATGGTATGTTCAGAGAGCATGAAGTCGCCTTTTAAGTAGTATATAAAATGTTTGTTAAATGCTACTGGGTGGTAATAGCGGCGGTCAAGATAGGGCGCTTGATAAAGGTCAATCCGTGGCGTAGCGTCAGTCTGGAGGCCTTTGAAAAGGCGCCGTTTGTGGATTACCCCTACCGATAGAGGAGGCATGTATGAAGTACATCTTCGAAGTGCACATCAGGGAGGGCTATACTGCCGAGGATTATGCGGATGCCTGGGTGCGTGCAAGTGAATTGATTCAGCGCGCGCCTGGTGCGCGGGGAACGCAGTTGCACCGAAAAATCGGTGATCCGGATACACTTATCGCCATTGCCCACTGGGATAGCAAAGGCAGCCGGGATGCGATGGAATCACAACACAATTCCGACGTGGCTGAGATTATCCGCAGTGCGGCGCCTTTTTGTGACATTCGGCCTCTTGGAGAGTTTGAAGATCCGGAATGGGTGGTTAATCCTGGCGCTTAGGTTGTGAGGCGCTGCATTCGGTAGCGCCGTTCCGGCCGGCCAATACTGCCATAGCTGACCTCGGCCACCAAAGTGCCGGTGCCGGTCATGTATTCCAGATAGCGTCTGGCCGTGGTGCGCGAGGCACCCATGGCGCTGCCCACCTCTTCTGCACTCCAGTGCTTGCCGTCGGCAATCAACTCGCGAATCTTGTCCAGCGTAATGACATCTATACCTTTTGGTAGCCGATGCTGGTTGTCGTTGCCCGTGTCGCCGGCATTGCGCGGGAGCAAGGCGTCTACTTCGTCCTGGCCCAGATGTTTTAATGCCGACAGCCGCGCAAGGTGGTCACAGTAGCGATTGATGGCTTCTTCCAGGCGCTCGAAAACCAGTGGCTTCAGAATGTAATCAAACACCCCTCCACGCAGGGCGGTGCGCAACGTGTCCACTTCTTTGGCGGCGGTAATCAGAATCACGTCGCTGCTGTTGTCGCTGGCACGCAGTTCTCGCAGTAAATCCAGGCCGTTACCATCGGGAAAGTACACATCCAGCAGTATCAGGTCAGGCTGCAGCACCTCGGTCTGTTCCCGGGCGTCGGCCAGGGTGTGGGCGATGCCGCACAGTTCCACCTGACCCAGGCGTTGAATAAAGCGGCGCTGGATCTCTGCAATCTGGCGGTCGTCTTCGGCGATCAGCAGTCGGATGGGGGACACGGTTGGCTCCTGCCTGTGGGGTTTTTGGGTAAGTATAAGGTGAAGCGGCTACCGCCTGACTCGCCCAGGTTTTCTACGGTCACAGAGCCGCCCCAGCTATCGAGAAACTGGCGCACCAAGTGCAGCCCAAAACCGTGTTCGTGCCCGGCTTTGCTGGTCACGCCCTTTTCAAAGATGCGGTTTTGCACTTCTGGCGCCACACCTGGGCCCTGATCTTCCACTTCGAAAATCAACTCCTGACCAAGGTCGGTCATCGACAGCTGCACCCGGCCGTTTGCGCCGGTGTGGCGGCGAGTGGCTTCCAATGCGTTATCAATCAGGTTGCCCAGCACGCTCACCAGCTGATCCCGTGGCAGGTTGTTGGGTAGGTTGGCCATCTGGCTGTCCGGGTCTATATCCAGATGCAGGCCCATTTCCCGCGCTCGGTTGTGTTTGCCCAGCAGACAACCGGCAATGACGGGATCTGGCACCGCCTCGAGTAGCAGGTGAATCAGCGCCTGATGGCTGCTGACTTCGCTGCCAATGAGCCCCAGCGCATCGTTGTAGGCACCCAACTGGATCAGCCCGGCAATGGTGTGCAGCTTGTTGGAGTATTCGTGGGTTTGGCTGCGCAGGGTGTCGGCGTATTGTTGAATACGGGTCAGCTGTTGGCTGACCTGATCCAGCTCGTTGCGCAGGCGAAAGCTGGCCACCACGCCGATAATGTCGTCGCCCTGGCGCATGGGTAGCCGGTTGACCACCATCTGGCGGTTGCGCAGCCACACCTCGCGATCGAAATCCGGCGTGCCGGTGGTCAGAACCGATATAAGGTCGCTTTCCGGCAGTATGTCCAGAATGGGGCGCCCAGCTATCGGGCTGTCGGGGCTCAGCCCCAGTGTGGTCAGAGCAGCGCGGTTTACGGTGGTAATAATGCCGTGGCGGTTGATGGCGATAATGCCTTCACGTACCGATTGCAGCGTGGCATCGCGCTCCTGGAACAAGCCGGCGATTTCTTCCGGTTCCAGGCCAAAAATAGCACGCTTGAAACGGCTGGCGATCACCACCGCCGCCAGAATGCTAACCAGCAAAACCACGCCCAGAACGCCATACAACACAAAGTTATAGCGCTGCACCGTTGCTTCCACCTGGCGCACGCTGTATCCCACCGACACTATGCCAATAATGTCGCCGCTGCCGGGCGCGAACACTGGCGCTTTACCGCGCATGGATTCGCCCAGATTGCCCAGTGCACGGGCCACATAGCCCTTACCCTCTACCAGTGCGGGGCGGCCGTAATCGCCGTCGTCGTCCGCCATGGAGTGGCCGATGCGATCGGGTGATGGGTGGGCCAGGCGAATAGCGTCGTGGTCGCCAATCACGATAAACAGGGCTTCGTTGGTGGTGGCCATTGTGCGGGTAAGTGTGTTCAGAGCGGCAGTGTCCCGTTGTTGTATGCCACGGATAATGGCGGGGCTGGCGGCAACGGTTTTGGCCACCATCAGCGCGCGCTGGCCAATTTCGTTGTACAGGGATTCGCTAAGGTAATAGCCGGCAAATACGCCAATAAACGCCGCTTGCAGTGCGCTCACCAGGCCCAGGGTGAGAATCATGCGGGTTTTGAGTTTTGTGCGTCGCTTTGCAGGCATAGGCTTTAATCAGGGTGGTCCATCGGTGGCGTGGTCAAGGGTAAGGCACAGGCGCCGGGTTTGCTCGTGAACTTTATGCACTTAATGCACAGTAGTTTTTTTAAATGCGTTACGCTCGCAAGCTTCAGCAACTACGCATTGCCTTCTACTCTGTTTACTGAAACAACCAAGAGGCAATGGATATGTTCATCAAAACAACAATAGCATTTGCGGCAGCAGCCGCTTTCAGTATGTCTGCCATGGCCTGGGAGCCAAGCGGCAAAGTAGAGTGCCTGGCACCGGCTGATCCGGGCGGCGGCTGGGATTTTACCTGCCGTAGTGTGGGCAATGTTATGCAACAGCTTGATTTGGTAAGCGGCTCGGTACAAACCGTGAATATGGCCGGCGCAGGTGGCGGCGTGGCCTACGCCCACACCGTCAGCAAGCGTAAAAACGACGACAAACTGATCGTCGCGGCGTCTACCGCCACCACCACCCGGTTGGCGCAGAAGCAGTTTCCCGGTATGGATGCCTCCATGGTGAAGTGGATCGGCGCGCTGGGTGCAGACTACGGCATTATTGCGGTAAGCAAAGATTCCAAATATGAAAATCTGAACCAGCTGATGGACGCGTTGAAAGAAAACCCGCGCGCGGCCAAATTCGCCGGCGGCAGTGCTCGTGGCGGCTGGGACCACCTGAAAGTGCTTATTACGGCAAAGGCCGCGGGCGCGGACAAACTGCCATCCATTCCTTACCTTTCGTACAACAACGGCGGCGAAGCCATGACCCAGGTTGTGGGTGGCCAGGTGGATGCCTTCACCGGTGATGTGTCGGAAGCCACCGGCTTTATGGAATCCGGTGATTTGCGGGTGCTGGCGGTGCTGTCAGAGGAACGCCTGCCGGGTAAGTTCAGCAACATTCCTACCGCCCGAGAGCAGGGCATTGATGCGCTTGGCCCGAACTGGCGCGGATTTTATATGCCGAAAGATACCTCGGAAGAAGCTCAGCAGTATTGGGTAGACGCAATCGACACCCTGTACGCCAGCGAAGAGTGGAAAGCGGTGATGAAAAGCAACGGTCTGATTCCGTTCCACCCTAAAGCCGGCGAGTTTGAAGCCTTTGTGACCAATCAGGTACAGGAAATTGAAGACCTGTCCCGGGAAATTGGTCTGCTGAAATGACCGGCATGGGCGATCGTATTCTGGGCTTGTGCCTGCTGGTGTTGGCGGTGGCCTATGGCTGGGTAGCGCAACAATGGCCCGAACCCTTCGGCGGCTCCGAAGGCGTAGGGCCGGAAACCTTTCCCACCATGCTGGCCGTTGTGCTGGTAGTGGGCAGCCTGTACCTGATGATCAAACCTGATGCCGACACTCAGTGGCCAGTGGGAAAAGCGGCCCTGGAATTGGTGGTTTCGATCATTGTACTGGTGGTTTACGCGCTGCTACTGGAGCCACTGGGCTTTATTATCTCCACCACCTTGGCGGTTGGTGTCTTGAGTTGGCGCATGGGCGCGCCGCCAAAGGGGGCGTTTGTGACCGGCCTGATCAGCGCCATCGTGGTGTTTGGGTTGTTTAACTATGGCTTGTCGTTGAGCTTGCCCAATGGCTTGTTGGGAGGCTTCTGACCATGGAAACCATTGGCTTTCTGATGGACGGGTTTGCGGTGGCATTAACGCCGTACAACCTGATGTTTGCGCTATTCGGTGCGTTTGTGGGCACCTTGATTGGCTGCCTGCCGGGCCTGGGCCCAGCGAATGGCGTAGCCATTCTGATTCCGCTTGCCTTCACCTTGGGGCTGCCGCCTGAAACCGCGATGATTCTGCTTACATCGGTTTACGCCGGTGCCATGTACGGCGGCCGCATTTCGTCAATTTTGCTGAATATTCCGGGTGACGAGCCGGCCATGATGACCTGCCTCGACGGCTACCCCATGGCGCAAAAAGGCCGTGCGGCGGATGCTTTGGCCATTTCGGCAATTGCCTCCTTCGCGGGTAGTCTGATCGGTACCATAGGGTTGATCATGCTGGCACCGGTGCTGGCGCGATTTGCGCTAACCTTCGGGCCGGCAGAATACTTCGCGTTGTTTTTGCTGGCGTTCGCCACTCTGGGCGGTATAACCGGTAAAAATCCGATGAAGACGGTAATTGCCGCAGCGTTGGGCATTATGATCTCGACCGTGGGTATCGATATATCCACTGGCACTCAGCGTTACACCG
The DNA here is from genome assembly GCA_052089485.1 of Marinobacter sp. Lineage (GTDB taxonomy): Bacteria > Pseudomonadota > Gammaproteobacteria > Pseudomonadales > Oleiphilaceae > Marinobacter. Next base: position 18,233 of record JBQCZX010000033.1, on the reverse strand, counting down.
CTGGTGTGCTGGAACTGTATGAGGGCATCGACTTTATTTTGGCGATTGTGGGTCTGTTTGCCATATCCGAGCTGCTTTTTTTTGTAGAAGCGCGAATAGGCAAAGGCCGCAGCAAAGTGAAAGTGGGCAAGCTAACGCTGAGTTTGAAAGAGGTTGTGTCGACAGTGCCCACCCAACTGCGTGGCGGTGTGTTGGGCTTTATTGCCGGTGTGTTGCCAGGTGCTGGTGCGTCTTTGGGCAGCTTTGTAAGCTACACCCTGGAAAAAACGGTGCTGGGCAAAAAAGGCCGCTTTGGCGAAGGTGACATTCGTGGCGTAGTGGCGCCGGAGGCAGGCAACAACGGTGCGGCATCTGGCGCCTTGGTGCCAATGTTGACTCTGGGTGTTCCGGGTAGCGGCACCACAGCGGTGTTGTTGGCCATGCTGATTTCCCTGAACATCACGCCTGGGCCGTTAATGTTCACCCAGAACGCAGACATTGTATGGGGCGTGATCGCAGCGCTGTTGATTGGTAACGTATTGCTGCTGGTGCTGAACATTCCGATGATTGGGGTGTTTGTAAGGCTGTTATCGGTACCGCCAATGTACCTGCTGCCGATTGTGACCATGGTGGCGTTTGTGGGTATTTACTCCATCAGCCACAGCACCTTTGATCTGTATTTCATGATTGTCTTTGGGGTTGGCGGGTACATACTGCGCAAGCTGGATATCCCCATGGTGCCCATTATTCTAGGCCTGCTGTTGGGGCCAGAAATGGAAAAAAATCTGGGCCATGCGCTGATCCTGTCTGATGGCGACTGGACAACTCTCTGGTCTAGCCCTTTGGCCATAGGTTTGTGGTTGGTAGCTGGTTTGGGCCTGGTGTTGCCACCGTTGTTCGGGCCTATACTGCGCAGGCGCATGCGCTCTGCCATCAAGGAGGGGCCGGTCAGCGATTAAGTGCTGAGATATGCCATATCGGTGGAAATATAGAGGGAAAAACACCGGGCTTTGCCCGGTGTTTTTTTGGAAAATCGTTAAATTTGAACGAAATTCCTCATTACCCAGGGTGCTATGTCAGATCTTTCCCTAACCCAGCCTGGCCATCGCGGCTTCGAGTTCATCGGCGCCACCAACCAGTTGGCCGTCGATAAATATTTGCGGGGTTGTGCCTCGCCCTGTTACCGCCTGCAACGTGCTGTATGACAGGCCAGCGGCGCCCAGCGTTATCTCTTCATACTTGTAGCCTTTGCTCTGAAGCAGCGCCTTGGCGCGGGTGCAGTGAGGACATCCGGGTTTTGTGAACAAGCTTACCCGTGCAGGTAATGTCACATCTGGCTTGATGTGATGAAGCATTGTGTCCGCATCTGATACCTCAAATGGATCGCCTGGCTTGTCCGGCTCAATGAACATCTTCTCGATTGTGCCGTTTTTGACCAACATCGAATACCGCCAGCTGCGGTCACCAAACCCTATGTCGCTCTTGCTAACCAGCATGCCTATTTCACGGGTGAAATCGCCGTTGCCGTCGGGAATAAACTCAATGTTGTCAGCGTGCTGGTCTTCGGCCCATGCTTGCATTACGAATGGATCGTTCACCGACAAGCAGACTACCCGGTCTACACCCAGCTCTTTGAAAACTGGCGCCAACTCGTTGTATCGCGGCAAATGCGTGCTTGAGCAGGTTGGTGTAAATGCGCCCGGCAAGGCGAACACAACGACCGTTTGATCGGCAAATAACTCATTGCTTGTAACCGACTGCCACTCGTTATCACGACGAATGGGAAACGTAACCTGGGGAACCTTCTTACCTTCCGATGAACTTAACATTTTCAATTCCTTGATATTCGTGGGATTCACTTCAACAACGAAACTGTATCGCAATCAAACCCCTCTGGACATAGTCGTTTCTCGCGACGAGGGGAGCTGCACCGCAAGATCGTTGACCCTGTTCAATAATCCTGCACAGGTTTCCCATTTTCGGCTATATTCTCTCCCTTAACCGAGGGTTTGAAATGCGCACATTCTTGTGGGTGCTGGGTTGCCCCTGTTGGTGGTCGTGGCCAGTGAGCTTGATTATTCCGATTTCAATGCCGGTCTATTTGCCTACAACTCGGTACTTTGCGCTATAGCGCTGGGAGACCGCACGCTTAGCGGTTTATGCTGGGCAATCTTGGCGATTACTTTATCAGTGGCGCTTCAATGGGTTGGCATGCACGCGGGCCTCATCACCCTAACGGCACCCTTTGTGCTGGCCACCTGGTTTATTCTGGTCGTGCGCCGACGTATAGACCAGAGTACCCGTAAAAAAGATAATCCCACGTCAACTGTGCTACCGCACTGAGTAAGTGCAGCAACGAAATTTCCCAAACACTCAGGATGTTATGTCAGATCTTTCCCTCATTCAGCTTGGCCTGATCGCGCTGATTTTCATCTGGAGTGGTTTTGTGCGCTCCGGGCTCGGCTTTGGCGGCGCGGTGTTGTCGTTGCCATTTTTGCTGTTGGTGAAAGACGATCCGCTGATTTTTTTGCCCATCATCGCGGTTCACCTGCTGGTGTTTTCATCGCTGACCATCTGGATGAACAACCGCAGTCACAACAGCAAGGGTGGTAAGAGCAGCCAGAAATTAACCGGATTTGGGCCGGACGCTGCCATAAAAGCACCGGAAAGTACCGTTGACTGGCCCTACCTGTGGCAAATGCTGCGCATTATGCTGGTGCCCAAGCTGATTGGCGTATTTGGCTTGTTTACGCTACCGGCAAATGTATTGAGTGCGATTATTTTTGTAATTGTCGCGATTTACTCGGTGTCGTACATCCTTAATCGGCCGTTTCGCAGTAATAGTAAAACCGTGGATGTGGCTCTATTGATGGCCGGTGGTTACATAAGCGGCACCTCGCTAATAGGGGCCCCGCTGATTATTGCTGTGGCGGCGCAGCACGTGGCGCGCGAGAAACTGCGCGATACGCTGTTTGGTCTTTGGTTTATTCTGGTGCTGATTAAGCTGGCAGCGTTCATTTGGGTGGGGCTCGATCTGCAGCTGATTCATCACTTATGGCTGTTGCCCTGTGCTGCGATAGGGCATGTGATCGGGCTGCGCTTTCACGAACGCATTCTGAAGGCGGAAACCCCGGTGTTTTTCCGCCTGTTGGGCATGGTGCTGCTGGTAGTCAGCAGCGTGGGTATGGTCAGCGTATTGTTTTAGGGCTTGCCCTTACCTTACTCATCAGGCAAGTGTTCCAGAATTTTATCGAGGGTGATGGGGAAATCCCGAACGCGTATGGCCGTGGCGTTATAGATGGCGTTGGCGACTGCGGCTCCAGCGCCGCAAATGCTCAACTCGCCAATGCCTTTGGAACCCAGTCGATTCGATCGGGGGTCGGGCTCCTCCCTGAAATGAATATCGATAGCCGGCATATCGCGGTTCACCGGTAAATGATATTCCGCAAAGTCGCGGTTCATGAAAGTGCCGTAGCGATCATCCAGCATCAGCTCTTCCAGCAACGCGTATGAAAGCCCCCAAACCATGCCGCCAAGCAATTGGGAGCGGGCGGTTTTATGGTTGAGGATGCGGCCGGCTGAAAATACACCGAGTAACCTCTGAACCCTGATTTCGCCGGTGTCGCGATCGACGTGGACCTCGGCAAACTGGGCCCCATAGGAATGCTGGGAGTACTCGTCGTGGTCGTCTCCCGGTGCAACCTCGCCCTCGGTTTCTAAATACGTCTCTCCGGCCTGGTTAAGCAACTCGATAAGCGACAGGGTTTTGCCGCCCCAAATAACCTGCCCGTTTTCAAATCGCGCATTTCCGGCCGGTTCATGGTCAATGTTGCTCTGCTCCCTGGCGATACCCAGCAGCTTGGTGCGCATGTTTTCACAGGCGTCCAGCAGTGCTGAGCCTGAGCTGGCCGCACCAAAGGAACCGCCAGAGCCCGAGCTTGGCGGGTAGCGGCTATCACCCAGTTCAATATTGATTCGATCAGCAGGAAGGCCCATTGTTTCTGCGGCTATCTGGGTCAGGATGGTATAGGTACCGGTGCCGATATCTGTCATGTCCGCCCAAGCCGTGAGTGTGCCGTCTGCGCTCAGGCGAACCCTGGTTTTTGCGGGGACCAGCATATTGACTCGGATAGTGCTGGCCACGCCATAGCCGATGAACTGGCGACCCTCGGATCGCTTACCCGGCTGTTGCTCACGGCTTTGCCAGCCGAATTTTTCAGCGCCTTCGCGCAAACATTCTGCCAGATCATGACTGGCGAACGGCTGTCCACTGCTGGGATCCTTATCGGGCATGTTTGCAAGGCGGAAGGCCAGGGGATCTTGGCCACATTGATACGCCATTTCATCGATGGCCGATTCAAAGGCCAGAGAACCAATCGCATGACCTGGTGCGCGGCACGAATCGGTGGCAGCTATATCGATCGACTTCACCCGGTGCGTACTCTTGAGTGCGTCAGTTTGGTACGTGGTTCTCGCCGAGGCACCGGTTGGCTCCGCAAATTCGTAACCTTTTGCCATGGGCATGAAGCTTTCGTGGCCGATGGCCTGCAGCTTGCCGTCCCTAGAGGCGCCCAGCTGAATACGCTGCACTGAGTTACCCCGATGCGGGGCGTTATGGAAGACGTGTCGGCGATGCTGCACAACTTTGACGGGCCGTTTCAGATGCAGAGCGCCGAGGCAGGCCAGTATGGCTTCATTGTGCACCCCAAGTTTGGAACCAAAACCACCTCCAATGTAGGGGCTGAGAACCCGGATTTTGTCCGGGTCAAATGCCAGAGTATTCGCTAGTGCTTTCACTGCGGGCCCGACGAGCTGAACGGACATGTACACGACAAGTTGATCGCCATCAAAATCAGCGATAGTGGCATGGGGCTCCATCGCTGCCGCCGCCTGATTGGGCGTTGTGTAAATAACGTCCAGGGTTAGCTCAGCGTCGTTGTAAGCTTGCTCAAAATCGCCCTTAAAGATGTCTGGCTCCATGCCACCGTCCAGTTCATCTGGAATTTCATCGGCCTCGATACTGGCCGTAGTAACCGCGTTTTTGTCCTGCTCGTAGCTGATATCGACCAATCCCGCAGCGTGACGGGCGTTCGCCACGGTGTCGGCAATCACCAGCGCTACGGGAAAGCCGTGGTAGCGAATGTGGTCATCAAAAAGCATGGCTCGGGACTGGGTAAATCGCCCCTCATCGACGGGTTCACCAAAAGGTGTTTGAGCTGCTGAATTGTGATGCGTGAGCACGGCAACAACACCAGCACTGTTCTCCGCAGCACGGGTGTCGAGATGTTTGATGCGGCCGGCGGGAATCGTTGCTTCAACAATCCAGCCAACAAGAGGCGGCTGGCTGAACACGTGTTCAGCCGCGTAGGTCGCACGGCCCGATACTTTCAAAGGGCCATCGACCCGGTCCAGTGACTGTCCGATGGACGCCGGATTGGTCATGCCGAGACCTCCTCTTCAGAATGGGCTGCGTCCCTTAGCGTGGCTACCAGCGTACGTCTGGCCAGGGGGATCTTGAAATCATTGTTACCATAGCCTTTGGCATCGGCTAGTTCGGCCTCGGCAGCCTGCTGGAAGTTGGCTTCGGTTGCCGCCTTGCCCAGCAAAGCGGCTTCGGCTTTGCGAGCGCGCCAGGGTTTATGGGCAACGCCGCCAAACGCGATCCGAATACTGTCCACCTTACCCTCCACCACGTTGAGAATGACGCCGACAGAAACGAGGGCAAAGGCGTAGGAACTGCGGTCCCGCACCTTGCGGTACATTTGTCGGCCTGGTGGCGGCGTCGGCAGAGTTATGCCTAAAATTAATTCCTCTGGTTCCAGCACCGTATCCTGCTCCGGGTGGTCTCCCGGCAGGCGATGTAGTTCCTCGACCGGAAGCTCGCGTTCACGGCCATCGGCGGCCCGCAGCATCACTCTCGCATCCAATGCCACCATCGCCACGGCCATATCCGATGGATGGGTGGCGATGCACTGATCGCTGGCGCCCAGGATAGCGTGAATGCGATTCTGTCCTTCGCGTGCACTGCAACCTTCACCAGGGTTGCGCTTGTTGCAAGGGCGCGCGGTGTCATAGAAATAGAAACAGCGAGTGCGCTGCAGCAGGTTGCCACCGGTCGTTGCACGGTTGCGCAGTTGGGCGGTTGCGCCTGACAACAAGGCGGCTGACAACAGCGGCCAGGTTTTTCGCACCCGGAGGTCACTGGCCAGGGCTGTGTTGGTTGCCAGTGCACCGACTTGCATGCCGCCGTTTTCACCGTCTTCGATGGCTGCGAGCTTGAGGCGGGAGATATCCAGCAGGCGATCTGGCACCTCGATCTCGTGCTTCATCAGATCAATCAGGTTGGTGCCACCGGCCAGAAAACGCGCCTGGCCGGGCTCATCATGCCCAATCTCGTCCACGGTCTGGATACGTCGATAGTCAAAGGGCTTCATGTGGCGGTTCCCCCGTTCTTGAGGGCGTGGCCGTCGGCCGTGTCGAGTATTGCATCGACGATGTTGACGTAGGCACCACAGCGGCAGAGATTACCGCTCATGCGTTCCTGGATTTCCGCACGGCTCAGGGTGACGTCTCCCTGGTGGGTGACATCGCTTGGCTCGTTATTTCTCACTTCTTCAAGCATGCCGACCGCAGAACAGATCTGGCCGGGCGTGCAATAGCCGCACTGGAAGCCGTCGTGTTTCACGAACGCCTGTTGCATCGGATGCAACTGCTCGCCCTGACCCAGACCTTCGATTGTGGTCACTTCACTACCTTCACATTGGATCGCGAGAATCAGGCAGGAATTGACTCGCCGACCATCGAGTAACAATGTACAGGCGCCGCACTGACCGTGATCGCAGCCTTTTTTGGTGCCGGTCAGGTTCGGGCATTCCCTTAATGTGTCGAGAAGCGTGGTACGAGGGTCGTCGTTGAGAGTGACTTGTTTTCCGTTGACATAGAGCGCCGCCATACAGGGCTCTCCTTAGCAGTTGCGCGTTTTATGAGCTTAGTCAACGTGCCACTACCAGTACTATCCTTTAGGACCGAATAGATACCAGACAATTAAGCCGACCAAGGGGAAAATAACCAGCACAATAATCCAGAAAATTTTGGAAAGAGTGCCTGCGCCGCTTTTCGCGACTTTAATGATAGCCATGATTACGATGATCAACCAGATCAGGCTCAGCAGGCCACCGAAGACATTACCCATACTACTGAACAAGCTGTCCATGTACTTCTCCTAGGAAAACCAGAGTAGATCCCATTTCTGTCAACTGCTGGGGAGAACTCTGCGGGCATTGCCGCAGGCTTGATGACCCTGCATTTATAAAAGCACAGGGTACGAGATTGCGCAAATGATGCATAGAAGTTGTTTAGACACAGCACCTTGCCCAAAAAATACCGGCTGTTGATTAACGCCCTGAGGCCCAACTTCCTTGGGCCAGTTCCATGGCCCGATTGACCTCATCGGTTGGGGCGTCGCTCGGCTCGCCCTTTTCGAGCGGATCATAGTGAAATACATACAGTCGGGAGGCGAACTCGGCCACCGGCAACGAAGCTTCACCGTAAAGCTCGCCGTGGCCCTGGGTTGAGGTAACAATTCCCTGGCCCCAGTTTTGCCCACTGTCGTTGTTGGGGTTAAAGAAATAGACGCGCATGGTTTCATCTGCATCCAACGCAAGCCGCTGAATGGTGATGGCGTGCCAGCCAAGAAAGCGCGTGGCGCTGTCGGTCACCGCAATGCCGGCCGGTTGTGGATTGATGACCGGAATGTTCCCGTTGTAAAAAGGATGATAAGCGGCATAAAAGTCGCGAATAAACCCTTCGAAGTCTTTCAGACCACCGGTGAATACGTCCACGGCTATGCGAAATCCGTGGCCCACGTGATCGCCGTGAAATTCTGAGTTGACCCACTTGTGCGGGTCTTCTCCTCGCCCGGCACTACGACGACCCATTTCAAAGTAGATACGGTCCAGGTGTGGCACGGTCAGCAGTGAGACAGCATCTACATCTAC
>JBQCZX010000033.1:0-10247 GCA_052089485.1 Marinobacter sp. | reverse complement strand
TCCCGCGAAGAAATACTATTGCCTTCAAAGCGCATCACCACTTCATCGTCGCGTGCCGCCCAGGCAAGGATCTGAAGCAGTTCAACCGGCATGTTGTAAGCCCACATGGACAGGGCACGCGTTGACTGGCAAGTGGGATAGTTTCCTTGTCCCACACCCAGCGGGCGCCCGAGCACATTGAGCACATCGGCGAGCAAAAAGCATTCCGGCGAGCGGCTGCGCCCAAAGACGGCCACAATTTTCTGGGACGCAGCCTCACACAGCGACAGTCGTATTTGTCGCCACAGGGACGGTGCCACTGGAGGCGCGTAGAGGATACCCCGCTCGAGCATCATGGCCAGGCCATAGGCACACTGGCTGGTCTCGGGAAACAGGGCTTCATCAATCAGGGTATGGATCAACGCGGGGTAGCAGTGGAACGCGTCGGCACCCGTATAGCTCAGGCCTAAAGCCGTGGGGATCAGGGCGTTCCAGCGGCCACGCAGGTAGCGAATGAAAACCGGCATGTAGGCCGACACCAAACCGGTGCTGTGCATGGCCTGAGCAAAGTTGATGGCCTCCTGGAGGAGGGTGGCGTCGTCCATGTTCGCCAATCGTTCAGCGTACACATCCAAGCCAGGGTCTTCACGGCAACCTTCGGTGGGACTGAACACGGCGTTGATGAGTTGCAGCGCATCGTCGCCAACGTCGCCACCCAGTGCGTCCGGTTTTTGCACGCAGACCGCAATCTGAGTCACCATCTGTTTGACACCGTCCACCTGAACCGGGCGTTGCGCCAAAATCCGCCAGACTTCGGCCACCAGATGTTCCAGAAGATTCTCGTAGCCCAAGTACCGGAGCAGGTAGTGGTACAGATTCTGAACGGCGTAGCCGAGCCGGTCGGGCCGTAGTCGGTCGCTTTCCTGGAGATCACTGACCACCAGATCAAGGTTCATCGCCAATACCTGGACGAGAAAATGATGGGCGTGTTCTGCTGAAATAGAAGGGTGGGTGTAGTCGCCTCTGGCCACAGCCAGAAGGCGAATCTGGCTTAGGCTTTCGACCAGCGTGGCGGCCGGCTCGCCGTGGCGCACTGTGCGCACGGCCAAGGAGGGCACCAGTGTTTGAGGATAGTCCCAGTCGCTACCCCCAAAAAAACCGGCCGCCTCAATGGCCGGCACGCGCTCGTAGAGTGCATCGAGGCCTTCGTGGCTAAACATCAGAGCTTGTGCCGCCTCGATCACCTCGAATACCGGCGAAACGCCTTCAATGGCATTCAGTTCAGCAAGGCGGTTGATGGCTGCGTCAAGTGGCTTCGTGAGCTCCTTTGGCGCGCTATCACTCCGGGTTTCGGGTTCCTGTGTGGCACTGGACATACGATTTCACCCTCTAATTAACCTTAGAATATGCCGACCTGACCTATCAAAGCGTAGAACAGATCACCTCAGAGAAAAAGCCGAATTGCCGCGGTTACTTGGTGGACAATTTGCCTTCTTCATGCATGAAACTAAACGTATCCTCACATAGAGTATGGCTACCATAAACACTTGGATTAATAGGGGTGTATCCAACCCATGAGCAATGATCAACCGAATAACCCATTGCACGACAAGCCTCCAGCGACACTTGGTGTTCGGCACTGGAGTGCACCGGTAGGTTTCAACCTTCGATAATTTTCAAACTTTCTTGAAAATTACTGCCTCCAAATTCGGAGTTGTTGAGTAGTCATCCTGAGGCTTGCGCCGACAGAGTTATTTCTGGGCGGGCCAATAACCAAATTTTGAGGATGACGCTATGAAACCTAATAACTTTTCAGAACATGGAAAATGGCCTAAAAAAACACTTCTTGCGCTGTCTGTATCCGGCATTCTGGTTGGGCTTTCAGGTTGTGGTTCCGATAATGATGACGATGACGTCGTCATGGATGCGGCGCCAGAATTTGCGCCTGCAACCATTTTTGTAGCGAGTAACGGCGCATCGGACAATAACGTACGGGTCCGCGACGAGGACCTTGGGCTGCAGAATACTTACACCACTGGCGCCAACGAGGGCGTGCTGATCAATCAGTCTGGCGGCCTGGTACAGGCTGGTGATCTTGGAAGTACCGGCAATCTGGTAACCGCCTGCAACGCCGCGACGCGGATGACCGGTGACGCAAGTTATGAAATTACCGGCGCCAACACCACATTCGCCAACCCCAAGGGCACCGCCACGATCGCCAGCGACGGTCTTGTTGTGGTGGCTAACAACGGCGCCAGCACGTTATTGCTGATGGGCGCGGCAGCTGCCGGCAATGTTGGGCCGGTGGCAACAGTTGCGCTCACGGCCAATGCCTGGGACCTGGTTTACGATGATGCTTCCGATCGGCTGTTTGTCGCCCAGGTGGACGGCACGGTTGCGGTTTTCGATGCCTTTTCCGCAGATCGTGGCGTGGGCGGTGCTAACCGCACGTTCTCTGTTGTTGATGGTGACGGTGAAGCGTCGGTCAACATGCACGGCATTGATTACGATGCCGAGGGTGACAGGCTGGTTATAGGCGATGTAGGTGAGGCGGGCTCAGCTGACGACGGCAAACTCTATGTGATCAACGACGCCAGTGTGGCAGATGGTGAAGTTACAGCGGCGACAACCTTTAAAGGCCCCAACACACGTCTCGGTAACCCGGTTGACCTGCAGCTGGATGGCACGGATGTGCGTATTGCCGAGAAAGCCAATGGCGGCGGCGCAATTCTGGTCTATCAGAATATTTTTGATAGGGCTGGCGGCGATGTTGCAGCGGACCTGATTCTGGACACGCCAGCGCCTGAATCACTGGCCGTTATGCCGGATGCTGACTCGGCTTCGGGTGTGACTGATATCGTTGATCCTGACACAGACTATCAGCTGTTGACGACCAGCAATCCGGCGACGGGCTCACCAACATCCGGACAGTTATTCACTAACGCCGACACACTGGCCGCAGCGCCCCAGCTGGCATTCGATACCGGCCTGGGTAGCATTGAAAATGTCACGCTTGATCGCGATGGCAATGCCTATGTCACTTTTGATGACGGCACCACAGCCAATAGCGGTATTGCGGTTATTGGTGCACTCGGTGCGCGAGATGATTTTGATGGGAATCAGGACCGTATCATTACCGGTGCGAGTACCCGTTTGATGTCACCCAAGGGCATTGAGCTTGCAGATGATCTTGGCCTGATGATTGTGGCCGAAACTGGTGGTGCGGAAATGCTGGTGTTCAGTGCCTGCGCCAGCGGTAATGCAACCCCGGTTGTTGTCAGCACGGGCGGTGTGGCGCCATGGGAGAGTGATTATGATCCCTCGGGTGATACGCTTTATGTCGCACTGACCAATGGCACAGTTGCCGCTTATGACGACTTCTCCCAGGAGATGGGTGCGAGCGGACCGGACAGGACGATTACCCCGGCCGTAGGTGGAGCCGCGTTTCCCGCCCCCACAAACCTCCATGGCATTCGCTATGACCAGAACTCTGACACCTTGATTCTGGCTGATGTCGGGGCGGGTGGCGTTGACAATGACGGCGCACTGCAGACCATTCTCTCGGCTTCAACGGCAGACGGAATGACTAACGTTGGTAAGCGTATTGCCAACCCCGGTGACGGCACGGATGTGACCAGCCTGGGCAATCCAGTTGATATCGCGTTTGATGGGCAGGATCTGTACGTGGCCGAGAAGATCAATGGCCAGATCCAGGTTTGGAAAGACTTCCTGACCGATGACTCTCTGAGTGGCAATGTCGCGCCAAGCGGCTTTATTGCAGCGACCGCACCGGAATCGATTGTATTGATGCCGGAATAAAGCGACGCAAGGAAAAAAGGAAGCCCGGGCGATGCCCGGGCTTTTTTGTGCCTGGATATTCTCGGGTTTCCTAGATCGGAATTGCCCGTCCGATGTATTCGATCGGGCCGGTTGGCTTGCCAATTGGCGAACCGGCTTCATCTTCCAGCGTGATCTCGAACAACTGGTTTTGCTCCAGCGGCGGCAACTTGTCCAGATTGATGCTTAATGTTTGACCGGGCTTGACCAGCCCCAGCGACACAGGTGCGGCCCAATCATCTGCTTTGGTCCAGAACTCGAGAGATTTACCCTGGGGCACTTCATAGCTGCCCAACGCCTTGAGTGTCAGTGTCTGTTGATTACTGGCTTGCACTACCCATCCTGGTGAGTGCCCCTCCGGCGTCGCCAGTACCACCAGGTAGGTGGGCTGTTGCGGCTGGCCTGAGAGTGCTACGCCAAGTACCAGCGCCATGGCAAAGCCTGCAGCCGTCAGACCACGCCACAGAGGCAGGTTGTGCCACCAGGTTTTCAGGAGCGGCGGTTTCGGTTGTTTGTCGTGCGCGGCGGCGGGAATTTCAGGCTGGGTGCTATTGCTGATGCGCACCCACACGCTATCCGGCAAGGGCATGGGGTCAACAACATCACATAGCGGCACCAGCCTCTCTTCCCAATAGGCAACCAACTCCGCCAGTTCCTGATCTGTCTTCAGGCGCTCAATAACAGCTCTGCGGTCTGCCTCTGACAGTGTGCCCAGTACATACTCACCGGCAAGCTCAAATGGAGATTCATTATCACTGGTTTTCATCCGAGGCACTCCCGTAACGACTGCAGGCTGCGCTTTATCCAGGATTTCACACTGCCCAAAGGGGCGCCGAGAAGGTCACTGATCTCACTTTGGGAGTAACCATTGACGTACGCATGGTAAATGCATGACCTGCGCTCAGGTTCCAGTGCCATAATGCAGTCCTGCACCCGGTTGTTGCTCGTACCACCCCAATGCGTTGAATTAATGCGCTCGCACCAATCACTGTCACGAACATCGGGAATATCTTCGATGACCTCACTTTGAGTCACTTGCCGTTTCGAAAATCTAATAAAATCAAGGGCCAAATGCCGTGCAATCGAGTAAATCCAGCTTCGCGAACTGCCACGGGATGCATCAAACGTATGTGCTTTCTGCCAGATTCTCAAAAAGCAGTCGTGTATCAGATCCTCCGCAATGGCACGGTCCTTCACAATATTAAAAACAACACCCATCAGGCGGCCGCTCTCTTCGAGGTAGAGCGCTCGCAACGCCTCCTTGCTTTGGTTTGCACAGGCGTGTAAACAGGCCTCATAATCAAACGCATCCGTGGTTATTGACACATTGTCTCCGCCAAGTTGTTTTATGATGTTTCGGCCGCAGCTTTACTCGGTAATACGGCTGAATCATGCCCGATTGTTAGTGACTTTGGCGCGTTATGCAATTCGTGCTGGAGAATACGCTTTACCGGCGTAATCGGAGGCACCAAAAGCATATTGTCCAGACAAGCTCGAGCGATGGTTTCCGATTTCCATAAACAATTATACAGTGGTGTATTCAACGCATGAGTAATGATCAACCGAATAACCCATTGCACGGCATTACGCTTGAGCAAGTGGTAACCAGGCTGCAAGAGCATTACGGCTGGGATGGGCTGGCTCAAAGAATCAACATAAACTGCTTCAAAAGCGATCCGTCGATCAAGTCGTCGTTAAAGTTTTTACGTAAGACTCAGTGGGCCAGGGACAAGGTTGAAGACTTGTACATCTCAACATTTGCGTGAAAGCTTATTCAGCGTCTTCAGCCAGCTTCACAAGTTGCTTGCCAAACCCTTTGCTGCTGAACAGATCGATAAACGCCTGAGGCGCACTCTCCAGACCATGGGCGATATTTTCCCGGTAGTGCAACGTGTCGTCTTTGATCCACCCGCCTAGCTTTTCGATGGCTTCATTATTGCGATCGGCAAAGTCGTACACCACAAACCCTTCCATTCGGGCGCTGCTCTTCACCAGCAGATTAGGAGCAATGGCGCCGCTTGCGGCGTTTGATTCGTTATATTGCGAAGTCTGTCCGCAGATAACGATGCGTGCGTGATAATTGATCAAAGACATCGCCGCCTGTGTGATCTCGCCGCCCACGTTATCAAAATAGACATCAATGCCGTTCGGGCAGGCATCGCTGAGTTCCTTGGCAAGATCCTTCGTTGTTTTGTAGTTGATGACCGCATCGAAACCCAGCTCATCACGCAAGTAGCTAACCTTCTCTGGCGTACCTGCCGTACCCACCACGCGGCAGCCTTGTAGCTTGGCGATTTGTGCCGCAGTCATGCCCACGGCACCGGCCGCACCGGAGACAACGACGGTTTCTCCAGATTGCGGCTTGCCGATATCCAGCATGCCAAAATAGCCGCAAAAGCCTGGCACCCCAACGATACCCAGGTAGGTAGATAACGGCGCAACCTCAGGATCAATCTTTTTGGCCTGGCTGCCATCAGATAGCGAGTAGTTCTGCCACCCGAGGCGTTCGAAAACGAAATCGCCCTCGGCGAAACCTTTCAGATTCGAGGCAACAACCCGCCCCACAGAACGCCCGGTTAGCGGCTTGTTCAGTTCAAACGCCGCAGTGTGTGACTTGCCCGCCTCCATCATTGCGCGCATGCCTGGATCCAGCGAAAGATAGATCGTCTGAATCAGCATCTCGCCGTCGCCAGGGGAGGGTATGTCTGCATCCACCACCTGGAAGTCACTTAATTTGGGCATACCCTCAGGGCGACTAACAAGCAGTACCTGTTGATTGGTTTTGTGTTGGGCATTTGAATTTTCTGACATGGGGCTTTCCTTATAAAGGTTGCTGAAAGCTGGGACAGATCTATTTTTGGCTTTCCTGATGCCGTTCGTGCAGTTCACGAATGGCGTCAGCCAGTACCGGAAACGGGCCTTCCACCGGCAGGCCGGGCACAACGCTATTGATCGGCAGGGTTGCTATAGGCGGGGCCGGCGCGTGCATTTCTTCAAGCCAGGATACCAACTGTTCTGAGGAGCTGGCGTAAACAATCCGGCCAAGGCCAACCCAGCCGTGGGCAGCGGCACACATGGGGCAGTGTTCGCCTGAGGTGTAAACGGTAGATGCTGCACGCTCGTCCGGCGTCATGTTCGCGGCCGCCCAGCGAGCAATTGCAAACTCCGGATGCTGAGTGTCGTCGCCGTCGGCTGTTAGATTATGATCCTCGTACCTTATAGCGCCTTTCTCATCCACCAGTACCGAACCGAATGGCGGGTTGCCGGTTTTTAGCGCCTTGGTGGCTAATTCAACGCAACGGTTCAGGTGCTTCATATCAGTTTCGTTGATCATGGTTGCCTCCTCACGGTACGGGAATGTTCTACTAATTCTGCAGCCAGCGACTTGTGGCGGTCAAATTAGACCGGGCGTAGAACCTGCTTCGGCGGTCTACCGGCACTGAGCCAAGGTGAAAGCCAAGGCCGGTGTTGGGGCGAGGTGGCAGATGAAGTCGTAGTAGTGACGAAGTTCTGGCCTGAGAAGCCTGATAATAGTGTGGAGGAGAAAACCGGGGCTTACATAACAAGCCCCGGTGCAAGTGCTTTTAAACGATTCGCTTGCCATCCACTAGCTGAGAAATCTTCAGTGGGTTTCCATCGCGAAGCGCATCAGGCAGTAGCGCCTGAGGCAGGTTTTGATAGCAAACCGGGCGTAAGAAGCGATAGATAGCGGCGCTTCCAACGGAGGTGGTACGCGAGTCGGAGGTTGCCGGGAATGGCCCGCCATGAACCATTGCATGGCATACCTCAACCCCGGTCGGCCAGCCATTTGCCATCACTCGGCCAGCTTTTTCTTCCAGGGTAGGAAGCAGTGCCTTGGCCTGCTCAATATCACCTTCGTCCATTTGGATGGTGGCCGTTAGCTGCCCCTCCAGCTTTTCTGCAACACGCTTCACTTGTGCCATATCGTCGCATTCAATCACAACGGAGCAGGCACCGAACACTTCATCCTGAAGGTTCTGGTCGCTGATGAAGGCTTCGGCAGACGTGGTGAACAGGGCGGCCTGGCATTGGTTTGGAGCCGCGCTTTGCTCTCCGTTGCCCAGCGAGCGAACACTGTCGTTTTCAGCCAGTGCTTTGACGCCCTGTACATAGGCGTCATGGATTCCTGGCGTCAGCATGGTTTGGGTTGCCACTGCGGTGATGTTCTTGCTCGCCGCTGTGACGAATTCATCAAGTGCGTGGCTGCGGACAGCAATGACTAAGCCCGGGTTAGTGCAGAACTGGCCAGCGCCCATCGATAGAGAACCGACAAAACCCTCCGCCAGTGCCCCGCTTCGTGACTGCAGAGCTTCGGGTAGCAAAAAGACCGGGTTGATACTGCTCATTTCAGCATAAACAGGAATTGGCTGAGGGCGAGCCTGGGCTGTTGCCATCAGGGCCATGCCGCCGCGACGTGAACCGGTAAAACCGACTGCCTTCACCCGCGGGTCTGATACCAACGCCTGGCCGATCTCGTTGCCGGAACCAAACAGCAGTGAAAATACGCCCTCGGGCATCTGACATTGCTTTGCTGCGGCTTGTACTGCGCGCCCGACCAACTCGGAAGTGCCAGGGTGAGCGGAGTGCGCTTTGACAATAACCGGGCAGCCCGCCGCTAGGGCCGAGGCGGTGTCACCACCCGCTACGCTGAATGCCAGCGGGAAGTTACTGGCACCGAACACCACAACAGGTCCCAGCGCGATATGTTGCTGGCGCAGGTCAACTCTGGGCAAAGGTTTACGCTCGGGTAGGGCTGGATCGATACGAACATCTAACCATTCACCTGCACGCACCACGGATGCGAACAGGCGTAACTGGCCACAGGTACGGCCCCTCTCGCCTTCTAAACGTGCGCGAGGAAGGCCGGATTCGAGCACCCCGCGCTGGATCAGTTCATCGCCGATCGCCTCTATCTGGCTTGCGATGTTGTCCAGAAATTCGGCACGCTGCTGCGGTGATGATGCTCGAAATTCGGCGCTTGCCGCTTCGGCTAGCGCGCATGCACGGTCGACTTCAGCCGAACTGCCGCTTGCATAGATTGGGTCGAGGCGCTCGCCAGTGGCAGGGTTGATCGCCTGGATGGGCGCACCTGCTGCGACAAAAGCATCTTGGCCGATGAGTTGCTGACCTTTAGGTTGCATATTTTTGCTCCTACATTGCACATAACAGAAAAAGGATTAGATCCTAACGTATCGACAAATAGCCTTTCTCGGCGGCTTGGAGCCGCTGGGAAGGGCTGGTTTAATAACGTTTTCAAGCGCTCTGAGCCGAACCGACTGGTTTTTTGAGCGGTTTTTTGATCGCAAGAAAGTAAACAAAAACCAGTGTGAGAACGACGAAGAACAAACTGTCCAGGCTGGTAAAGAATGTCATCGGGTTGCCATTTGAAAGGGCGAGTGAGCGGCGTAAAAACTCTTCCAGGTTGGGGCCAAGAATGAACCCAAGCAGCATCGTGATGACCGGGAAATCATGCTTTCTCAAGTAGTACGCCAGCACGCCCAGCACTAACGACATCATCATCTGAAAGGTTGAATACGTGGCTACGTAACTGCCTACTACGGCAAGAAGGGCGATCGCACCGTAGAGCACGTCCTTGCGGATTGCGACAATCTTGATGAAGTAGGGACCTAGCAGGAACAGCGTTAATGGAATCAATATCACAGCGCTGAATAGAAGTGAGGTGAGCACCGGCGCAATCAGATCTGCTTGCCCTGCCATCAACTGAGGGCCAGGCTGAATACCGTTAATCACGAGTACCCCGAGCATGATTGCGGTAATTGGATCACCGGGGATGCCGAACGTTAGCATCGGTACCAAGGCACCACCGCACACTGCATTGTTGGCACTTTCGGAGGCCGCAATCCCTTTTGGATTGCCCTTGCCATAGCTTTCAGGGTTTGAGGAGGTACGTACCGTTTCAACATAGGCCAGAAAGCTGCCCATCGATCCGCCTGCCCCGGGCAGCGTTCCGACAAAGTAGCCAATCAACGACGACTTTACGTAACAGACAATGCCAATTTTACGAATGTCTGCTAATGGCGGGATGAAATCGCGACGCCTGATTTTAACCTTACTCATCGCTTCTGTAGTTTGGCGAGCCTCCTTTTTAGCCCCGACCTGAATCAATATTTCACTGATCGCAAAGGTGCCAATAATTACCGGCATCAGATCTATGCCTGCCGTGAGGTCGCTGAACCCGAAGGTGAAGCGGGTAACGGGCTGCATCGCATCCAGGCCTATGGTTGCCAGCATTAAACCGATGCATGCCGCCATGGCAGCTTTAATCACCTTGCCACGTTGCGCAATCACGATAACGATCACAGCAAACGCCAACAACGAAAATTTGCCGGTGGTCTGTACCAGTAACGATGCCTCGGCAATAAACGGCGCGAGCCCTATCAGTAGCATAG
>JBQCZX010000032.1:0-28408 GCA_052089485.1 Marinobacter sp. | reverse complement strand
AACTCAGCAGTGACCGTGATACTTGATCCTGCAGACAGCGTGACATCCCCCTGGGTAAATGCGCCGGCGGCAAAGAGTAGGCCCGTGGATCCGCTCTTGGTTGAGGCGTCAGCGAGGAATGCACCGCCGATAGTTGTGCTGTTGCTCGTTACTGTGAACACAGCAGCGCTGGCATTGTTGTTAACCTTTTGGCTCGCAACCGCGCCCGGCGTCCATGTTTGACGGACTGCCTCATCATATCCAACAACCTCAGTCCATCCAGTGTGCGATGCCATTGTGTCGGCAGCGGCCACAGTAGGCGATCCATCTGTTAAGCCGATATGCCAAGGGCCTGCACCTGCAAGGCCACCGTCCAGCAATTGGTTCAGCCCTGTATTAACGATCAGGTTTTGCCACTCACAAACATCGACCAACACCCCGCTAGGGTCGCGGATCTCTGCTTTCCAGTTACCCATCACTCCGGCGTTGCCGAGGGGGAGGGAGGTAGGGGCGGACCCCACTGCTTTCATGTGGTTTTGTGCTTTGCTGGCGTCTTTCATGATTCAGTTTCCTGACTTTGTACAAAGAGGGGGAGGGTTAGGGTTTAATGCTTACCGAGTAATTAAGAGCTGACTGGAGAATGATCGCGCCCATGACGAGATAGCGTATGTCGTCATTAACGATTGAGAATCTGTCAGATGCAGCAGCACCAAATGCGAGGTTGGCAGTCGTGCTGGCCCGTGCGCTCATTAGGTCGCTTGCGGTAACGGTGTCGGACAATTCAGCAGTAAGCGCTGCCAGAATCAGCCAGGTTGCTCCGCTCATAGCGCCGGACTGGATAGCGCTCGGGAAACCAAAATCGAGACTAAAGGTGTCGCTGGCGATGGCGCCGGAGGTAATACTGGCAAGCTGAGCTACAACGGCCACATACGCATCGCCGACAGTAGATCCATCGCTTACGCTTACGATTGACTCAAGAGCCGCCATGAACTGGTCGGACGCCTCCGTTCCCGCTGCTATTGTTGCGCTGATAGCGGAATCAGTTTGTCTTGCGACATCATCACTACTTGCCGCGCCAGATAACATGCTAGCCAGCACCTGGGCTTGGACTGACCAGGAATCGCCAGCAGCTGCACCAGCAGTCAGCGCGCCAGAGGCGGAGGCCATAGCATCAACTACGGCGCTACCGGTAGCTGAAAAATCGAACGATGCAAGGGCAGCTGGCGCATCTCCCGTTGTGTCAGAGACGCTGGCGGCGCTGTATATAGTTGCCTTTAACTTGCACACTGCCAACCAACTGTCCGCACAGGCAGCGCTATCAGTGATGTTGACCGAAGCCGAGCCAGACTCCGTAGTAAAAGCGCTCCATTCCGACCAGGCAGACTCATCCGAACCCACAACCTCCTGTACTCGGAACTCATACCCCTCGCCAGGAGTTAAGTTTGAGAGCGCATAGGATAGTCCCGTGATGCCCGAGATAGTGGTTGTTGACTGTGTGGTTACGTCCCGCCATTCGAGATTGAAAGTGCTTCCTTCAACTGGCGCGGCGAGGGTTTTAAATGTCTGCCATGTAGACCAGCCAGAAGACTCACTGCCCGCAGTTTCTTTGACTCGCCAGCTATACGTATGGTTTGTGAGCAGCCCTTCGGCAGTGTACGCGAGGTCTCTTAGGCCGTCGATCGTTGTAACTACACCAGACGAGTCTTCAAGTTCCACTACGTAACGCCGGTTCCAACCCCACGTAGTCTCAAACAAGGAGTAATAATCAGAGTCCCAATCGAAGTTGCCACCAGTGGCATTCCACCGGCGCTGGCTATACAGGAAGTAGTGTTTGGGGTTGTCACCGAAGATTTGCTTGAGGCTGGATTTGTTCATCCCCGGCTTAGCAGGTCCCGTAGTGAGCTGTGTAAGCTGCCACGTTTCACCGTAATCGAAACTTTCCACTTCACATATCTGGCGTTCGCCTGCTATTTCAAGATTGGCCGCAAATTGGTATCTGTCGCTGTAACCCGAAGTGCTCGACCCGGTGTACGTATCGAGCCCGTAGTCAATAGGGGTCTGCGTCCAGACTCCATTCTCCACACGGCACAGGTGCATCGCTTCAGGCGTTTTGCTTCTGTAGCCCGGGGCGATGAAGAAGTACCGCCCCAAGTCGTCCTTCTGCATTGCCACGCCGAACCCGAGATTAAGGTTGGAGGCAAGCGAGTCATAGCACAACTCCGCTGTATCCACTGTGATCGGGAGAGTATACGGATTATCCGAGGAATCCCGCCAAGCTCCGTTTGAGAGCTTGAGAAAGTACCCGCTGTTTGTCCCCCGTGAAACATCGAACGGGTTGGTACGGGTTGCAACGATCACCATTTCGTCGTCAATGTGCTGAACGTTGTAGTATGGACGCATGTCTCCTGCATCCCAGACCAGCACCCAAGGGTCCCAAGTGATGCCTTTGTCTGAAGACTTAGTGTACGCGATGTCCCTTTTGCGAGTGTTATTAGACGGGCTGTAGTTCATAAACAGCCATAAATCCCCCGCCCCATCGAAAAACATCTGCGGGTAACGACCCTGCTTATCTGACGGAATGGGCACGACACTGTGTAGCTGGAAATCCAGCCCTTCAGGGGTGGCCGTCTTATAGATCGTGGGCGCTTGCTGGTTGGTGTCTAAAACACAGGCGTATACATACCCCTGTGCGTCCGCAAAAATGGCGGGCTGGCTGTGGATGTCGCTTTCTGCGGAAGCCTGAAGAACAGTAAGCTCTGTACCCAGCTCGTTTATGCGCCCCGCAATAATATTGTTGTCGGTCTTGCGAATGCCCGAGAAAAACACGCTGTTACCGGTGTAACAAGCGCCCCTTGCCGTACCTTCTTTTGCGGTATTCGCAGCGTGTAAGTACTCCGTCATATAGCCCATTAGGTGCCTCGAACCCAGTTCAAAGTGACGCTAGTAGGGGTTACGTTCGTCACTGGCTTAGGTACAGGGGTGCTCGTTACGGGTGGCAAGGGCTCCGTTGTAAATGTAGCGGGGGTAGAAACCGGCCCCTTACCAGCGTTGTTGACCGCCCTCATTTCCAGACCGGGTGTGTTGTACTCCGTCGCAGGCGTGAGCGAGTCTAGCGTGATTTGCCGCGAAGCACCTGACCCTGCGCCTTTCCATTCCCCGCTATCAAGCCGGACATCGAAGTTAGTGGGGGCGTCACCCGTGTTGCTTGACTCACTGAAAGTAAAATCGACCGTGACTGACGAAACACCGGGATCAGGCGTGCCAAGCACAGGAGCCACGGACGGAGGGTTTCCGACGACGGTTCCAGAGATAGCGTCGCCGTCCGTGGCCACCTCCAGACTGTACAACTCAACCGGCGGGGCGCCGGGATCTCTCATTACAAACACCATACCCAGAAAACCGGGGGCAGGAGAATCGGTTGCCGTGCCGCTATGGTTTGCTACCGCAGGGCGGCTGCCTCCCGCTTCCCACGCCCGAATTTCTAAGTCGTTACCGTCTTTAATGGTCTCGACGTATAACTCCAAACGGTTGTCTGTAAAATTAGACTCTGTTTTCTTGTCCACATAACTATTAGACCCGGAATAAACAGTAATGAGACGCCAGTCATTACTGTTTATCATTTGAATAATGCCGGTCCTTGAGGCATGAGACGTACCCGCGCCATCCATTATGGAGCCGACGAACCACTGGTCATTATTGTCGTTTAGTATAATGGATACGCGAGACCTAATCGTCGTCTTGCCAGAGACCGTGATGCCAGGAACACTCAGTGCGGCCATATCAAAACCACCCACGGAGGCACCGGGGGTGATCTTGAGGTGCGACTGGCTATCGGGCAAAGGGTTTCCTGCCTCGACCACAAAATTCAGATTGCCAAACGGCGCGTCGAACGCAGCCGGGGTGCCGCCTACTTCTTGGGTGCGAAAGTCCTCATAGAACTTAGCCATCTTAGTCGGTCCCCGCTTCCTTCACGCTACACCCGGCACCATCAGGACACGTTACTGTGAACGTTAAGCTTGTAGGCGCGTTCGGCTTCGACGTAGGCTCGACTTCAAATGCCTTGGTTACCGTCTTGGAGATTTCCGACTCAAGCTCGTAATTGTCCACCGTGGTAATTGCGAAACTCATGACGTAAGGCTCAGGTCGTGGCGGTAACTGTACTGTGATCTCTGCAGCGTTCTCGCCTGTCACTGCGGTGTACTTGTCAGTAATCGCCAGGGGTTCTTCGATATCCAGTCCTTGGTAGATTCGAAACTCTTTGATCTCGGTAGGATCAAGCTTGTCGCCATTCATTCGAGTATCGGGAGCCGTCCAGCTCAGCTCAGAAGTGGCATCTTCAGCGGCAAAGGCGCCGGCGGAAAATGTTAGGGCGACCATCAATGCGATTAGATATTTCATAGCCTGTCTACTGCCTCTTGTCTGGGTGATTTATCCTGGAGTTATTAGTCGCTCAAATCTGATTCGAAAGCGAGGCTATCGAAAAGTTGTCGATCAGAAAATCCGTCTGTACTTCGTAGGGTGAATTGGCGTAACCCAGCAGGTATCCCGCGGCAAACCCACTTATGTTCTCCGACTGTGATTTGGAAATGCCCACCGGATCGTGGGTGAAGTCTTTGGTGTAGTGGTCTTCATCGTGCCATTTGCGCCAAACTTCAAAGCTGCCATCTTCGGCGTCCAGCTCACTGTCGAACTTGACCTTAACCACGATTCGCATAGTGCGGCCCAAGTCTCGGGGCACCTTGATGAACTCCACACGCTTGCCATCGCCACCATTCGTGTTCGGGCCAAACAGTTTCGTGAAGTAGTAACTGCTGCCATCTTCGTCCTGCGGCCTGTACGACAGCCCCACCTTCGATGCTCCGGCGCTGCCCGAGTATTTATCCGTCCACATCCTGAGTAGCTTCTGATTTTCGCCTGACGATTTTTCCTTAGAGACATGATAGAAGTTGTGCGGAACCTTCAGATCCCACGCGATCCACATCCCGTTCATGCCGGGGTCTGGCAGATAGAAGCGCTGTTCTACCCAGTTTGATCCGGGCGCATAGTCCATCATCATCGAGTTGTTGCCGCTGATCGGGCTCCATTGCCGCGTCATGTCGTCCGGTCTTTTACTGACCACTTCACCGTCGTCGTAGACCATTAAGGGGCCATCATTTTCGGTGACGATCTGGGACGAGGTGGATGACCACTTAAAACCCACTGTGTTCAGCTCAGGGTCGGTCAACGTGCCTGATTCAAACCCATCAAATACCACTGGCGTGCCGTCAAACTCTGCCGGCCACTCACTAACAGGCACTTCAGCCGGCTCGTTGTCGCCGAACCAAACCTTCGTGACAGCGCTAGGCGGTGACGCCATTACAGCGCCGCTGAAAAGCAGAAGCAGTAGGTATCTCACAGCTTATTCACGGCCTCTTGCGCGTCTTCGCGAAGCGATGCCAGCTCGTCTTGTGAAAGGTCTCGCCCTTCCCTGACTGCGTTGGCGACCAAGTCGCGGTACTTCTGGCTGTTATGCGCCAAAGCGACACTGGCATTCAGGATGGAGACCATCTGAGACAAAATAAGGGCTACGCTTCCGGCGTTCATTGCTGGCTCCTTTGCAGCTCTTGGGCGATTTCATTGAGCAGCTTCGAGGACAGCTCAAGATAGGCGGTGGCATCCTGGTTGTTTCCTGTCATTTGCTCAGCCAGGTGCAAATATTTAATGGAAAGATTCAGGTGCTCTTTGATGCGACCCTTTTCAGCCGTGTCTAGGTGACCGTCCTGGTGGGCAATCAGAGTGGCCTCTGCCAGAGTCTCTACAGTCACGTAACCTGCCGCGATCTGTTGCTCAGGGCTGCTTGGAAGCGATACGCAGCCCACCATCAGTAGCGCGAACATCAAAACTACACTGAGTTGTGCCTTCATTTGGCGAACCTCGCGAATGCCCAGCCGATAACCACGCCCACTGCGGCGACCACTTCAGGAGGCATTGAAACCCCCGCTTCGGACGCGCCCCAGGCCATTAGCGTAGCTAGCGCAATTGCGACACCACCGTTGGCCGCCTGTGCCGTCTTTGTTTTCTTTGTGATTTCAGTCATAAGTCACCTTGAAAAGAGTAATAAGTATCGGGCCTGATAAATGACATGGCGGCCCTTTTTACGGCTTGTTTGTAATAGGCGGAGGCAAATCGGCTTGGAACACGATCGCGCCATCGAAAAGCTTGGTTGTAACGGCTCCGGTTGCGCATCGGTGGCGAGCGTAAAGTTCTATCTGGCTGGTTTTAGGTGCCAAGATCCACGGGCCATAAAACTGCTCTCGGGGCAGTCTGTTTATAAATGGCGGGCCATTGAGCGACACCCGGATAAGCTTCTTTCCGGAGTAGCCGAAAACCCCCTCAAAATCACAACTTCTGACTTTGTTGAAAGCACCGCCGATCTCAACATGACTATCGTTCACGAGCCTGGCGCTTGTGATCTCAAAATTCTTAATGACCGGCAACGCAACCGGCTCAACGCTCTTAAACCCGCCCCACAAAGCACTGATTACAGCAACATAGAGCGCGTACCGGGTGAGCCGGCCCATTCTCGGGCAGATTCGTCTGTTTGGGCCGTTGTCCGGACCTTCGAAAAAGGATCTCATGTCATCTCCCTGCCAAGTGCAGCACGAGACGGACAAGATTGTCCCAGAGTAATGACACCGTCCCAGCAGCAGCTGCAACCCAAATAGCTGTGATTCTTGTGGTCGCCAGTAGCCACTTCATGCGCCGGTCAGCTTCAATGATTTTGCGTAGATCCCGGATCTCTTCGTCCGAAAGCGGGCGCTCACGGGCAGTCGGCGGTGGCGGGCCAATCTGGCTTTCTGGCTCATGCATTGGTCGCCTCATCGACCCTGTACGAAGACCACGGCAACTGAAAATGGGGGCCGTCTTTGAAGCTTGTCCAGTCACCTCCCCATTCCAGCGCCACGCCAAGCTCTTTGGCTGCCTGCTTCATGGCATCGGCAATTTTGTAATAGAGCGGCCAATCCCACCGCACGCCGCCCGATACCCACGCGCCAAGATCAACGGCGTGACCGGTTAGGTGCCTGCTACTCATGGTGGTAGATGCGCCTGAATCGAAAAGCTCTTTCTGTCGAGCCTTGGTGCGCAGGCTTTCAAGAACAGTAAAGTCAACGGACGTGATCTCAATGGCCCGACTAACTACAGCAACGAGATCAGGATGGACGCCTACTAGCCGTTCAAGCGATTTCTGGCTCAATCCGTACATAGCAAGCTCCGGAATAGGGGTGCCCGCCAGTTACAGCATGCCGCTTGACCCAATCGTTAAGACTGGAGGACAGAGGCTTGGCGGGCAAAAGGAATAAAAACCCGCACGATGTGAGCGTGCAAGTGGTGCCGGGATTAGCCGGCACGTAACAGAGGCTTGGCGGGTATATTTCGGGCACAAAAAAACCGCCAGCTCTGGAAAGAGGGCGGTTTTCGGATGCACTTCATACATCTTAGATAAAAGTGTACTTCACTGTGACCAGATGTCAAGCAATCTGTGTGTCTGGTTGTAGGACGGATTCGAGCTTCTGATAGCCACGGCTCACGCGCTTTCGATATACGTCCTCAGAAACCGCCAGCATGAGGGCACAATCTCTTGTCCGGTAAGTGATCTCGACGGTTTTGCCGTTAAGCGGATCGACTGCAATTGCCCTGGTCTTGTCTCGGTACATGCGATCTACGCAGATTGCAGCGATCTGATCGGCGTCTTTGATCCTTTCAATCCTGCGCTTGGCCAGCAGCATGTGGTGCGTCACCTCTCGGAACCTCATTCGATCAACCATGCTTGCCAGCTTGCAGACCCCTGAAACGCCGGAGCCTTTCGGCAGCGATCCGTGGTCTGAATAGGTACCCAGTATGTGGCGCGTCTCCCGTGCAATATCGTCTGCATCGCTATCAGCCAGAACATAATCCAGAAAGGCATCCACCACCTTTTCGGCAGCGAGACGCCACAACTTCTGCTCTGATGTTTTCCGGTTTTGCTCCGCCATCTCACCCTCTCTTTTTTGCATTGACCCAGTCGGCCCGCCAGCCAGTGAACCTACAATCGTCAATCTGCATTCGATACTGCATTGCCGCCAGCCTTACGATGTTGCTATAAGCGGCCGGGGTGTTCTCTGCCTCGATCCTGTCCAGCTCTGCCCGGTACGCCCCTCTGTCACCCGTGAGGGCGATATCAATTAGGAGGTTTGCGGCTACGTGCTCAGGCCTCATTAACTCCACCTAGGGCGGTCAAAGGAACGGAACAGACGAGGCAGCAGATTCATCCTCAAGCTCAACCTCACCTAAGAACATAAGGCAGCAAACAGCGTGAGCTGCATGATGCAGCCCGGTTTCATCGTCCAGCTCAATACCCTGAGAGAGCGAGTTAATGTGACGCTTGGCCGCAGCAATGTACCGGCGGCGCATATCAGGCACCCGGCGCCAGCCATCTGGGCTGTACTTCTGAGCGCCAGCGGTAAGCACCTTGGCCACTTCCAGCTCCATGTGGGGCGGTATCAAATCCATCATGGGTTTGTCCGCGTCGTATTTGATGCCTTGATTCTCGCTAGGCATGACACCTACATAGCGGCCGTGACAAAACGCTACCGGGCAATCAGCACGCACAGCCTGCCCTGGCTCAACGTTCAACATATGTCCGCAGTCAAAATTAATAATTGAGAAGTGCTCACCGTCATTGCCGCTCTTGTCTTCGCCGACCCTGAATTCAACGCTTCCTAGCTCACTCATGCAGCAGCTCCCGTTATTTGGATGTAGCCCTTTTCGATCAATCTATCCTGCGTCCGAAGCACCCCTTCCATGTGCCATAGGTCTCGGGTGTCTCTGCTATACCCTTGCTGCACGTATCCCCCATCAACCCAGCTGTGACATTCCGAACAGGCGTAGGCCGCCTTATGATCCTGATGCTTGTACCCAACGCCAGCGCCATTCAAATGGGCTAGAACCACAGTGGCTGAGTTGCCGTTGCACACTCCGGGCACACGCACGAGGCAGGGCTCACCCTTGGCGCTTTTCCGGATCTTGCTGGCCTTTGGGGCTGGCGTGCTCAGCTTTGACTTACCCGGCAACTTACCCGGGCTGGCGGCCTTGATGGGCGAACGAGCCTTCAGTGGAGCCTTGCTGCGTAGTGCAGTCTTTCGAGTTAACACGTCAATCTCCCCGGTAATGTGAGCCGCCAGCGCCGTGGCTATTGGCCTTTTCGCTGCCTGTAAGGTTCATAAGCTTCGCTCTCAACTCCGCCAGCTCCTGCTCACGTTGGTTCAGGCGTAAGCGCAACTGCAGTACTAGTTGATCCACTGGCAGGCCCTCGCCGGTTTCCTTGTCCACAATTCCGGATTTGTGGCAGTGCTGGCAGTCGAGCTCATAGAACATAGGCTTCACCACGCCACGGCCGTTGCATTCGGGGCAGCGCTTCAGGGGTCGCTTCTCTTTCCGGAGTGATGGCCCTGAACGCTTCCTCATGCAATTTCAGCCTTTTCCTTGCGTTTGGCATTCGGGCTCACAAACCCCAGCAGCTCTAACTGAAAATCGATTGCTTCATGGCTTACCGAGTGCTTATAGGCCAGATACTCTTTGGTGAGCATTGGCAGTCTTTTTTCTATTTCTGCCCGGTCAGTAATGCAGTCACGCACTAGGGCCTGATCTTCTTCACTCAGCGCCCTGGTGGGCAGCCCATATCTCGCTCTTTTGATTGCCCACTCACTGCAGGCGAACTTATCCGCCAAAGACTTATCCGCCAGCTGGCCTGAGTCGCGGCGAAGCTTTGCCCCAACCATGTATTCCTTAGCCGCTTGGCGCGCTCTTTGCCTGGTCATGTAATCGATCATAGTTCCATGGCTCCTTTCTTCCGTGGGCGCTGCTTGTATTGTTCACGCTCTTCTTGCTCAGCGCGGGCACGAAGGTCTGCAAAGTCCACGCGATGATCCATGCTAATGAATCTGGAATAGTGGCCCTGGAACTCTAGGCACTCGCTGCCGCGCTCACCCATGCGGATTTTCCCGAAGATGATCTCAGTGAGCGGATCGGGATCATCCGGGTTGTCGTAGTAGCCTTGGCGGTACGGGAAGATAATGATGTCGGCATCCTGTTCTATGGAGCCAGACTCTCTCAGGTCGCTCATCATTGGACGTGGAGGGTTTCGGGCTTCAACTGCTCGGCTTAGCTGAGATAGGGCGATTACCGGGCACTTGAACTCCTTCGCCAGCGCCTTTAGTCCGCCGGATATCTTGGTGATTTCGTTGGTGCGGTTCTCCGCTTTCGCCTGCATAAGCTGCAGGTAGTCCACCATGATTAGGCCAAGGCTTCCGGTCTTGCGCTTGATTTCGTGTGCTCGCGCGCGCATCTGGGCAATGGATAAGCCGCCTCGGTCGTCAATGTGCAGGTTGGCGCCACGGATGAGGTGGCTCGCTGCTGTGAACTTTGACCACTGCTCGCCAGAGAGGGTGCCCCGGCGGAGAGCGCCTAAGTCTATGCCACCAAGCGAGGCGGTCATCTTCTCCAGCAACTGGGGCGCGCTCATTTCCAGCGAAAACACCAGGGTGGACACGTTATCCCGAACCGCGCTTTGCTCCACCACATTTACGGCGAAGGTCGATTTGCCCATTGATGGCCTGCCAGCAACGATCACTAGATCACCCTCGCGCAAACCGTTGATGCGGTCATCCAGTTTCTGGAATCCTGTGGATAGACCAATCAGCTCTCCACCGGCGTCGTTCCGGCGCTGCATTTCCTCGATAAACTCACGGGAGGCGCGGGCCATGTCCCATAACGAGTCATCCGCTTTCTTCGTTTGAACAGATTCAAACTCTGAGAGAATCTTCTCGTGGGCGGTGTGCGGGTCTGCTTCATCGCTCAGGATCTGCCGGGCAGTCAACGAGGCGGTGTACAGGTTACGCTTCAGCCCGCGATTGCTCAGGATGTCGCAGTACGCTGGCAGGTTTTCAATGTTTGGCTTGCCGCTCTGCTCAACAATCTGGGCCAGCATCTCGCCGGCGTGTTCAACGCCCTGGTTCTCCAGTCGCTCAGCCACCGTGAGCAGGTCAACGGGTTTGTTTTCTTGCAGCAGCTCAAACGCGATCTCGGCGTAGGGCTGCAGCTGGCTGCTGAAATCCGAAGGCTGGATGCGATCGAACACCTGGGCCGCGTAATCGGCGCGCAGGGTCAGGCTCAGTACGGCGGCTTCGTAAACGTCAAAGCTCATGACTCACCCCGCTCTGGGGCGTACTTGCCCTCGATAACCTTGGCGAAGTTGCTGGCGTTGGTTAGCCACTCCAAGTCTGCAAAGAACACCGGGCGGTCACCAGTGGAGCGGCCTTGGCCGATCAGGAACGGGCAGGTGCTCACGTAGTTAAAATACTTCTCCCAGAACTCCAGATTGTCACACCGGCGCTGGCCATTGCGACCAACCCGCTGCTGCCACCGAGCCTTGAGCTGGCTCTTGCGCTTATCGCTAAGAACCTGAACTTCTGCCAACTGGGGCAGGATCTCGTGATACAGATCGATGATCTTCTGGTACGGGCAGGCCTTCGGCTTTTCGGATTTTGCTTCCTGATCGGATTCCGGGTTCTCGCTTGGCGAGGACGAGTAAGACGTAGTCTTACGATAAGTTGTATTCTGTCTTTTGTGTGAACTCATTTTGGGTTCTAAATGTGAACTCATTTTGGGTTCACTGAACCCATTTTGGTCGGGTGCACCCCTACCGGGTTCACTTGATGGTTTTGGTGAGCCTTTCCGCTCTGGAATATGGCTGTGCTGGTTAGCATCTATTTGCCACTCATCCACCTTGGTGTTCAGCTTAATAAAGCCAGACGCCGTACCTTCCCGCACAATCACGCCCATGCGCAGAAGCTCCCCCAGCACCTGTGAGCAGCGCTGGCGGACTAAACCTGTCTCCTTGGCCAGCTGGCTGCCAGATATGCGGTCCTTGGCCTTGTTGAATCCGTAGGTTTTGCGGACGATTGCCCACACCACCCTGAATTGACGCGAAGTGAGCGGGGCTTGGGCTAAGGCATCGACCACATCGTTGACGATCTTGCAGTAGCCGTCCGCCAGCGCGGGTTTGTCGTCCGACACTTTTGGTCTCGCTTGCGGTAGTTGAATGATTTGAGCGCTCACTGGACGTCACTCCCTGTCTTTGGGTGGGTAAATGTGCCGTCCCAAGTCTTCTTCATGGGCAACTGCTCATGCAGGTACAGCTTGTGGAGAAGGGCGGCGCCACGCTTCAGGAGGACTGGGGTGGCGGTTATCATTACCTGGCCACTGGTGCGCTCCCTGCGCCCGCTACGCTCAGTTAGGTACAGGTCTCTGGCTGTGCTCGATACGCGCCAGCCGCTGGAAGCATCCCGGTACAGCCAGCCACGGCCTTTGAGTGTCGCGTACACCTCTTGGCAGTTGACGCCATTCAGGCGCTTGGCAAACTCAAATGGAGTAACGCCAGCCTCAAACAGATTCTGCAGCGACTTGATACGGTCACCCTGCTGGCGGGCTACCAAGGAAAGATGGGCGTTCTTCTCTAGGGCATCAGCTGCAAGGCGCAAGGCCTCGTGCATAGTCTGCGGAATCTTCGGTGCTTGCTGAGATTCAAGCTCTTGCCAGCGATCTACCAGACGAGCGGTAAACTCAGGCGAGAGCTGGGCAACAATTACGTAGCTGTCGCGCTTGCCGACTTTGTACTCGTGATACTGCTGGTCGTTCTGCTCATGGGTGTACGCCGTTGGCGCATACTCGCTAATTGTCGCTTTTCCCATCAATCTCTCGATGGTCCGGCAAACATCAACGTGTCGGGAGTTGACCAGTGCGGAGATTTCCCGGCTGCTCATGGTCATTTCGTCGTTGCTGCTTAACATCAGATCAGTCATAATTGCACTTCCTCTTGATTACCCGCCGATGGTGTTTCCGCACCGCTTGAGGCGGGTTTTCTCGTTTTAGGCCTCTGGCCCTTTCAGCGTAATCACCACACGAACCTCTCCACCGTTAACCACAGTGTCGCGATGCAGGAAAGGGCGTGTTCGGAACAAGTGGTCATCAATGCCCAGCGCGTCCGCGACACCGTCCAGCCCGCTTTTAAATAGGCCCGGCAGGTTGTTGTCATCGCGGCGGCGGCGATCCGGCGGATAAAAGTCGATAGCAACATGTAGCTCAGCGCCGCCAGCTACCTTTTCTTGAAGAGCCTTCACGTCCCACTTGTCCGCTTGGATTGTTTCCAGCGAAAGCATCTTGCAGTGGTAACGATATTTGTGGGCTGCAGTGGCCTTCTTTGCCCAGTGCCCGCGAGCGTTTGAGCTCATGGCCC
This sequence comes from Marinobacter sp., assembly GCA_052089485.1. Classification (GTDB taxonomy): domain Bacteria; phylum Pseudomonadota; class Gammaproteobacteria; order Pseudomonadales; family Oleiphilaceae; genus Marinobacter. The sequence continues at coordinate 15,117 of JBQCZX010000032.1, read as the reverse complement.
GGTTTGGCCAGGGAAGTGCGATTTCGAATTTCTCCGGCATTACTACTCCGTTTACTGCTGTTGTTCGTTTTCGTGACATGTCACGTTTTATAGTTTTAGTCTTTTAGCATTCGTGGAGGGCTCTACCTGACACGCAGACCCTGTGGAAGACCTGCCAAGTCACCTTGGTTATGGGAGCAGAGCCCTCCCGGATACTGGCTCGTAACGGAAGCCAATCGGCACATCACCCAGGTTGCGCAAGGTCGCTGCAAGCACGAAGGGACGCTTTGGGCTGTGCTGCTGGTGTTCTATCGCCGGGACCCTATCCCCCAGCTGCAATGTCGGCACTGCCAGCTATACCGGCTGCTTCTGGTTGCGCTGCAGCTCGCGCTTTCATCGTCGTTTCAACTTGTCCGCCAGCTGGCGGGGTCTTGTTCGTTTTACCTGTTCAGGTGTGACGGGCCAGTTTAGGTAGCGTTATTATGGCTACAGGTCAGGCGACTGATTTACTGGCACGATGCGCAAATATCTCATTTCGCAACTCATCGTCAGTAATGGCTCCGCCGGTTAAGGACTGGATAACCTTCCCGTAGGAGGTAAGTCTCTGGCCTTGAATTTCCGTGATCTCTGTGGAGGGCAGAACGCCATCGGCAAACCATCGACCGACGGCGCCAGGCGTAACGCCGCAGCGGCGAGCAATTAAGCTTTTCGCCCCGTAACCCAAATGATCGTATGCTCTATTAAGTGCGCTCATGGGAAGAGATTATACCAATAGTATTAACAAGGCAATGCTGATTTTATACTTGGTGGAGACTGCTTTTTATGGATGAACGCGGTAGGTTTCTTGGCATGAAGAGATCAAAGGACGAAGACAGGCTGGAATTTGCTGACCGACTAAACCGAGCGCATGCCATGACCGGTATGCGGGATTATGGAAAGTATTCCGAAATCGCGCGGTTTTTTAAACTTACGCCGTATGCCGTAAAGCGTTGGTTTATGGGGGAGACGGTGCCCACAAGCCGCATAAATGAGCTGGCCAGCTATCTAAACGTAAGAGCTGAATGGCTGCTATCCAATAAAGGCCCCATGAAAGAGGTTGAAGCTAGATATTCAACGGGCGAGACAGCATCTATAGCGATACACCGGGTGCCGGTTATTGAGCCGGAAAATTACGAAGATTGGAAAAATGGTGAATATTCGGTATCAAGTTATTGCTTGGCCATCGGTAACATTTCTCCTGGGGCGTTTGCTTACCAGTTGCGAGACAACTCGCTATTTCCAAGAGCGGTGAGCGGGATGATCGCGGTTGTAGATCCGCAGCACGAGCAGGCTAAAGCCCCGGTGAAGGCGGAAAAGCCGGTTGTGATATTGCAGTCTGGCGCGTTCGCTGCCGGGAAATATGTCTGGCATGGTCGCGCAATGATCGAACCAATAAATCCAGAGTACAGACCTATTTATGTTTCTGATAATAATAAAATTTTGGGTGTTATAACGGTTTATTCCCAGCACGAATCCTAGTTACATCTTTTAACGAGATGTCACGCGCAAGGCAATGTTTTATATACCCATTCGGGTAGTTGCAGAGAGCCCCAGCTAAATATACTGTATGCACCACTGTATAAATAGACAACCAGCCGGGGTTTTTGATGGCTTTTCAGTTCGTTTGTGTTGATCCTTCTGCTCGTACCATTTACCTGGTCGAGCAAGGTGAGTTTTTGTGCGCTAACTATAGCGAGGCACTGGCTGATGCAAAAATTGCCGACTGCCTTCCTGATCACCTTATTTCCGCAATCTGCCATACCCTTCACCAAGACAGCCTAAAAAAACATCACGCCATAAGTGGTTGATTTGCATATTTCATTTGCCATAGTTTGAACCAATAGTATAATTTCTCAGTGTTTTATGTTGTAGGGATTATACTATTGGTATAATCTGTTTCCAGAACATGAGGAAACAGGTATGAATGACTTCACCTACTGCACAATTAAGCTCGGACCACAGGCAAGCAAACTGAGCGGCCAACAAAAGGCCACTGTACTGCTTCTGTCTCTGGGTATGAGCAATAAAGAAATTGGCGAAGCTGTCCATCGGTCGCCAGAGACCGTTGCTAAGTACGTTGATGCGCTACGCATCGTGTTTAACGTAAGCACACGTGCAGCCATTGTAGGACAAGCTTTTTGCCACGGTGTTCTGGCTCCAGCTGGCGGCATTACCTGCGCCCTCATCTTTAGCATTTTCCTTTCTCAGCCACTTAGCTCTGCCGCATCCGGTAGCCAAAACACGCCTGTGGGCGAAGGTATCGCTATGACCAGTATCGAGAAGCAATTCCACAGGGCTCAGGCCCGGCTCAAGCACCAGATCACCCCAGCGTTCAGCGTTGAATTGGCCGGAGACAATGCGCCTTCAGCAAGTGACCGCCTGAAACAGTACGTCCAAAAGCGGGCAAGAGTGAACCGGGGTTCATTTGTCGATGCTGGGCAGGTGTCAGCATGAGGGATGCAAGGCACATGTGCCCAGTGCACGACGCCCAAGCAATCATCAATCTGATCGATGAAGTCGGGATGGCTTATATGCACGACAGCGGTTGCTACATCTTGAAAGACGAAACATGGATTCAGCCAGAGCAGTGGGACGTTTGGATTAACTTTCTTGAGCAGGAGCTGGCGGCATGAGCAACTGCAAATATTGCAATAAAGAGGTGCATCTGCAGAACGGCGTGCACATGGGTGAGTTTGAAATGAATCTTTGCGTGCACTCTGAGCAGTCAAACTTGGCTCTTGTGCCGAAATACACCGAGAGCTGGCATCAGCCGGCAAAGCGAATCAGGCAGGAAGCGCCGTTTGTTGTGGGAGGTGTGGCATGAATACCGGCGATTACAACGTGTGGACAGACGTTCTGGTTATGGGCATCCCGCTGGCGGGCATGTGTTTTGCGCTACTGGCCTGCAAGGTTAGTGCCTGGTTGAGCGATAAGCGTGAGGAGGTGGGTCGTGGCTGATGCATGGGGCTGGGTTTACCCAGGGGATGCCGGGATCACAAGCGCCTGTGCAAGCAGAAGTGTGGTCGATTCCCTAGCTGAGCAGCACGACCTGATTGTAGTGCCGCTGGTTAGAGAAACCGCGAACACCCGGCATGCAGATGATCTGCACCAGGTGCTAAAGGATCTGACCGGGCTGGCGAAGCTGGCAGCCGCTCCACTGAACACGTACCAGGCAGCGATTCGAAATGCTGATGAGCTGCTGAAGCTGATTGAAGATGAATCCACGGAGGAAGCAAGCCATGTCTAAAGGCCTAAGTGACCTGAATGATGCTCTGTTCGACCAGCTTCAGCGCCTGAATGACCCCGAACTGACTGGTGATGCCCTGGAAACCGAGCTGAAACGATCGGGTGCGGTCACCAGCGTAAGCAAAGAGATTGTCGCAAACGCTAGGGTTGTCCTGGATGCCGAGAAGCACCGCAAGGAATGGCAGGGCCCTGGCGGTTATAACTTGCCGGCAATGCTAGAGAGCAAGGGGTAACCCATGAGTGTGCCTAACAACGCCCGGGAATGGACGGTTCAGCACGATGACTGGCTGGGGCAGATCTATTCAGGCATGAGCAATACAAAGATTGCCGGGGTTATGGGGCGAACGCCTCCAGCTATTCAGAACCGAGCCATCAAGCTGGGTCTGAAGAAGTCGCCAGAGTACATGAAGAGGGAAAAGCCCGGGTGCTTCAAGAAGGGCGGCACCTCATGGAACAAGGGTATCCACTTCAACAGCGGTGGGAGGTCTGTGCAGACGCGCTTCAAGTCTGGTGCGGTGCCGGCCAATCAATTGCCGGTGGGTGCAGAGGTTGTTGATAACTACGGCTATCGAAAGCGCAAAGTGCGGGACGATGCGCCAAAGGGCAAGGGCTACCAAAACTGGAAGTTTGTGCACGTGATTGTCTGGGAACAACACAACGGCCCGCTTCCGAAAGGCCGCATTGTCAGGTTTCGGGACAGCAACATAGAAAACTTGGCGCCGGGCAACCTGGTTGACCTGAGCCGCGGCGAAAATTGTGTCATCAACCGCTGGATCAGAATGGGCGATCTGCCAGAAGGCGGCATGGATGTGCTGATAACAATGGCGAAGCTGAAGATCGCGGCGCGCAAAAGACAAGAGGAATTGGCGTGATGACTAACCACCACTCTCCACTAGCAGTGCAAGAAATGCAGATTCTCGACTACCTGAAGCAGCACGGGGAATCTCACACGAATGACCTGCTAGCTAAGTTTGAGGAATTCGAAACGCGCAAGCAGCTGAGCTTGTGCCTGGGCAACATGAATACAGCCGGGATGATTGCCAAGAATAATCCGGGGCGGTGGGCGCTCACCGGTGTTGGCCGGGAAATGCTCGACCTCTCAGGCTACCCAAATAACAGCCTGGCTGTCGAGACAGTGAGTGACGAGGTGCCGGCGCTGGAAGTAAGCAACGACATTTTACGGGTGCTTGAGTACCTGCAGGATCATGTGCCGGAGAACGCTTCTCTAGTGATTGAGCGCGGGGCGCTGTTCTTTGTGGTTGCTGGCCAGAAGTTCGAGATCCAGTGGCCCGGCGACTTTGAGGCTATGGCCCTGGTGACTGATCGGCATATTGGGCAGGTGGCGTGATGGCTAAGCCCAGACGCAGGCGCAACAGCAACCGCGCTCGGGATCACAAGCTGTTCGGTACCTGCCACATGTTTACGTGGGAAGGGCTGCTTAGCCCGAAGGACGGTTACCAGTACACCACGGCGCAAACCTACCTGCGCATGGGCGGCTGGTGCCCGATGGGTGAGGATTTGGGCAGGCACCTTATCAACCTACCGCGCAACTGGATGATTGGCGTACGGGCTCTGTGCCGGGCTCCTGATGGGGCCATGTGGATGGAGAGCCAGACCTTTGACCTGCCGGCTAGGAAGATTGGCGATATCAGTGACGCCTACCACCAGCTGAGGGCAAGTGTTCTCAGCTCACAGCGCACAGACCAGGTGTTTGATATGGGCTGGATCGCGCAAACGTGGTCGGGCACCAAGCCCGCCGATGATTTCGAGCTTTGGCATTACTACTACGCACCGCCAGCCATGATTGCCCAGGTGTGCAGTGACCGCCGAACCATAGAGCGCATGGCCGGGCCGGGGTACAGCGAGAGCCGCAAGGCGACTTGGCAGCTGTCGAATAAGGATTACCTGGAAGATCGCAAGAGGGCGGCATGATGGCTATGACCAATGCAGAGCGTAAGCGGCGATCCCGTGAACGACTAAAGCACCTGGACGTTAAACCGTTTCAGATGGAATTGGCCGCCAGCGAAAGAGCAGCTATTGAAGCCGGAGCACAGGCTCGGGGCTTCGAAGACCAAACCGAATATTTGTTATCACTCGTTTATCAAGATCGTGACATGTCACAAGAGGTGAAAACCGCATGAAGAAGTTAATCAAACCAACCCTGTGCATCTACCACGCCAACTGTGCCGATGGTTTCGGTTCCGCATTGGCCGTGTGGCTGCGCTTTGCCGATAGCCGTCCGGAGTTTGTGCCGGCTGCTTATGGCGACCTTGTGCCGGACTGCGTAGGGCATGAAGTTCTGCTGGTTGATTTCTCGTACAAGTTGCCAGTGCTGGAACAGATCATTGCCCAGGCCAACAGCGTGACCATTCTGGATCACCACAAAACCGCTGAAGCCGATATTCAGCCCCTGCTGGATGCTGCCCAGGTGCACGGTGAATTCGACATGGCGCGTTCTGGTGCAGCGATTACTTGGGATTGGTGCTTTCCCGATGAAGAGCGCCCGCGGCTGATCGAGTACATCCAGGATCGTGACCTGTGGCAGTTCAATCTTGAAGGTACCCGGGAGATATCCGCTGCGCTGTTCTCATACGATCAAGAGTTTGAGGTGTGGAAAAACATTCTAACCGCGCTCGAGGACGAAGAAGGCCGGGAGTTTATGGTTCGCATGGGCCAAACCCTGCGCCGGAAGCACAACAAAGACCTGGACGACATCCTGAAAGCCACCAAGCGCCGCATGCTGATCTGTGGCTACTCGGTACCGGTGGCCAACGTGCCCTATATCTTCGCCTCCGATGCCGGTAACCGCATGGCAGAGGGTGAGCTGTTTTCCGCCAGCTACTTCGATACCCCAGATGGGCGCAAGTTCAGCCTGCGGTCTAAGGATACTGGTATGGACGTTAGCGAGATTGCAAAGGGCTTTGGCGGTGGCGGGCATGCCAGGGCGGCGGGTTTCATGATGCCTATTGGCTGGGAGGGTGGTGACGTATGAGCAATTTGGACAGGGAAGATGAACTGGATCGCGCTTTAAGCGGCCAGAACCAGCAAGAGAGATTAATTGACTCGGCAGCTGCGGCCATTTGTGGGCAAGCTTACGAACTGATGTTGTCGCACACGATCAGCGGTAAGTGGCCAGACAGCTCGCTGGACATAAAGGCAGAGCACGACATGCTGCTGGAGATGGCTGGCGAGTTGAGAGACCTGAAAGCCAGTGATTCGGAAAAGCCTAATAGCTCAAATCCTGTGGCCAAGTTTGTAAAAGCGCATTGCAACCATGTCGGGCTTGAGCGCCCGCGATGGGAGGTGGCTGTCGTCTGCGGAGAAGGTGACATTCCAAGGCCCGGTGACAATCTCTACACCCACCCTGCCAGCGCCGATAAGCAGGCTGTGAGTGTGCAGGGGTGGATAAGCGTTGACGATCAACTGCCTGACGCAGACCTTCAGGTTTTGGTGTATTCCCCCGTGAGTGACGACCTTGAATTTGACTACCTCGACGTATGTGCCGATACCGGTGATGAGTGGTTTGCAGGCGATACTGGAAGGTACATAACTCACTGGATGCCGCTGCCTGAGCCGCCAAAGGAGCAAGGCCAATGAGCGATCTGCAGTCTGCACGACTAAATAACGTAAACGCTTTTATTAAAGTTATTGGCGGTCAAGGGAGAAGGTTTTTCTACAACTCAAAACAGGATCGCTACGCCGCCATGCAGCTTGATGAGCGCGGACGGGTTTGGTTTGTCGATGACTACTCCGGCGAGCGTATTTACACCCATAGAGATGGACGATGGAGAGGCTTCAGCCAGGGCGGGACGCTGAGAATGTTGGTTGAGGTGTTCAGAAATCACATCAAGAAAGGAGAAAAAATAAGCGCGCGTTACTTTTCGTGTAGATCGTGGATGGGTGGCGGGCACCCTTGGGGCTACCCAAGCGACTCACTCGAAGTGTTACGAAAAGAAGGCGTAAGGCTGGGAATGGTTGCAGAGCAGGAGCAAGGCCAATGAGTGTGTCGGTGGGGGAGGTTATTCACGCTATTAAGCCGGACTGGGAAGATCCAAGTAAGACAAAAGGAGTGGCTTTGGTCGATAAAGCGTTGCCTCCCGGTACGCTTTTGTACGCCAAAAACCCAGTAGATGAACCCTTCATCCTTCGCAGCCAGGCAAAGAAGCTGGAAGAAATCGCAACTCTCATTAAACAGGCAGATAGCGAAGGCTTATCTACCGTTGAAAGCATTTATGAGGGCTTGGTGCTGAACTCAACCAGCCTGCGCAACGAAGCCGATAATCTTGAAAAAGGAGATGGCTTAAAATGACCACTGAATTGTCTGCAGACGTGGAGTCTCGCATTGATGATGCGTACTTGCACTTTCTTCAGCTTGCTCATGACTACCCGGTTATAAGCAGTATCAACCACTCTGAAAGAGGAAGGTTTGAAATTGCGGCAAGAGCACTTATCTCGAAAGTTTCCGTTAAGCAGTCTACGAATGTTCCGGAAGGGTGGAAGATTGAAGCAACAAGTGAAGGTTCAATCTGTGTATCTCACCCAAAAATCGGATTATACATTTCCCGATCTCCGGATAATGACAGTCGTATTTTGGAGATTTTGTTTCACGCACTGGCTACCGACCTGCAAAAACTGCCAAATCAGGAGCAAGGCCATGAATAATCTAAAAGATGCAATAGAGTCAGATTTTTATAAAGGCGATATGGATAAGCCCATTGCTTCAGATGTCGGGGAGTTGATTGAGCAATTAAAAAGACTCCCTCGCCACCTCCCAGTTAATCACGGATTCGGTGAGGGATGCTCACTAACGGTATACAACATCAAAGACGGCGCGTTTTTAGAGATTGGTGAGTGCGATGAGTAACGTAACCCTGAGCATGAAGATGTCTCCGAAGGCTACGGGCGCGTTATTCAGCAAAGCGTGCCGGCTTGAAGATGAGATCGAGCAGCTGCGGGCGAGAGTGGCAGAGCTTGAGTGCATGGTAATGGTTTTCAGGGGCTGCACAGAAACCGGACTGCTGCCAGAGAAGACTAGCCCGTGCATGCATAAGGTTTTTGAGCTTGTTGGCGCGAGAGTTGAGGAAGGATCGGGAGGCGAGCGGTGATGGGGTATCAACCGAACATAAACTGCATCCACTTTCACTCTCAGCGGTGCAGCCATCCAGTGGCGCAACGAAAGCTGCTTGCGGACCTGCCATGCGTTCTGGGAAATCTTGGCGATGAGCGGTGCTCTGCATGCAAGTATCAGATTGAGCATGGGCGTCCTAAACCGCCAGCAAACCCGCCACCCACCACAGAGTTTTTGAAGAGACGGCCAGCAGTTGGAGGTGCATGGTGAACCAGGCGGATCCAAACCACTGGCGCGGAAACCCCATCTATTGGGATGGCGAGGTTTGGCGCTACAAAGACAATGGAAGCTGCGTGAGGGCGGTTGATCGACCATGCGGCGCTTGCGGACAAGAGCGCACGACTGAAGGGCATGACCCATGTCTAGGCACTCTCCCAAGGGTGATGAATGCGTGTTGCGGGCATGGGAACGATAGGGAAGCGTACGTTCAGTTTGAGTCAGGGCGGCGCGTATCAGGGCCTGCAGCGGTAACCGCTTTTGCGGGCCTCAAGTTCGAAGCAGCGCTCATGCGGCTCGGCACGGCGGCGGGGAGGATAAAGCAGTGAAACTAATCAAAGCAACTCAGTTCCGGACACGCTTTTTTGAAAAAGGAAGTGAGCCGGATATGAAAACGCTAAAGAGGCTCATCGATGAGGGCGAGCTTCCGGGGCAAAGGTTTGGCGTGATCTACTACGTTGATCTGGATCGAATCAAGGTGTCCACAAATCCGCTGGTCAATAAGGTGCTGGCAGCATGAGCCCAAGGCCGCGCAAGAGAGCCAACAAGCCGCTGCCGGACAATCTGTATCCGGCAAATGGCGGAAAGTCGTATCAGTATCGGCACCCGACAACCGGAAAGTACCACGGCATGGGGGTGAGCAGGGCGCAGGCCATAGCGGCAGCCAAGGAATTGAACGCCATGTTGGTGCCGGATAACGACTTGGTGGCCAAGGTTCTGGGGCATGTGACAGTCCGCCAGCATGCCAAGTGGTGGTTGGAAAATATCGCTCCTGAGCGGGAGTACAAGAAAAGCACCTTGGAGATGTACCAGGTGCAGATGCGTAAGCTTAATGCAGCGATGGGCGATAAGGCTGTCGGGGACGTTGATGTGCAGGATCTAGCGAAGCTGCTTGAGGATTACTCAGCCCGCACGGCAAACCAGATTCGTCAGGTGGCGGTCGATCTGTTTCGGGTGGCGGTGAGCCGAGGGCTGAGGCCGGATAACCCGGCAGAGGCAACGCTGAAACGCCGTGAGAAGAAGGCCCGCAAGCGGCTGACACAGGCGCAATACGATGCTATTCACGCTCTATGCCCACGGTGGGCTCAGAACGCGATGGACCTAGCACTGATTACGCTGCAGCGTCGGGGCGATGTTGCCCGAATGAAGTTTGAGAGTGTGAGTGATGGCAGGCTGCTGGTGGTGCAGGAGAAAACCGAGAAGTACGACACCGGTTATCTGGCCATAGCCGTGGGTCCGAAATTGGATAAAGTGATTAAGCGGTGCCGGGATGATGTGGCCAGCCCGTACCTGGTGCACCGGAGGCCAGAACGAAAGATCAAAGACAGGGCAGGGATGGATCACTGGACACAGGTTAAGCCGCAGATGATTACCAGGTCATTTGCAGAAGCGCGTGATGAGTCCGGGCTATTCGACAATGTTCCAGAAACCGAGCGGCCAACGTTTCACGAGATCCGGGCACTGGGAATCAAGAGCCTCCGGGACAGGGGAGCCGATCCTCAGAAACTGGCAGGGCATGCTACTGCCAAGATGACGAACAATTACGACTCAGGTCACGATGAAATCCGGTGGGTTGAGGTGTCTGCAGAGTAGAGGGTTTTGGATATCTATTGGATTTGTTTTTGATGACCTAAAAACAAAAAAGGCAGATCACCCGTAAGTGTCTGCCTTGATTGATTAATTTGGTCGGGACGGTAGGATTTGAACCTACGACCCCTTGCACCCCATGCAAGTGCGCTACCAAGCTGCGCTACGCCCCGATTCGCTAATGACCGTATTCCTGAAGCAGGAGTTTTCCGGTGTGTGCCATTGAAACTTAAAGGAGTAATCTCAGTGGCTTAGCGGGAGCGAAGTCTACACTAGCCTAAAGTAAAAATAAACAGGCTTTGTGAGTTTCGGCCCCCACATTGTTTACCGAAGTTTGGTTTCCCTGAGTTGTTGAACGAATTTTGGTGGATCAAACGTGTCTGGCTTGGATTCAGCCCAGTATTTGTCGAAGACAGCTAGGCCGGTTTTCCCCTCAAGTAGGGCGCCGGGCGCTAGAAAGGGGAACAGATCAATGTACGAGTGTACCTCTGTTTTCGATACCCGGCGCACGATGTGTTCCGGCCCTAACTCGCCAGGGTGGCGCAGTCCTGACGCTTCTAGCAGGTTCTGTAGGGCATCTAGAGTGTTGCTATGAAAGTTGTATACCCTCTTGCTTTTATCCTCTACATCCAGTTTGCTGCTTCGTTTAGGGTCTTGCGTCGCTACGCCGCTGGGGCAGCGACCGGTATGGCAGCTTAGGGCCTGAATGCAGCCGAGTGAGAACATGTAGCCACGTGCCGCGTTGCACCAGTCGGCGCCCAGGGCCAGTGTGCGTGCTATGTTAAAGGCTGAAGTGATTTTACCCGCAGCGCCAATGGATATGTCTTCCCGGAGGTTAGTGCCCACTAAGGTGTTGTGCACCAGAAGGAGAGCTTCCGTCATGGGCGTGCCGATGCGGTTAATAAACTCCAGTGGTGCAGCCCCTGTGCCGCCTTCACCACCATCTATCACGATAAAGTCTGGCTTGCGGCCCGTTTTGAGCATTGCCTTCACGATGGCGAACCACTCCCAAGGGTGGCCGATCGCCAGCTTAAAGCCTACCGGCTTGCCTCCCGACAGCTCGCGGAGTTGATCCAGAAATTCAAGCATCTCAATGGGCGTTGAAAAGGCTGAATGTTGAGCAGGCGACATGCAGTCTTCCCCTACCGATATGCCCCGGGCTTCGGCAATTTCGGGTGTTACCTTGGCCCCAGGGAGAATGCCTCCATGACCTGGTTTTGCACCCTGAGATAGTTTGACCTCTATCATTTTTACTTGGTCGAGCGTCGCGTTCTTCTCAAACTTCTCTGGGCTGAACGAACCGTCTTTGTTCCGGCAACCGAAGTAGCCTGAGCCGATTTCCCAAACCAGGTCGCCACCGGGCTGTTTATGATAGCGGGAGATCGAGCCTTCACCTGTGTCGTGATAGAAATCGCCCATTTTTGCACCAGTGTTCAGGCTCAGGATGGCGTTCGCAGAAAGCGAGCCGAAACTCATGGCAGAGATATTGAAAACGCTTGCGCTATAAGGCTTGGCGCAGCGGGAGCCAATATGAACGCGGAAATTACTGTCTGGAATCGTTGACGGTTTGAGGGAGTGATTGATCCATTCAAAGCCTTCTTCGTACATCTTCAATTGCGAGCCAAAGGGGCGTTTGTCCAACACGTTTTTGGCGCGTTGGTAGATGATGGTGCGCTGATCCCTTGAGAACGGCTGCTCGTCGTTGTCAGACTGAATGAAGTACTGTCGGATTTCAGGACCTATGGATTCAAACAGATAGCGAAAGTGCACCATGATGGGGTAGTTACGGCTGATGGTATGCTTGGTTTGTAGCACATCGTAGGTGCCAAGAATCACTAAAGCGCCGAATATGCCCGGAATTAGATACCAGGCTTCGTAGTGAAGGCATAGAGCCAGTGTGACTATAAAGCCGGCGATGCTTATTACGTAGGCCGAGTAGCGCATCGGGACAGTGGTTGTCTTCTGCATGAATCTCTCACTTTACTTCGTGGATTTGGTGAGTGGCGTGCATCGTTTTGTTGGTGCCCAGTATATCGATACGGTGGCTGACTGCTATCCGATTGATTGTACTTTCTACTTTCAGTGGTGGGACTTTGGTCTATTCTGAACCTGGATGCTTCAGATTTTCAGGCTTTTGATGTTTTGAACTCAAAACATTAGTATGACGCGCCTGTAACATTTTGAACCCCGAGCGACAGGGGTTTTCGGTACTAAATTCAAAACTAGGAGGCGCCAACACGTGGGCGACATAGTTAAAGACGAGTATCAAACGGATTATGTAGCCGGTCAGGACAATATCAAACCGTTCGGGCTGGATCTGCACGCACCGGTATTTCCGGTCACTGCAATATTGGTGGTCTTGTTTGTGATAGGAACGTTAATGTTCCCAGAAACGGCCAAAGATTTGTTGGATGGCGCCAAGAACGACATCATTGCCACCTTCGATTGGTTCTTTCTGCTAAGCGCTAACATATTTGTAATTGTGTGCATCGCGCTGATTTTCATGCCCGTAGGTAAAATCCGCTTGGGTGGCATGGATGCTAAGCCTGAGTTTTCTACCATTTCCTGGTTTGCGATGCTTTTCGCAGCGGGTATGGGCATTGGGCTGATGTTCTGGGCTGTGGCAGAACCTGTGGCCTATTACACAGGGTGGTTCGGTACACCATTTAACGTGGCGGCGAATACACCTGAGGCACGTGATCTAGCCATGGGTGGCACCATGTATCACTGGGGCCTTCATCCTTGGGCGGTTTATTCTATCGTCGCGCTTTCATTGGCGTTCTTTGCGTATAACAAGAACATGCCTTTAACCATTCGCTCGGCTTTCTTCCCCTTGTTGAAAGATAAAGTTTGGGGTTGGCCTGGGCACGTTATTGATATCCTTGCGGTTGTTGCCACCATCTTTGGTTTGGCGACGTCACTTGGTTTCGGCGCGCAACAGGCCGCATCTGGTCTGCACTATTTGTTTGGTTGGGGCGCTGGCATTAACGTACAGATGGCCATTATTGTGGGTGTCACGGCTGTTGCCCTTATGTCGGTGCTGCGTGGGCTAGACGGTGGTGTGAAGGTGCTGAGTAACCTCAACATGTCTCTAGCGGGTATTCTGCTGTTCTTTGTTATCTTTGCCGGCCCCACCATGAGCATTATAGAGAACCTGTGGGTGACGACTTCTAGCTATGTATCTAACGTTGTGGCCTTCAGTAATCCATTTGGCCGTGAAGACGAAGCCTGGATGCGTGGCTGGACAGTATTCTACTGGGCTTGGTGGATCTCCTGGTCACCGTTTGTGGGTATGTTTATCGCAAGGGTCTCTAAAGGGCGTACGGTTCGTGAATTCGTAACGGCCGTTCTTGTTATCCCAACTGTTATTACCGCAGTGTGGATGAGCTCTTTCGGTGGTTCGGCGCTTGAGCAGATTGACCAGGGTATTGGTGTGCTTGCAGATAAGGGCATCACTGAGGTTTCTCTAGCCATGTTCCAGATGTTTGCAAACTTGCCGCTTACAGGCATCCTCTCGTTTGTAGGTATCGTGCTGGTGCTTGTGTTCTTCATAACTTCTTCGGATTCCGGCTCGCTGGTTATCGATAGCATTACCGCTGGCGGTAAAACCGATGCACCCACAGCACAGCGCGTGTTCTGGGTAGTTATGGAAGGTGCTATTGCAGCTGCACTTATCTTTGGTGGCGGCACAGACGCTCTGGGCGCTATCCAAGCGACTGCGGTGAGTGCGGGCCTACCATTCACGGTGATTCTTCTGATTATGACTTGGGGCCTGTTGAAAGGCCTGACCCATGAGCGGAAGCTACTGATCTCCAGAGGCGAGATGACCTAAAACAGTGAAGCATAAAAAAACCGGAGCCAAGGCTCCGGTTTTTTTATGCACGTAATTTAGTACAACAGAGAGCTTAAAGGGAATCTACGTCTCTCGTCTTAAAGTCTAGCGAAGGTTTCCATCGCGTAGTTAGCTCGCTCTGTGGGTGTGAAGTGAGGGCGCTTCAGGCCCTCAACGGCGCCTAGTCTTGGCAACAAACCACGGCCATTAGCCATCTGGATTGCTAAGCCGGGTCGGGCATTTAGCTCAAGCAGCAAGGGGCCTTCGTGGGCGTCTACTACAAGATCAACGCCCATGTACCCCAAACCGGTTGCTTCATAACAGCGAGAAGCCATTTCCAGCATCTCACCCCAGGCCTCAATGTGGATGTTTCCCAGCGCCAGGCCGGTATCGGGGTGAAGCGTGATAGGTCGGTTAAATTGCACTGCGTTCAGGCTTTTTCCGGTGCCAATATCCAAGCCTACGCCCACCGCACCCTGATGGAGGTTAGCTTTGCCATCAGACGCCGCAGTTGCAAGCCTTAGCATGGCCATCACCGGGTAACCCTGGAACACCACTATGCGTATGTCGGGCACACCTTGGTGGGAATAACGGGCTAGCGAGGGCGCGGATTCCACCAGGTTTTCAACGATGGCCACGTCTGGTGCGCCTGCAAGGGAATAGAGCCCCGCCAGAATGTTGGTTAGGTGTCGTTCCAGCACAGGTGCGCCCACACGGGCGCCCGATGCTTTTACAAAGTAATCCTCATCCCGGCCGGTGATCACGGTAATGCCCTTGCCACCCGAGCCCTTGGCAGGTTTGATAGCAAAGCCAGCTAGGTCTACAGCCATTTCCCGGAACCGGGAGATCTCATGCTGCTGTTTTACAACCTGCAGAAGCTTTGGCGTTTTTACACCATACTCGGCAACAGCCAGCTTCGTTTTCAGCTTGTTGTCTACCAGCGGATAGGACGAGCGCTCGTTATAACGCGCTATGTAGTCCACATTGCGCCTGTTCATGTTCAACATGCCGAGGCGCTTCAGCGAGCGTGGAGAGATCCAGTCCATATCAGTCGTAGGCCTTCATTGGCGTGAAGCGTTTAAGCTCGGTG
>JBQCZX010000031.1:5664-29000 GCA_052089485.1 Marinobacter sp. | reverse complement strand
CTCTCCGTACCGGGTATGCGTGAGTCTATTCGTGAGGGAATGGATACCCCGGTGGATGAATGCGATGAGGAACTGGACTGGTGAAATGGAAGTTGGTTTACACCAAGCAAGCCCAGAAAGATGCAAAGAAACTGGCCTCCAGCGGCCTCAAACCAAAAGCCCAGGCACTGTTAGCGCTAGTCGCGGAAGACCCATACCGCAAGCCGCCACCTTTTGAGAAACTGATTGGCGATCTTGCAGGGGCCTACTCACGCCGCATCAACATTCAGCATCGTTTGGTCTACCAAGTAATCGAAGACGAGCGGGTGGTGAAAGTTCTTCGGCTCTGGAGCCACTACGAATAATGCATAATCGGGTACCCGAGGGTATCTAACACCCAGCCCCCCACAAAACCCTGCATCGATGCGTCGGACCGCCCCTCGCGGTTTGGCCCTTGCCATTCGCTAGTGGTTAGCGTTCAATCTGCTAATTCTTCATTTTTCTATGCCTCGGGTCTATAGCAGGCTTTATCGCTTGGTTTAAACTTTTCAAGCCAAGCTCTCAACGCGAAGGCAACTAAGCGGTCAACCGACCGCCAACTACACTGCGCTCCATTGCCGACCATTATCACTGGCGTTAGGCTTCAAAAATATGGCACATCCTGATGGCAGAATTATTAGAATTTGAGACCGAGCGGCTACGTTTGCGGCAATGGCAAGAAAGCGATTTCGCGTCATTCGCTGCTCTGAACGCCGATCCACAGGTTATGGAGTTCTTTCCAGAACCGCTAAGTTGCCAAGCGAGTAATGAGATGGCGGAGAAACTTCGTTCGCTCATCAAGCAGCGCGGTTGGGGGTTTTGGGCAGTAGAGGTTAAGGGTGCCGAGCCCTTTATTGGTTTTTGTGGGCTGCATGTACCTACTGCAGCGCTGCCTTTTTCACCGTGTGTCGAGATAGGTTGGCGGTTATCGTTAGCTCACTGGGGGAAAGGCTATGCATCAGAGGCTGCTCGCGGTGCACTACACGTTGCGTTCCAGCAGCTAGGACTTTCTGAGATTGTCTCCTTTACTACGGTTAACAATCAGCGATCGCGTCGTGTCATGGAGCGCATCGGCATGAAGTACAGTGGCGAGTTTGAGCATCCTAGCTTGCCCGGGGACAGTCTGTTGCGGCCGCATGTGCTTTACCGGTTATTCTGAACCACTATGGAGTGGAGCTTTAAGATCGCTGAATACCGGCATGCTGTAGGTCTCGCTCGACAGCGGGGGTAGAAACCCAACGAAACATAGGCGCTACGCAATGGTTAGGAACGATCCGTGAATAACTTCAATCCGAAGAAGTTACTGAACAGTAAATGGACTGCGGTTAATCCAGTGAATAAGGAGAAGCACTTCCTTGTAACAGAGCTGGAAATCAACGAAGAGGACAATGTAGTCACAGAGGGCTTTCATCCTATTAGCCCATACAGGGCGTATACAAAATTCGTTCCGGGTCTTCGGTCCTCCACCGAACGCGCTAACGCACGCCGTTGAGCAAAGCGTTAAATTCTTTGGCGCACCCTCGTCGACCATGCTGTAATACATTGTAGTCAATGACCTTGACAGACGACGTGATCAAACTTACGACAGTTGATCGCAGGATGTGAAAAAACAACAAAGCGGCTGCGGATTGAGCTCTGTGACGGATTTTTTTACAGCCACGTTATGCATAATCACTATAGGGACGGGGAAATGGAGAATATTTTAAGTTTTTTCGGAGCTTTAGTTTCCGGGATATTTGCTTTTATAGCGTGGTTCGTAAATAACGACCTAAAAAAATATGAAATTAAACAAGCGCAATTAGGGAGTATTTTAAGCAAAAGATTAGAAACATATCCTGAGTTGTGGTTTATTGCTTCAGATTTTAAACAAAAATTGGAAAGAGATCATTTGGGAGATGAGGACATAGATGAAATTTTGAAATCTCTTGCTCACGATCTTCGTGAACACAGAATTAAAGCGGGTATTTTCTACACGGGAAAAGTAGACTCGGCTACAAATAAAACTATAGAACACCTCGGATATATGCTAGAGCCAGATGAATATTCAAAGTTCTCAGGTCGAACTGTAGCACGTACATTAAACTCTCTAATGGAAGCGGTAAAGGAGGATATTGGAGCTTCAAGCAAAACAGCTTTCTATAAATAAAAATGCATAGCAAGGCAATGAAACGGACAATTTTGCCGTTGAGGCTGTAGAAAAAGGTCGGAGGCTTTTCCTTATCGGGAATTGATCGATAAATAATCTAAAAATAGCGCCTATTCTTAAATATCTGGAGCATTTATCATCGAAAACACACACAGGTTTTAGGTAGGAGCATCATCGCAAAAAGACTCTAGGGTTTTTCTACAGCCTCGTTGAGGGGCATAAAAAAACCCCGAACTGGCTCGGTTTTGCTAGGATCGAGAAAACAGACAAGGAGCCGTCGGAATGCCCCGTTTCAAGCACTACAACTACGACCAGGATGCCATGGTCGTGATCAACGATCAGGAACAGCTCCAGCCCGGCACATTTGAACATGCGGTGCATACCTGATCGAACACAAGCTGGATCTGACGGTGTTTCACCTGAAATACAGCAACGACGACACGGGCCGGCTGGCCTACGATCCGGCCATTCTGTTTGCCTACTCAAAAGCCCTCCCCTCCAGCCGCGAGATTCAGTGGTTTTGCGAGACCAACATCACTTTTAAAGCGCTGTCCTGCGATACCGTCCCGCACCTCACTACTCTAGCCAAGTTCGTCAGCCAGCACGCCGGTGAGATTGAACAGTTGTTCGAGCAAATACTGCGGGTGCTGTGCGTGTTCTGGCGGCGTGGTTGTAGTTTGCGTCGGGCTGTGGTCCGATTGCGCCTCAATTTCGAGATGGTCGTTGGAGAACTTTTATATGGAGACTATTGAAGCACTTTGGATTAAGGGCGGCAGTTTATCGCCCTGGATATTTATCGCCTGCCTCATTGTTGTCTTGTTGGTGGCTACCCGTATTCTGCACAACGTAGTTAACATGCTGGCGAGAAAAGCCAAACCCGAAAAGCAGGCTTGGCGTAATGCTATTCTGGTTTCAACGAGCGCACCTTTGAATGGCTTTATCTGGGTGACGGTGCTAACGCTCGCAGTTCGAGGGTTCTACCCTGTTGGCACTAACCAGACAATCGATGGGACAATGCCGCCGCTTTACCAGGTGCTGTGCACAATACTGGCTACCTGGTTTCTGCTTCGAATGGTCAACAATACCCGAAAAAACATGCAAGCCCAGGCTGTCAACCGCGGTGGAGATATCGACCAGACTGCTGCAGAAGCTATCAGCAAACTGGCCTGGGTGGTGGTCATTGCAGCCGCTACTCTGGTTATTATGCAAACGCTGGGCCTCTCAATTGCAGGCCTGCTGGCATTTGGTGGTGCAGCCGGTATTGCCGTGGGTTTTGCCGCACAAAATCTGGTGTCAAACCTCTTTGGTGGTCTCACTGTTTTCGCCAGCCGCATTTTCAAGATAGGCGAATACATTATTATACCCGGCACGGAGTTGATGGGTGAGGTAAGGCACATTGGCTGGCGCTCGACGCTGGTTATGGGTTTTGACCGGAAGCCGTTTTATGTCCCTAATGCATTATTCAATTCCAGCACAGTGATCAATCACTCACGAATGGAGCGGCGCTGCGTTGAGCAGACCATTCACATGCGGTACCAGGATATCGATAAAGTTGAGGCTGTGATTCGTCGGGGTAATGAGCTGATCACCGAGCACTCGGGCATCGATCAAGAGTTTTTTGTTTTCCGGTTCGATAATTATGGCGGACACTCGCTGGAACTCTTTTTGTATGTGTTTCCGTTGGCGACCGGTTTTGTGGACTATATGGCTATTAAAGAAGAGGTAACTCTGAGCATTGCCCGCATTATCCGCGAGGAAGGTGGTGTAGTGATGCCGGTAACCAACATACACTTGCCTGAAGCCGGTCTGGTGGCCAAACAGAACCATCTGTCTTCTGCCACTGCTGACATCGAATAGCCCCGCCAATGTTCATACCTCTATGGTCTTGCCTCATAACGGGTTACTGCTATTATTAATGTTCAATTGAACATCTATCAACAACAAAATCATGGGGCGGGCCCTCTTCAGATGTTCAATGCACCGTATGGAATCAACATGCACGGACCGCTCCCGACGGAGAATCAGAATGAGCTTCTATAAAAAATTACTTCCCGGTGCCCTGCCCTCTGCCGCCATAGCGGCATCTGTTTTGATGCTTGGCGTTAGTGGTCAGGCGCTGGCCGACTGCGAACGAGGCCAGCTTGATGCCCTGTATTGCGACGAGAACGGCGATATGGTTGCTGACCTGCCAACTGACGAATCCAAATGGAACAATCCCGACACATTGATTTTTGCGTACACACCGGTTGAAGATCCCGCTATTTATTCCGATATATGGCAGCCGTTTATTGATCACCTGTCTGAGGTTACCGGTAAGGACGTGCGCTTCTTTGCCGTGCAATCCAACTCAGCACAAGTAGAAGCCATGCGTAGTGGTCGTCTGCATATCGCGGGCTTCTCCACAGGCCCAACGCCTTTCGCGGTCAACCTTGCTGGTGCGGTTCCGTTCGCGCTGATGGGCTCAGACTCAGGTCGGTTTGGTTATTCACTACAGGTTTTCACGCACAGCGATTCAGATATTCACGAAATCACGGATCTGAAAGGCAAGCGAGTCGCACACACCTCACCCACCTCTAACTCGGGCAACCAGGCACCAAGAGCGCTGTTCCCTGAAATGGGCGTCGTACCGGGCGAAGATTATGAAATTTCCTTCTCCGGCAGCCACGACCAGTCCATGCTTGGCGTGGTCGCAAAAGACTACGATGCCGCACCAGTGGCCTCAGAAGTGGTAGAGCGTATGGCCGCTCGTGGCCTGTATGACACAGACGATGTGCGTCTGGTTTGGGAATCCGATCGTTTCCCAACAACCTCTTACAACTATGCACACAACCTGCACCCGGATCTGGCTGAGAAAGTTCGCGAAGCTTTTTATACCTTTGAGTTCGCCGGCACTGAGCTGGGTGAAGAGTTTGAGGGCGTCGAAACGTTCATTCCCATCAATTACAAAGATAACTGGAAGGTCATTCGCACCATTCAAGCCTCTAATGGCGTTGAGTACACCCCCGACAATCTCAAATAAGCAGACCAAGAGCCTCTGACTAACCGCCAGAGGCTCTATCCGGAGTGAACCACATGTTAGAGATTACCAACCTCGTAAAACGTTACGGGCAAAACGACCCTGTGCTTGAAGACCTGAATCTGAAGGTCGAGGGCAGCAGTGTTGTTGCCATTGTCGGCGCATCCGGTGCGGGCAAAAGTACGCTGCTGCGCTGCATCAACCGACTGGTCGAGCCGACCTCGGGTTCAATCAAGTTGAACGGCCATGAGTTGGTCAACCTTCGCGGAAGTGAATTGCGCCATTCCCGCCGGCGCATCGGTATGGTTTTTCAGGGCTTTAACCTGATTGATCGTTTGACTGTGATGGAGAACGTACTCTCCGGGCGCCTGGGTTATGTATCATTTTTCCAGGCCTTGACGCGCCGCTACCCCCAATCCGATATCGACCGCGCTTTCAGTCTTATGGAGCGTGTGGGCATCGCGCACTACGCCGACAAGCGTGCAGACCAATTGTCCGGTGGCGAGCGCCAGCGTGTTGCGGTGGTACGTGCACTGATGCAAGAACCTCAGATCTTACTGGCGGACGAGCCGACGGCCTCGCTGGACCCAAAGACCTCTCAGCAAATCATGAGCCTGCTCCAAAGCCTTGCGAGTGAAATGTCGCTGCCGGTATTGATCAACATTCACAACGTTACACAGGCGCGGATGTATACCGACCGTATTGTCGGCATGCGCCATGGAAAGATGATTTTTGACGGCGAACCCAAGGATTTCGATCAAGACGCACTGGATGCCATCTACGGCGGTATCGAATCACCGGAAGATGATGGCGATGATCAGGGACAGCCGGCATCCCCTGCCCCGGAGGCTACAGCATGACCCCCGACAGAAATGCAATCGGTGCACAGTCGGGCAGGGTCTGGAAGAAGCCTCCATTCATAGCAAACCCCTGGGTTCGGTATGGATTGGTCGCAATCACCCTGATTTACTTGTTTTGGGCATTCTCAACACTGCCATTCGATTGGCAACGGATTTCCGAGGGCTTACCTCGTGCTGGCAAAATTTTTGGTGGCGCCGTTCCGCCAAGCTTTGAACGTGCTGGCCTGCTGTGGACGGGGTTTAAAGAAAGTTTCCAGATCGCGTTTTTGGCGACCATGCTGGGTATTCTGCTCTCGGTGCCCATCGCAGTAATGGCTGCTCGGAACGTAGCTCCGATGCCAGTTTATCTGCTGGGCCGCACCCTGATTATCGTATCTCGCAGTTTCCATCCCGTTATCGTGGCCATTCTATTTGTTGCTGCGGTCGGGTTTGGCCCAGTGGCGGGTATCCTCACGCTGACTCTGTATTCAATCGGATTTGTTGCCAAGTTGTTGGCTGAAGAAATCGAGGAAATTGATTGGGGCCAGGTCGAAGCCATGCGTTCCGTAGGTGCCGGTTACATGAAAATACTGGTATATGCGGTTTTCCCCCAGATCATGCCGCGCCAAATAGGGCTGTCTATGTACCAACTCGACAGCAACCTTCGCGCCTCGGCGGTTGTTGGCATTGTCGGTGCTGGTGGTATCGGCGGCACGCTCATGAACGCATTTGGACGTTACGATTACGATTTCGCCCTTGCCATTTTGCTGATGATTATTGGGATCATTCTGGTCAGTGAAGGCTTAAGCGGATGGGTGAGGAAAAAGGTATGGTAGATCACGCTGCAAAATTGTCCGATCGAGTCTGGTCACGTTATGACCGCAAAGAACAGCTGACGCGCTATGTGGTCTATCTGGTTACTCTGATCGCTGTGGTATGGGCGGTGCGCGATATCGACATCTTTTGGCCTTGGGTATGGGATGCACCCAATCAGATCCAAAGCCTGGGTGCGCGTATGTGGCCGCCGGAATTCAGCCAGTGGAGTGCAATATTCTCCGCCATGCTGGAGACCGTTCATATCGCCACTCTGTCTACCATGTTGACGATATTCATCGCCTTACCGGTGTCTTACATCGCGGCGCAGAATACCACGCCGAACAAAATCACCTTGTGGGTTGGCCGGTTTATTCTGGTCTCTAGTCGTTCCGTCAACACCATCATCTGGGCGTTGCTTTTCGTGGCCATTTTTGGCCCCGGTGTGCTGGCCGGCATTTTGGCGGTCATGTTTCGCTCCGTGGGTTTCATCGGCAAGCTAATGGGCGAAGCCATTGAGGAAATCGATCGTCGCCCAGTGGAGGCTATGGAGGCAACCGGAGCCAGTAAATTCAAGGTGGTGCTTTACGCCATTGTGCCGCAAGTGATGCCGGCGTTTTTTGCGATCATCATTTTGCGCTGGGACATCAATATCCGTGAATCTACGGTGTTGGGTTTGGTGGGCGCCGGTGGTATCGGGGTGCTATTGCAAGGGTCTATCGACCTGTTCGCTTGGCAAACCGTAGCAACCATTTTGCTGGCAATTGTTGTGTTGGTCATTCTGGGAGAGGCGCTGACCAGCGTCCTGCGCAAAAAAGTAATCTGACCTTGAGTCGCCTGTGAGCCGGAAAACCGATTCTATGAAAGACAGTATTGAGTTTGGTAACGCCGACATTTTGTTCACCGATGTGGACGACACGCTGACGACTGACGGCCGACTGCTGCCAGAGACCTATCTCGCGATCTGTCGTCTGGCAGATTCCGGCATCAGCGTGATTCCGGTAACCGGAGGCTGCGCGGGTTGGTGTGATCAAATCATTCGGACCTGGCCAGTGAGAGCCGTTATTGGTGAAGGAGGTGCCTTCTATGCCGAGCGCACAGCCCCACAAACCGTTAGCTGGCATTACTGGGAAGACGAACTGAAGCACCGGCGTGACCAGCAGGCCATATTGGAGGCCGTTGCTGCGCTCAAACTGGATTTTGTGCCCAAGCTCGCCACCGACCAGCCATTTCGCTATGTGGATGTGGCTGTGGATTACAACCAGCAGCAATCACTAACGCCTGAACAAGTGGCTGCCATTTACGATGCTCTGCATGCTCAAGGCTTCAACGTTCGGCAAAGTTCGATTCACATCAACATCTGGCTGGGGGATTTCGACAAATCCGCTATGTCGCTTCGAGTGGGTCGTGAACTGCTGGGTTTGGACACACCAGCATTGCAGCAGCGTTCTATTTTTATTGGTGATGCACCTAACGACGAGAGCATGTTTCGCAGCTTCCCTATGAGTGTGGGGGTAGCCAACATTCGCAAGCACCTGCCGGTTATGACCCATCGGCCGGCTGCGATAGCGAGCCAACCTTCAGGTCTTGGTTTTGCTGAAATGGCAGACGTATGGCTGCGAAAGCGGGCACAATCCGAGCTCAAATAGCCAGCTGCCTCGCATAATATCAACCGGGGTCAACGGATCGAGCATATAGTCTGATGAACGCCAAAGAACGCCAGCGTTGCATCCTACAATGGGTGCATGAACAGGAGCATGTTGAAGTTGAAGACATAGCTCAGCGCTTTGGCGTCACTACACAAACCGTTCGCCGCGACATCAACAAATTGTGCGAACAGGGCCTGTTGCGACGTCGTTACGGTGGCGTCAGCTTGCCGGCCAGTGCAGCGCCATCCGTTGCTGCCATACAAGATGACCGAGTGACCAACCTGTTGGCTAAACAGCGAATGGCTAAGCGTGTCGCGGCGGATATTCCAGAGTGCGCCACCGTTAGCCTAGGCGTCGGCACTACCGTTGAGGTAGTAGCGCAAGCGCTGATCCACCATCGATCACTGCGGATATTAACCAATAACCTCAGTGTCGCGGCCGCTCTTTCTGGGAACCCCGGTCTGGAGGTGATTGTGTCTGGTGGGATATATCGACACAGCCATCACGATGTAGTTGGTTCAGAAGTCACCAGCTTTTTCAGCTCTTTCACGACCGACTTCGGCATCATCAGTACCGGCAGCATGGATCAAGAGAATGGCCTAATGGACTATGAAATTGGAGAGGCTGAAGTTAGCCGGGCAATCATAGCCAATACCCGAACGCGTATGTTGGTAGCAGACCAAAGCAAATGGGCCCTTAACTCACACTGCAAGGTCGCTTCGCTCAAATACGTTGACCGCTTCTACACAGACACCCTGCCCGATCAACAAAGAGCTAACCTACCTGGCGCAATAGTAATCACCGAATGTGGTAAATCCGCATCCGGTATTAAGCAGGCAGTACGTAGCACTGAATCTGGCTAAGGGACATCGCTGCCTGTGGTAAGTTGACCGCCATAGGGTCGCCTACTAATGTGAAGTTTGGAAGCTAAATAACTAACAATATAAACAGAAGGAACCTGTCATGAAACTCCCGTTTATCCTACCCTTGCTCATCGGCTCTATTGCGATATTATCTGGTTGTAACGCCAACGTTAAAAACAACGATTCAACCGGAGTAACCTCTTCAGACACCGACCAATCGCTGGTTCAGCTTGGCCCCCGGCCGTACTTTCTGATCAATGATATGGATGACGGAGAACTGAAAAATACGTTACAAGCTTGTGAGTCAAAGCCGCTGGTTTCGTCAAACTTCTCCATTGGACACCGGGGCGCGCCGATGCAATTTCCTGAACATACCCGCGAGTCCTATATAGCTGCCGCCAAAATGGGGGCCGGGATAGTCGAGTGCGATGTAGCCTTTACCAAGGACCGTGAACTCGTCTGCCGCCACGCCCAGAATGATCTGCACACAACCACCAACATCGTGGCAGTACCAGAACTGAACGCCAAGTGCACCAAGCCCTTCGTACCGGCAGATCCAGCCACCGGCCAACAGGCCGAAGCCGAATGCCGCACCAGCGATATTACTCTGGCGGAGTTTAAGTCGCTCAGAGGAAAAATGGATGCGTTTGATCAAGATGCCACCACGCCAGAGGAGTATCTCGGCGGAACCGCCGACTGGCGCACAGACCTTTATGCCACTCACGGCACATTGCTTAGCCACCGTGAAAGTATCGAGTTGCTGACCGAACTGGGCGTGAACTTCACCCCAGAGCTGAAAACACCAGTAGTGGCTATGCCTTTTGAAGGAGACTACACCCAAGAAGAATATGCGCGGCAGATGGTCGAAGAGTACACAGAGGCCGGAGTCAGCCCCGAAAAGGTATGGCCTCAGTCTTTCCTGCTAGACGACGTAATTTTCTGGGTTAATCAGATGCCTGAATTTGGCAAGCAAGCCGTGTTCCTGGATGAGAAGCCGAACGATCCGGAAAACGTATCCATGGCGTACATGGAAAGCCTCACCCAACAAGGGGTTCCCATTCTGGCGCCAGCGCTCTGGAAAATGCTGACTTTAGACGGCAATCAGAAGATCGTACCTTCAGAGTACGCAACCAACGCCAAAGCGGCCGGCCTTGACCTGATTGGCTGGTCCTTCGAACGCAGCGGGCCGCTTAAAAATGGCGGTGGCTGGTATTATCAAAGCGTTACTGATGCCATTGATAACGATGGTGATATTTACACGGTAATCGATGTGCTAGCTCAGGACGTGGGTGTGATAGGGCTTTTCTCAGACTGGCCAGCGACCACTACCTACTACGCCAACTGCATGGGGCTTTAAACGGCTAGAGCCAATGGCATCGAGCCCTATACCTATGTGGTGGAAATACTCACAAATCAGTCGCAGCTTCAATGCGATCCCAGTTAACACTGTTGCGAAAACACCCATGACTGCTTCACTTCATCGCCTGTACTCTTTTCGTCGCTGCCCCTATGCCATGCGCGCCCGTCTCGGCCTCTTGTTTGCCGGGTTACAGGTGGAGCTGCGGGAGATAGTCCTGAAAAACAAACCGGCCCAGATGCTAGCGATTAGCCCGAAAGGCACTGTGCCTGTTTTGCAGCTTTCTGATGGTACTGTGATTGAAGAGAGCCGGGAGATAATGGCGTGGGCGCTTGAGCAGCAAGATCCGCAAGGGTTGTTGGATGCCAAGGTTTTGCATCAGGCCAACGCTTTGATCGAGCAAAACGACAACGAATTTAAACATTGGCTGGATCGCTATAAATACGCCGATCGTCACCCCGAAATGACCCAGACAGAGTATCGGCAACGGGGTGAAGCCTTTTTACAGGTTTTAGAGGAGTTGCTGACTAAACATCCTTTCCTGTTGGGGGATAACGAGACCATTGCCGATATTGGCATCATGCCGTTTGTTCGCCAATTCGCCCATGTGGATCGCGATGTTTTTTACAGCCTACCCTACCCCAACCTGCAGCTGTGGCTAAAAAACTGGCTTGAGCACCCGTTCTTTTTGCAAGCCATGACCAAATTTCAGCCATGGCAAGAAGGAGATAACGTAGTGGTTTTTCCACTCCAAATTGCCGCAAAGGTTTTGCCATGAGCGACCCGCATAATCTCGATAACCCCATTACCCTTACCATCGGCCACGAGCAGCTAATTATTCGGCGTCGCTATGAAGTGGTTAGTATCATTAACGATTTTTTTATAGCGATCTGGTTCCTGTTGGGCAGTGTTTTTTTCCTTTATCCCTCCTTGGAAAAAGCAGCTGTTTGGCTGTTTATCATTGGCAGCTTTCAGTTTTTGATTCGGCCAACGATACGCCTTCTCGCCCACATTCACATACAACGGGTGCCAGATAGCCACTGGCAAATGTAACAAAAGCGGTCACGGTTTCGAGTTTTGGCGTTATTGCAAAGAGCAACTACTATTAAAAGACTCCAGCAGGGGTTGGCTACTTATCAGCAAAAGCCAATCTTTGAGTGTGAGCCAATTTTTGAAGGGGGCGACTTCAGGCAAAAATTGATCCACTGAATTCACGTTTCGAGAAATTTCTCAGCCCGCCATAGATTTGGTTGTTGTGGCATGGAGGGCGAAGGATGCGCTTCCAAATGGAAGGTTTCGTCTGGAAGTGCCGAACCGAGTGAACAGCCCGGTTTCTGGGTGCAGCTAGACTGGCATGGACGGCCCGCTGGAGAGTGCCGCTGGCATTGACCACTCACTTGTTTATTTAAAGATAAATACAGCCAAAAAGTGAGATGAAAAATGAAGCGTATAAAAGCACTAGCAGCAGGCACAGCTTTAGCTGTTGCCACATTCGCGGGCACGGTTAATGCCGGGGACACATTCGATAACGTTAAGGAGCAAGGTTTTGTGCAGTGCGGGGTTAACACCGGGCTGCCCGGGTTTTCCAACATTGATGATAATGGTGATTGGAAAGGTTTAGACGTTGATGTCTGTCACGCCGTGGCTGCTGCCATGTTCAGTGACGCCAGCAAAGTAAAATTCACGCCCCTGAACGCCAAAGAGCGTTTCACTGCCCTGCAATCGGGCGAAATAGATATCCTTTCCCGCAATACCACTTGGACACTGTCTCGTGATGGCTCCCTCGGAATCAACTTCACCGGTGTTACTTATTACGATGGTCAGGGCTTTTTGGTGAAGAAATCCCTCGACCTGAAAAGCGCCAAAGAACTTGAAGGCGCATCTGTCTGTGTTCAATCCGGTACGACCACCGAGCTAAACCTGGCAGATTATTTCCGCAGCAATGATATGAAATTCACGCCTGTTACCTACGATAACGCAGACGCCACCGCAAAGGCGTTCGATGCGGGCCGTTGTGATGCACTTACCTCTGATCAGTCCCAGCTTTATGCCCTGCGCATTTTGCTGAAAGATCCAGCGGGTGCCGTTGTATTACCGGAGGTAATTTCCAAGGAGCCCCTAGGGCCATCGGTTCGCCAGGGTGACGACGACTGGTTCAATTTAGCCAAGTGGAGCCTGTTCGCGATGCTTAATGCTGAGGGGCTGGGTATTACCTCCGAAAACATCGACGATATGAAAAAGAACAGCGACAAGCCCGCCGTTAAGCGTTTCCTGGGTGAAACCGGTGAGTTTGGCGAGATGCTGGGCGTATCCGATGACTGGGCCTACAACATCGTCAAGCAGGTGGGCAATTACGCTGAATCCTTCGAGCGGAACGTGGGTCAAGGCTCAAACCTGAAGATCGAGCGGGGCCTCAATGCCCTGTGGAGCAACGGCGGCATTCAGTACGCGCCCCCGGTTCGCTAGGGTCTGAATAGGAGGAGGCGTGATGTCTTCCGACACCTCTGGGCACAACGAAAACCGAGATCTTGCCCCCTCCAAGCCGCCGTTCTGGCGTAACCCGAAGGTTCATGCGCTTTTCTACCAAGTGTTGTTGTTGATTGGAGTGTTCGCCTTTTTTGGTTACATTTTTCACAACACAGTGGTGAACCTTGAGAGCCGAGGCATCACGACGGGTTTCGGGTTTCTCAATCAGGAGGCAGGTTTTGGCATTATTCAAAGCCTGATTGCTTACACCCCGGCCTCCACCTATGCCCGCACGTTTGTGGTGGGGCTATCCAATACTATTCTGGTATCGGTTTTGGGTATCTTCTTGGCAACGATAGTGGGGCTGATTATTGGGCTGGCGCGTTTGTCGACCAACTGGTTGATTTCACGCCTGGCCGCTGTCTATATCGAGACCTTCCGCAATATCCCTTTGCTGCTGCAAATCCTGTTCTGGTACTTCGCGGTTATTCAGGCCTTACCCTCTCCACGCCAAAGCTTTGCTGCTGGCGATATGGCTTTTTTGAACATTCGGGGGCTTTATTTACCAGAGCCAATTTTCGAGCCTGGGTCTGGGGTGGTTTTCGCTGCGATTGCGTTGGCGGTTGTAGTTGTCGCCGTGCTGGCCAGGTGGGCTCATCGGCGTCGCATGCAAACGGGGCAGCCGTTCCATACATTGTGGGTTTCGTTAGCTGTTCTTGTTGCTCTGCCCGGGCTCGCCTATGCGGTTATGGGGGCGCCGCTAAGCTGGTCTTTGCCGTCGCTTCAGGGGTTCAACTTTACGGGTGGTATGACCGTGATACCGGAACTGGCGGCATTGCTGATCGCGCTGACGATCTACACGGCATCTTCGATCGCAGAGATTGTGCGCTCCGGCATTCTCTCGGTCAGTCACGGCCAGACAGAGGCGGCGTATTCGCTGGGGCTCAACACCAACAAAACCACTCGCTTGGTGGTTTTGCCCCAAGCCATGCGTGTGGTTGTTCCGCCACTCACCAGCCAATACCTGAATATCGTGAAGAACTCGTCTTTGGCCACTGCAATCGGCTACCCGGATCTTGTGAATGTCTTCGCCGGAACCACCCTGAATCAAACGGGGCAAGCCGTGGTAATTATCGCCATGACGATGAGCGTTTACCTCACCATCAGTTTGCTGATCTCGTTTTTTATGAACTGGTACAACCGCCGCTTTGCGCTTATTGAGCAATAGCTGAGGACAATTTTCATGGGTGAATTTGAAAAGCTCCCGGACTTACCACCACCGACCAGTCAAGTTGGTGTCGTAGGCTGGTTGCGTAAAAACCTGTTCTCCTCGATCGCCAACAGCCTCATGACTCTTGTTGCTTTGTATCTTCTGTATCTAACAATTCCGACAGTCGTGGCATGGACCTTGATAGACGCAGATTGGGTAGGCACCAGTCGTGATGCCTGCAGTAGTGACGGTGCATGCTGGGTATTTATTTACGCTCGCATCAACCAGTTTCTGTATGGGTTCTATCCCGCTGAGGCCCAGTGGCGTGTAAACCTGGCTGCGACTATTTTTGTTATCTCTCTGCTTTTGCTAATGCTCCGCCAGGTGCCAGGCAAAGCGTGGATTGGGGCTTTTACCTTGTTCATCTTCCCGGTAATTGCGTTCTTTTTGTTCCGTGGCGGGGTTTTTGGCCTGGAACACGTTTCCACCAGCAATTGGGGTGGTTTGATGCTGACCCTGATCCTGTCAACGGTGGGGATTGTTGCGGCTTTGCCGTTTGGCATTTTGCTAGCACTTGGGCGACGTTCCAATATGCCTATTGTCAGAGCTGTGTGCGTGTCCTTCATCGAGCTTTGGCGGGGCGTGCCGCTGATTACCGTGTTGTTTATGGCCTCAGTGATGCTGCCGTTGTTCCTGCCAAGTGGTGTCGATTTCGATAAGTTGCTGCGCGCGCTGGTCGGCATTGCGCTGTTTCAATCTGCCTATGTCGCAGAGGTGGTGCGTGGTGGTTTGCAGGCCATCGCGAAGGGACAAAGCGAAGCCGCGGCATCGCTGGGGCTGAACTACCGCAAAACCATGGCGTTAATCATTCTTCCACAGGCACTGAAGATAGTTATACCTGGCCTGGTGGTCACCTTCATTGAACTGTTCAAAGATACAACGCTGGTTTCCATTATCAGCCTCTTTGACCTGCTGGGCATTGTTCAGTCGGCGCTTACAGATCCCTCATGGCTGGGCTTTGCCATTGAAGGTTATATCTTTGCGGGGCTGGTGTACTGGGTATTTTGTTTCGGAATGTCCCGGTATTCCATGCATCTGGAACGGCGCTTCGAAACGGGCCACAAAGGAGAGTGATCCATGCCAGAAACAGACAGCGGTAGCCAAACCGTCGCGAATCCCGATGCGATGATCGAAATCACCGGTATGCACAAATGGTACGGCACGTTTCACGTACTCAAAGATATCAATCTTACGGTTAATCGCGGGGAGCGCATTGTGGTGTGCGGGCCTTCAGGGTCTGGCAAGTCCACGTTAATTCGCTGCTTCAATCGCCTTGAAGAGCACCAGCGCGGCAAGATACTGGTCGAGGGTATGGAGCTAACCGCCGAGACCAAAAAAATAGACACCATTCGTCGCGAAGTCGGCATGGTGTTTCAGCACTTCAACCTGTTTCCTCACCTGACCGTTCTGGAAAACTGCTGCCTGGCACCTATCTGGGTTGCCAGGCAATCGCGCCGAGAAGCGGAAAAAACTGCGACGCGCATCCTGACGCGGGTCAAGATAGGTGATCAGGCTAAAAAGTACCCTGGACAACTCTCCGGAGGGCAGCAACAGCGCGTGGCTATCGCCCGTAGCTTGTGCATGAATCCTAAAATCATGCTGTTTGATGAGCCAACGTCTGCGCTTGATCCGGAGAT
Organism: Marinobacter sp.; assembly: GCA_052089485.1. Taxonomy (GTDB): domain Bacteria; phylum Pseudomonadota; class Gammaproteobacteria; order Pseudomonadales; family Oleiphilaceae; genus Marinobacter. The sequence goes on along the minus strand of JBQCZX010000031.1, from coordinate 12,926 downwards.
GATCAAGGAGGTACTGGATGTCATGGTAGATCTGGCGGAGGAAGGCATGACCATGGTGTGCGTAACCCACGAGATGGGCTTTGCGAAGAAAGTTGCAGACCGGGTTATTTTCATGGATGAGGGGCAGATTGTGGAATCCAGCGCGCCAGGAGAATTCTTCGAAAATCCGCAGAATGAGCGCACTAAGCTATTCCTGAGCCAAATTCTGGATCATTAATGAATGCGAAGAGTTTTTCTGCATTGCCTCAATGCCATAACCGCGATTCTTGGGAGGGACAACATATGAAGGACTTTCAAATTGGCGAGATTATAGGTCTGTTACGTCGCACAGCCCCATTTTTGATATTTCGTTTTCTGATTTATTTCGGTATCACCTTGGTCTATGTGTTGGCTACGGGTATCGGTGCCGGGGCGGGTTACACCGCTGGCGCGGTGTTCGGCGATACGGCGACCGGTAGCGCTTGGGGTGGATTCGTTGGCTTTGGTATCGCGGGCGTGGTGATGTATTTCCTGCGAGAGTATCTGCTGTATATGGTCAAAGCTGGGCACATCGCGGTGCTGGTGGAGATTATGGATGGCGGCGAAATCCCGGGCGGGCGCGGCCAGATTAGTTACGCTCAGGATGTGGTCAAGAAGCGCTTTGCTGAGTCCAACGTGCTATTCGGTGTAGACCAACTTATCAAAGGCGTAATCAAGGCATTCAACCGAGCATTTTTTTCCCTCGCAGCGATCTTACCTATTCCAGGTCTTGCAGGAGTGGCCAAGTTCGTGAATACGATCATTCGGTTGTCGCTGACGTATCTGGATGAAGTAATACTTGCGTACAACATCCGCACCAATAGTGATAATCCTTGGGCTTCCAGCCGCAGCGCTCTGATTTTATATGCTCAAAACTACACATCCTTTCTTAAGAATGCAGTGCTCTTGACGCTGATTATCTGGGGCCTGACTTTCGCCGTATTCCTACTCATCTTGGCTCCAGTCGCTGGCCTCGTCGCCTTGTTCCCTGGCACAGCCGGCGCGCTGACCTTCGCCATTGCATTAGTATTCGCGTGGGGTATAAAGCAGGCTGTGATTGAGCCCTTCGCCATGACTGCGTTGATGCAGGTGTTCTTTAAAGTTACCCAAGGCCAGGAGCCTGACCCCGAGTGGGAGCGCAAACTTGAGTCTGTGTCCGACAAATTCGGCGAATTGAGAACCAAAGCTGATGAATGGGTTGGGACAGAGCGTCAGGATGGCTGAATCAGAGAACAGGCTAATGGCCTTCGCCATTGTAAGGAAATTGAATTATGACAAGGATTTCGGGATTGGCGCAACGGTGAGCCATTGAGCCGCTTCGAGGATCATCGTGAGGCCTGCGAAAAAGCAGGCGTAAGCCCTGATCGCGAGCTGTATTTTGAAGGCCGCGACAAAGGGGTGCTGCGTTATTGCACTCCAGAGAATGCCTTTCAGGAAGGCCGTAAAGGACGCCAGTATCATAATGCTTGTCCCGCAGACTTAGAGTACGATTTTTTAAATGCCCATGAGCTAGGCAAAAGAATCTACGATGTCGAGGACTACATAGACAAGCTGAATTTTGAGTCCCGACAACTGGAGCAGTCACTGGACGAGGAGGAAGATAAAGAGAAAGCTCTAAATATGCGACAAGAGTTGCGTAAAATTGACCAGCAGTTAAAGCGAGCGCGTGACGAGATGCGTTTCTGGGAGAAACGGGCAAGACGAACAAGGTTTTAACTCTCCTCACCGCCCCTAGTTGAGCGTGGCACCGCCTAGCGTAAACTGCGTTGCGCAAATCGTCGCGGGCTGCGTTAAAGCCTTCCACAAGACCGGTTGCCGCAGGTCCGGGCACTGTATCGGCGGTTTCGCTATTGGCTTCGGCGCCAGCATCGTAGTTGATGGTGAGATAGGTTTGGCTCTGCCCTACCCCGATATCCTCCAGTGACACGCCGTTAAGAGCAGCCAGGGCATCGTTGGTGTTAATGGGCATAGAGGCCCACGTTAGGTAGAGGCCGGCGGTGGCTGCCCTGCAGTCAGGTTGGTAACAGTGATCTGGTAGCTGAAACTTCGGTCAGCTATCACATCGTCGTCCTCGTTATCCGAATGGCAACCGGCAACAAGTGCCGCCAAGGGCAAGGGTTGTTTGTGCCAGTAAAGTATCCGCAGACGCTAGTTATTAATCATCACGAAAAGGTCACGGTTTGTTTACTGTTTAAACAATTTCATTTCGGGTATTTGGCAAAATCACGAACAGCCGGGTAGCCTTCGATAAAAATCCACTCGGTGTCTTGCGCCGGAGTGTGGCAACCAAAGCAGTTGTTAAAGCCTTCGCCTTTCCAGGTTGTCGTTGTGGTGGTTTCTGGGCTTTCTTTTGTAAACAACGCCCAACCCCAGCCTTCGCCCCAGGCCATATTCTCGGGGAATCGGTTCTGGCGGTCGCGCACCATGACAAACCACACGCCTGGCTCACCCGCCCACTGGGCAAAGCCAGTTGTTTTCTGACCCTCACGGATACCGCTTATCTCTTTCACCAACGTAGCGCCATCGGGCCATTGACCGGTTTCTCGAAAGCCTTCTACGGCCGCAGGGTCTGCGTATACGTCGTGGACACCGGGGCCGCTGGCCTGGTCGTCTTCGCGGACAAACCAACTACCTATGTGTACCCATTTATCACGAAATTCGTGGGGCCGACTGATGGTGCCTTTGGCATCAACATAGGGAGAGAACTGGCCACTTTCGGCAGTGGCCTTGGTGTCCTGTTTTTCGTCGGCAGCCGAAGCCCAAGATGTAGTGCCCGCAAGTAAAGCGGTAAGAGTGACGGTCAGTGTCGTTTTGAATCGCATGGGAATAGCCTCTTTTGGGGTTAACCAAAGAAAGCGTATTCCACCACGGGTTGCTCGTCTGTCAGCTTTCTAACAGTTCGGCAGGAGGCTCTGTGAGAAGGCATTCAGTGCGCTGAGATCGATAACACAGATGTGCCCACGGGTATAATCCAGAAGTCCATCGCGACGCAGTTCATTGAGTTCGGAGCTGACGACTGGTCGGCTAGCACCTACCAGCTCTGCCAACTCCTGCTGGGTCAGGGGCACATCAACCTCATGACCATGAACGCAGTGTCCGCCAGCCTGGCCGACCAAATCACGCAACGCTAACGCAATGCGCCCACGCACACCCAGTGTCATCAACGCATACAGTCGTCGCTCAGTGGTTTCCTGGCGATGGGCCAGCATCTCGATAACGCGAACCATCAACCCATGATCATTGGTTAGCTGCGCCCTGAAGGCCGTCGCCGTGTGGCGTTGCACGCAAGTCGATCCTTTAGCGGTGACCGTCTGTGTCGCGCGCGCTGTTGTACCCAAGCCTGGCCCCAGTATTTCCCCGGCACCGAGAACGGCCGAAATGCTTGCAGCACCGGAGCTATTCACGTGTTCCAGTTTGAGATGTCCTGACTCAATGACGTATATGTGGTTTTCGGTCTGGCCCTGGTGATAGAGCACATCACCCGACCGCAGGTTCAAACTGCAAAAGGACGACGTCTGATCTGGCTGGCTTTCCATAAGGCTATATCCCTTCGAAGGGCTGCAGTGGTAACGTTACCGGTCTGGCCGAAAGACAGTGCCTACGCGAACGTAGGCATTTAAATCATCCCCATATTAGAATTGGAGTTTATGAATGCAGCCAAAAATCATCGTGGAGCAGTTCATCGCTGATATCCATGCCCAGCGTTTTGATGAGGCAAAAACTGTGCTGGTTGCCGAAGGGTTTGAATATGTGGGGCCGAATATGCGTTTCCTTAATCCGGATGACATCATGTCCTACCAATTCGGTATGGCCGCCATCCAGAAAGACCTGATCCTCCGTCAACTCAGTGCCGACGGAGAACACGTGTTCGCGATCCTGGATTATCAAACCAACTTTGAACCGATTGGGGATGTACGTCTTGCAGTCTGGTTTCGTGTCCGGGATGACAAAATCCACACGATTGAAGCCTTCTATAATGCGGCGGTGGTTGAAAACATGCTGGGAGGCAACCTCCCTTCGGCTGGCTGAAAAGGCTTGAGATAACATGATGCCAGTTGAATCTCTCATTACGTTCGCTATCGCATCGGCGTTTTTAAGCATCGCGCCCGGCCCAGATAATATTTTCGTTTTAACTCAATCGGCGCTATATGGCAAAAAGTCCGGTGTTCTGGTTACACTCGGGCTGTGCACAGGCTTGGTCGTACACACGACAGCCGTAGCTTTTGGTGTAGCTGCCATTTTTCAAACGTCCGTTGTTGCGTTTACCCTTCTAAAAATAGTGGGTGCTATTTACCTGCTGTTTTTGGCTTGGCAGGCCTTTCGGGCGTCGGCGAGTCGCCTTGAGGCACCTGGCTCGAATCTGCGCTCAAGCAGTGCTTTGTATCGTCGTGGCATCATCATGAACATTACCAATCCGAAGGTGTCGATATTTTTCCTGGCCTTCCTACCTCAGTTCGCGTCGCCCGCGCAGGGGCATCTCGCACCCCAGATCTTCCTCCTGGGCGGCGTATTCATGGGCATCTCGTTGGTGATTTTCAGTGCAGTGGCGATATTGGCGGGACAGCTAGGTGGTTGGTTGAATAACTCGCCAAAAGCCCAAGTGTATTTGAACCGAATAGCGGGTGCCGTATTTACGGGCTTGGCGCTGAAATTAGCTACGGCCAGTGCGAGTATGAAGTAAAGGCCTGCTCTTCGCGAACAGGCCCCATAAGCTACCTTTTAGCCTTTACGGCCTTGCATCTCATCTAATCCCTCGAGCAGGCCCGCCATGTCGTCGGCGTGCTCTTCTTCTTGGGCTAGGATGTCTTCCATCAGGCGCCGGGACGTGGGGTCTTTATCCCCAAGATAGGTGGCAATTTCGCGGTAGCTATCGACGGCAATACGCTCTGCAATCAGATCTTCTTTGATCATCTCGCGTAGAGACTCGCCTTCTGTATATTCCGCGTGAGAACGGCTTAGCAGACCTTCTGGGGAGAAGTTCGGCGCACCGCCGAGTTGCACGATACGCTCTGCCAGCCAGTCCGCGTGCTGCTGTTCCTGCTGAGCGTGTTCCAAAAACTCAGCCTTGGCGACGCTCGCGCTCAAGCCGTCCGCCATGAAGTAATGGCGCTTGTAACGCAGCGTGCAGACAATTTCAGTGGCCAGTGCTGCGTTAAGCAGATTAATGACGTTTTCACGATCCGCCGTATAGCCTTCGGTGACAGCACCTCGTTCGATATGCTGACGAGCACGTTCTCGAATGGTCTTGATATCGGTAAGAAATGGTTGGTTCGACACGGTCGTATTCCTCTCTTTTATGCTTTTATGTAAATGGACTGACACTCTTAAGAAGTTCTTTTCAAAACTTGCTGTAGGCATCCAGCCTTACAGAAATCTACATTTATCTCGTTAAATATGGGCGTGCAGCGGCCTTCCTTCAACCCCTGGCTTTCGATATTTTTCTTTGCGCCCTCGCACCAATTTATAGTGAGGGCCCCAGTTTAGGGCCTCTACCCAGTGTTTCGCGACCGCCAAAAACGAGCAATGGCTGGTTTAACACTCACCCCATGAACCAGTATAGACAGAGCAACCACAACTAGAGTCAAGTGCATCAACTCCAACGAAATTTTCTCGGGCAGCCCATGCTGGATCGCGTACATTAGATAGTAAAGCGAGCCAATACCGCGCACCCCGAACCAGCTTGCCATATTACGCAGGCGAAGCGGCGCCCTGCTTCCCAGCAGGCCCAAATGAACGCTGATGGGGCGCGCAATGAAGAACAGGAATGCTGCAAACCCAACGGCCCGCCAACTCCACGAATCCCAGAAAAGCGACCCACCGATTAGCAATACCAGCACAATCTCGGCCAATTTTTCTAAGTGCTCGTTAAAGGCTAAGGAGTTTTGGTGGACGTGAACGATGGCTTGAGATCCGTCCTTTTCGGTAGTCGCCCCAGAGGGCGTACTTGAGTACCTTTGCCTGAGACCTACTTGCTTCAATTCAGTGTGACGCAACGCCACTGCAGCACTGAATACCGCCAGAAAGCCCCAAGCACCCACCAACAAACTAAGTCCATAGGCAACAGCAATCAGCCCTAGGCCCAAAAAGTTTTCCAGAAACTCCGAGTACGTAAACGTCTTACGGGTCGCGTGGACGATCCAACCAACACCGCAGCCCGCCATAATACCGATACCAATACCTGCACCGCTGGCCCATACCACATCTACCGCCAGCCAGTGCCACCCGTTATCGCCCAAATCATGCACCCCCAGCAAGCCCAAGCCCAGCATCACGAAGGGGAAAGCGCTGCCGTCGTTCATGCCCGCCTCACAGGTTAAGGCAAAGCGCAATCGGTCGGGGTCTCCGGCGTGACGAGTCTGTACCTCCGTTGCCAGAACTGGATCTGTGGGCGCTACCACGGCACCCAGCAACACGGCCGCACCGAGCGGCAAACTAAGCCAGTAGTAACCGAAAATCGCCACAAGACCAACCGTGAGCATCATGGAGATAACAGCCAGTCGCAGAGGTATGCGCCACCGCGAGAATTTGACTGGTACTGGCATTTTTACGCCAGCACAGTACAGTGAAATAAGTACCGCAATTTCAGTCAGCAGCTCCAGCAACGCCGACTCTTTTAGCGGATTGAAATGGAACAGACCAAAACCCATGGGCCCGACAACGAGCCCAATAACCAGATACACAATGGCCGATGTGGCAGGAACCGTTTTGATATACGACGCAGTGAAGCCCACTACCAGTAATAACGTGCCGAGCAATATAAACCAGGTTGCAGTGGTCATAAGTGACCCAGTGGTGGCATTTTCGGAACAGAATAGCACGCCACACGCTCTTGATAACGAGGAATACTAATGAGCCAGAATACCGGCAACACAAGCAAGCTGGATAAGCTACTGGCTGAGCAGCGCGATTATATTGCGAAACGCGAAAGCGGTTACCGTGAACGAGCGATAAAAATGTATCCGTGGGTGTGCGGGCGCTGCGCCCGTGAGTTTACTCGCACCAATCTGCGGGAACTGACTGTTCACCATGTGGATCATGATCACGACAACAATCCCGCCGATGGCAGTAATTGGGAGCTATTATGCGTTTACTGTCATGATGAAGAGCACAGTAAGTTTGAGGATTTCGTACGCTACGGTGGAAGCTCCGAAAAGCGGCGTGAAGCGGCTACGCACAACCCGTTTGCCGGCCTCAAGGAAGCTCTTGAGAAACCAAAGAATTAATTAGTTGCAAATGATGCAAAT
>JBQCZX010000031.1:0-5564 GCA_052089485.1 Marinobacter sp. | reverse complement strand
TGCAAATGATGCAAATACGGTAGGCATAAATGTATAAAAATCGAGATATTATCGCGCGGCTGCGTGAGAACATTCCTTCGTTCGAATGTGTGCCGGGTTGCCACGACTGCTGCGGACCAGTAACCACTTCTCCAGAAGAAATGTCCCGCCTGCCAGCGAAAACCGACGCCGAACACGAAGCAGCATTAAACGACTTTAGCTGCGTACACCTTGGTCCTAACGGCTGCACTGTATACGCAGAGCGGCCGTTGATCTGCCGATTGTTTGGTACCACACCGAAGATGCCCTGCCCCAATGATCGTCGCCCAAAAAGCATGGTTGATCCAGACATTGAGCGCCAGGTTCATCACTACATTGCTAACACACGGCAAGTGTTGGTGTAATTTCGCAGCAGCGTGTTTTGACCAAGGCTTGCTCGGCGCGTTCTACTCATGGTCCCGCCAAAACCTCAATATATGCCCCTTAAAAGGCCGCTCAAGGTAATGAGTATCCTCCGGCTTGGTGTGCGTGTAACTATACCCGTGGGTCTCCATCCGCCGGCTGAATTTGCTTTTTCGCCCCCGTCCTGGGTCAACCAGGATCACTTCGCAAGTTGGACTGGCATGCTTTTGGATGAAGTCTGCCAGTAGATTGATGTGCTCGTCTTCGTACAGCACATCGCTACCAATAATCATGTCAAACACACCGAGACCACTGTTTTTGTCAGCCCAGTCGACTCGCTGATAACCAATAGCCCTTCCGTGATTGAGCTGGGTGTTCCGCTCCAGAAACACGCCAACTTCCGGGTGGTAATCGGTCGCAGTAATATCGTCGTTTCGGTGGTTCAGCAGCAGACTGGATAGCGCCATGCCACAGCCAATTTCGAGGATTCGTTTTCCGGCAGTGTGGTAGCTGACCATGTGATGGGCCAGCACCAGGCTGGATGGCCAGATTATGCCAAAAATTGGCCAGGTGGCGGACGAGATGCCTAGCTTGAGTGCGACATCGTCGGGGTCGTCGAATTGCTGATTGTCACGCAGGGTGCAAACGTGAATATCCACGTTTCCGAACTCAATGGTTTGATACCGAAGACGCAAAGATGCATACATTGTAGGTCACACTGAAGGAGTTAGGCCCGCCAACCTATGAAAAGAAGCGGCAAAATCCTATACCCTTCGAGTATACCTACATAGTACGCCAGCAACGATGTTATTGGTTTGCCAAATCCTCAAGAAAAGCCTGAATTCGCTCGGCGTTAGTGCCCACATCGCTCTTTCCGACCCTTGAGGCGGAACGCATATCAACTCGCACACCATTGGCCATTTCAGTCATGCGGATCACCACATCGTCTTTAAACCCAAACCAGCGTGTGGTGGCGGTGGCTTCGATGGTGTTATCGGTGGTCGCGGCAATTTCCCAGCCACGCTTCTTAACAGTCTCTTTTGTGGCTGCCATGGTGTCCGCCAGCGACATTTTAAGAGTAATGGCTTTTAGATCTGGGTAGGCAGCCTGTTGCTGACGCGCTGTTTCTTCACCCGGATAGTCCACTTCATTAGGCGCCTCTTCACGGGCGGTGACCAGCGCCTTGAAGACTGGAGGGTTTTGCATATCAGTGGTGATATCGTGGATAGGCGGCACGCTCTGGGCTCGCTGTTTCAGCTGCATGGGCATGGCAATCATTGCAACCACGGCCATGCTCACGATTGCACCGACCAGCGCCGGGCGCCACCGGCGACAGATTCCGCCAACAATCAGTGATAACAGGCCCAACGCGGCAGCAGCTACCGAAAGTTGCGCACCCTGTTTTAGCCATGTGAAAGACGTGCCCAACGAGATCCACTCAGCTTTGTAAGCTATCCCGGAACCGCCCATGAGCACGGCTGCCGTTAGCAGCAGGACTACACCAAGCCAGGCAGCAATCAGTGGCCATTTGCCACCACGGCGCGGGGAGTTTTTATGTGCGGACATTTTGGTTCCTTTCTTCCAGTGTGGACAGTATCTTAGTGATATTCGTAATAATACTATAGGTACGAGCACCCACCTTAGCCCGATCACTGCAGCTTTGGTATGCTGGTCGAATAAATCAGTTCGGCACTTCACAGGAGCAACGTTATGGCTGGTGGATGGGCTCGAGATGGGGCTGTGCAAGATCAGATCGATGCAAGTGTGGAGGATGCCGTCGCCGAGGCCCGTAGCCATTTGGGCACAGGTGAAAGTGCAGAGTTCTGCGAAGAGTGCGACTGCCCGATTCCGGAGGCGCGACGTAAAGCCATTCCCGGCGTGCGACTGTGTGTGAACTGCCAGGCGGAACTGGAAAAGCAGGACACAGCGGCAGGCGGCATTAACCGCCGGGGTAGTAAGGATAGCCAGCTAAGATAACCCCCCAGCTGCAATAACAAGGAGCCAGTATGAGTATTCAAAACGAACTGCTTTCAACCATCAAGGATCTCGTCCAGCCAGGTCGGGGAATCCTCGCCGCCGATGAAAGCAACCCAACCATCGCCAAGCGCTTCAAGGCTGTGGATGTTGAACCCACGGAGGATAAGCGCCAAGAATACCGCAGTTTGATTTTCTCCGCGCCGGGTCTTGGGGAGTTTATCAGTGGTGTAATTCTATTTGAGGAAACCCTTGGCCAAACCAGCCTGGATAACGTGCCGATGGCGAAACTGCTGGAAAGTCAGGGCATTGTACCGGGCATTAAGGTAGACAAGGGAAAGAAACCCCTGACCAACGCGCCCGGTGATGAAATAACCTATGGTTTAGACGGCCTGGACGAACGCCTGGAAGCCTACAAAAACCAAGGAGCCCGCTTTGCCAAGTGGCGCTGTGTGTACAACATTTCCAACAGCCTGCCCTCACGCCTGGCGATAGAAGCCAACGCTGAAACGCTGGCCCGCTACGCCGCGCTCTGCCAGTCGATAGGCATCGTGCCGATTGTGGAGCCAGAGGTTCTTATGGATGGCGATCACACCATCGAACGATCTGCAGAGGTGAACGAAGCGGTAATTGCCGAAGTTTTCAACGCCCTTCGCCGTCACCGAGTGCAGCTGGAGACCATGATTCTGAAACCCAGCATGGTCACGCCCGGCAAAGAGTGTGCGAAGGCATCACCGGAGGAGGTGGCAGAAGCCACGTTGTGCGTATTGCGCAAAGTTGTGCCTGCGGCTGTTCCGGGTATCAGCTTTCTTTCTGGTGGGCAGACCCCCGAAGAAGCAACGCTCAACCTGAACGCCCTGAACAGCCTTGGTCGGCTTCCTTGGTGCCTGAGTTTTTCTTACGGTCGAGCTTTGCAGGAACCTGCACAGAAGGCTTGGGCTGGCAAGCTGGACAACAAGAACGCTACCCAACAAGCCATGCTGAAGCGGGCCAGGCTCAACGGCGCGGCCAGCTCTGGCGATTATAAAACGGATATGGAAGGCTAGTGTCAGTTACACCCTTCCGTACAGCCGCCGTCGCCGTTAAAAGCGATGGTGCGCCCACTCAAAGGAATATGCATGGGGACTTTTACCAAGTCCCGGAAAAGGGACGTTCGTGTGCCCTGCTTCAGCTCTCCACCGGACGTTGCCGACTCATTAGCGTGAGAGGCAATAACGGCCTTCGGATCAATCAAGTCATTGATCACGTAAGCCGCTTCCTTGGGCCCGGTGGTGTAGGTGTCACCAATGTTCATTACCACAAGCTCTGCCTCGTAATGATCGTTCACCACCAGTTTTTGCTCCGCCGTAATGCCGGTATCCCCAGACAAATAAACTACCAGGCCATTTGAAAAAGTCAGCAGGTAGCCAGTCGGCGGCCCAACACTCGCGCTAACGCCCGCAGCCGTTAAATATTCCGCCAGCTGACCGGTCAGAAAAGACGGTGAAACCCCATTGCTGTGATCCGCCGATACCGTGGTGATAGCCACACCGCCTACGTCCCGATCCCCACCGAAGCGCACCAGCAGGGAGTTGGCAGGATCGCCACCGCCCGCTTCAAGCTTTTCCGCAAAGAACGCGGGCATCTCACTGCCAGTAACAATCTTTGCCTGTTTTTTTATCGCAATATCCACGGTATTGGACTGCGGCAACGTTACGATTGGAGTTTCCGGGCCACCACAACTTCCGGAATTGGTTTCCTTGATACGGCGATCTCCCACGTGATCTCCGTGCATGTGCGATACCAGCACTACATCAATTTTGCCAAGGCGGGGGTCATCGGGGCCGGCTACGGTGCGGCCGGCGTCGTAAAGAATGCGGGTGCCGTTGGGATCCTCGAACACCATGGCTCGATCCAGGGCGCAAAACTCGCCATCATGACTTCCCAGCGGCGTGATCTTTACATCACCCTCTGCAGCACTTACGCCTGACACCATAATGAGTGACAGGCACATCCCGCCAGCGAGTCCTGCAAAGGCGCTCATTTTTGACTGTTCGGACATAACAGGCTCCTCCTTCGTGTTGTTATTTTACCAACCACGACGATTGCGAACACATGGCGGCTCTGTACCAGTGTAGTTCGCAATCGGGAGCGACACGAAAGGGATTATTAAAACGGTAGCGTCAGGCTGCCCGAACAGCATTTCGCGATACGGGGACATGTTGGTCCAGGCAAGTCAACATCGGCGCAACCTCGCGAAATTTGCGGGCTTGTGGCCACAAAACGTCCGCTTCAGGAAACCCCTGCCGTAAAAAGTTCAACCATTGCTTGATGCGGCCGGTCACGAATTTGTCTTCCAGCCAGCCCTGAAGCACTTCGGCATATTCTTTCACCAGTGCCACCGCTTCTGGCCAGGTCATATCTTTAACCTGTATACCCTGCTGACTTGCTTTGATTTGCCTCGCCAGATCTGGCCTGGCAATCAGGCCCCGGCCGATCATTACATCTTCACAGCCAGAAACCTCACGGCAGCGCCAGTAATCCGCCACTGTCCAGATCTCGCCGTTGGCGATCACTTTGGCTTTCACTGCTTCCCGGGCCTTGGCGATTTCTTCCCAGTACGCCGGTGGCTTGTAGCCATCCACCTTGCTGCGTGCGTGGATAACAATTTCTTCTGCCCCCGCCGCTTCCAGTGCCTGAGCACAGGCAACGCCCATGGAGCGGTCTTCATACCCCAAGCGCATCTTTGCCGTCACAGGTACATGCGCAGGAACAGCCTTACGAACCGCCGCTACAATCTCATGCATCAGCTCCGGCTCGCGCATCAGCACACAACCACCTTTGTGTTTGTTTACCGTTTTGGCGGGGCAGCCAAAGTTAATATCGACCTGAGTAGCACCCAACTCCCCGGCTTTCAGCCCATGCAGGCCCATGTTTTGTGGGTCTGAACCCAGAAGCTGAACCGCCACCGGTGTACCCACCTGCGTGAGAGACTGGTTATGCAGCTCGGGCGCAAACTTATAGAAAACCCGAGGCGGTAACGGGGTGTGGGTCACACGGATAAATTCCGTTACGCATCTGTCGATACCACCAACTTTGGTTAGGGTTTCACGAATGGGTGCGTCAACTAACCCCTCCATCGGGGCAAGAATTATCCGCATGAAGTCTCCGAGTGCTTAGGAATGTGTTCAAAGAAGCGAGCGCGATTGTAGGCAATTCGCGCTCGCTTT
>JBQCZX010000030.1:0-29157 GCA_052089485.1 Marinobacter sp. | reverse complement strand
CCGTGACATTTATCGGATTACATATTGTTACGGTAAGATACCGAAAGAACTGATGATTTAAAGATAACTGTGCCTCAAATCTGGCGCTGCGCCTGCGCCTCTTTTGCACGCTGGTTTACCGCCAAAGATATGCTGGCGTACCCCGCACCCACACAGGTAGACATGATTTTCTTGAGCAGATCGTAGGGCAACTCTCGGTCTGCCAGTATGGTAATTGCCCGCCCTGCCTCGGGCGCGGGCTGTCCAGATCGGCTGGCTTGGTAATCCAGCTCCTTCTTCAGACCTGGCTCTATTTGTCCCTCCAGCGCCTTCAGTGCTTCACGTTTGAGGACAACGCGCCCGTTTACGAGGATATCCTGATCAGTCACGATCAGTGCGAGCACATCGCCTGGTGGTTGCCCAGCGGAGGAATCCGGCAGCTTAATGGTGCTGCTCTGGTTGAGCACCTGCACATCAGACGAAGAATTAACCATCAGGAAGAACACAAGAATCGTAAAGATGTCCATCAACGAGACCAGGTTCATCTTGCTCTGGTTTTTGTTGCGCTTATGGTGGCGTTTCAGCCGGCGGGCTTTAGCTGATTCTTTCATGTTTCCCCCCCAGCACTCTGCTCTTCTTCGGCCTCCGCAACCGGGGCGTCGCCCAAGGAGATTTCAGGAAACAACTCCGCCTCCACTAGATTACCCGCAACCACAGCGTCGTATGATCGAACCGTATCCATTACGGTAACCAACGCCTGATAAGAGGTTTCTGATGAGGGCAGGATAATCACGTCTTTTTTATCGGGCACGCGGCTTTTCAGCTCTTTCATTACCTCTTTGAACAGGGCGAAATCATACGCCCCTGCGTTCTGGCCAATGGTTTTGATCACCCCGCCTTGGTTATCCGCAACCACCAGGCGATCACTATGGATAACAACCTGTATCTGCAAGCCCTCAGCCTGCTCCTGCGTAATGCTTTCGCCCGTGGGAAAGTTGAGTTCCAGAACGCTGGTGTGTGCAAACACCATGTTCAAAAGCAGCACCGGCACCAGCACGATCATCAGATTCATAAATGGCGTGATGTCGAGATCTGGCTCACTCCGTAATCGACGATGTTTCCGTCTCATAGCCTGAACTCCTTCAACTTGGTATCAGGCCGGAGCGCCGGTTGGTGCTGCCGCCGGGGTGAAAGGTGGCGCAGCCTGCGGCTGTGTACCAGGGCGAGAGTCGGAACCATCGCTGAGTAGGTTAAGCACCTTTATTCCCGCCATTTCAAAACTGTCTACAATCTCATTGGTTTTGGTCTGCAGAACCGAATGAACCAGCAGCATGGGGATAGCAGACATAAGGCCGAACGCCGTGGTGTTCATGGCGACTGAAATGCTCTGGGAAAGCAGGCTGGCTTTTTGTGCAGGGTCAGCCGCTGCAACGGCTGTAAAGGCGGCGATCAGGCCAATAATGGTTCCCAACAGCCCGAGCAGTGTTGCAATATTGGCAAGCGTTGCGAGGTACTGAGTACGCTTTTCAAGGCGCGGCATCACATCCAATAGCCCTTCCTCCATGGCGTATTCGATGTCTTCACGACCTTGGCGACGAGCCAACCGCTGAAGACCGAAACCGATCATGGTCGCCATTGCGGTGCCGGATTCCTGAGCGCGATCGAGCGCACCTTTGTAATCACGCTTCGCAATCATCTGGTGAAGGCGATTGAAGTCCCTACGATTGGTGATTTTCTGAGCAGACAGGTATACGTATCGCTCAATGGCCACAATGAGTCCGATAATTAGCACTAAGGCAATCGGAAACATAAAAAAGCCACCTTCCTGAAAAAAGCGAACGGCGGTATCGAGCATTTTCTGGGCACTCCATAGATCGGGCTTTAACCCAGTCTAAGTGCTGCGATGCATCAATTGGGGCAAGTTCTAGCAAGTCTTGATTGCGATGTGTTTTATTTTGCGCTCTGACACACAGGTGCCGTGACACGTGTCTCACTGCCAGCCATTACCGCCTGAGGCTATAGACTCAAAACGCCAGCTTCAAAGTCATTAACGCTCAGACAACCCCTGCTCATGGCTCAGTACGGCCTGCTTGCGCTTAATGCCCCAGCGGTAGCCAGAAAGGCTGCCATCGCCACCCAGTACACGGTGGCAGGGAACGACGAAGGCCAGAAGGTTTGCTGCACATGCCCCAGCGACGGCCCGCGACGCGGTGGGCATGCCCATTCGCTTGGCAATTTCTCCGTAACTGGCCGAACTGCCAGATGGGATACCCTGCAGTGCCCGCCAAACCCTGCACTGAAATTCCGTGCCTCGAAGATCAAGTTGTATGGAGAGCGGCTTGCGGCTATCAATCAGATAACTCATAACTCCAGCAAACCAATCCGCCCGGGAGTTATTTGCATGATCGAGAGTGGCCCCCGGAAATCTGCGAGCTAACTCCGCAACCAGTTCATCTGGCGACTCGCCCGGTAGTACCGCACATACGCCCCTCGGCGTGCATGCCACTAGAATTTCACCAAGGTAGCAGTGGCCAGTCTGCCAAGTGATCGTTTCGGCCGGTGCATTCTTTGCCTTCATGAAAGCCCCCCCCCGCTTCGAGTCCCCGTTTTCTTCAGTCACTCCCTGTTCGAAAGCGCAGTATGGCTCATGTTGGTGAAGGCGCAAAGCCGGGAAGAGTGGGACGCGAAAATTACACAGGAGGACGAGACAGAGGAAAAGGGCCAGCAGGATCTACTTAAAGAGGGGCTACCTTGAAATGCTTGAATGGGAAGAATAAGCAACCGACCAAATCTACCGTGAAAACGGTGTTTTGCCTGCCGCAGGCTCAGGGTCCCATTGCGGCAGGCACTGTGCTTGAAAAATCAGCTCTCGCGAGCGTCTTTCCAGGTTTTGAGCAGTTCCTTGTAGGGCATAGTTTCGCCCTGTGGTTTTTCATTAGCCAGCTTAGGCTTTGGTGCACCCGGCTGATCCAACCAATACTGGGGGTCCCGAGGCTCGTTCAGCTTCGGACCGCAATTCGGCTGAACGTTAGCCCGCTCTAACCGTTCCATTACCCGGTCCTGCGCATCTGCAAGGCCATCCAATGCTTTTTGCGGTGTTGCTTCGCCGCTGGCTGCTTGAGAAATAAACTGCCACCACAGCTGAGCCAGTTTTGGATAATCCGGTACGTTGGTTCCGGTGGGTGACCACTGAACACGTGCCGGGCTCCGGTAAAACTCAACCAGGCCGCCCAGTTTCGGCGCCATTTCAGTCATTGCGTCAGAGTTGATATCCGATTCGCGGATTGGGGTCAGACCTGCAATGGTCTTCTCCAGAGACACAGTTTTGGAAACAGTGAACTGTGCATACAACCACGCAGCCAAACGACGCTTCTCGGGCGTCGAGTCCATAAATGTCCAGGAACCAACGTCCTGATACCCCAGTTTCATGCCCTCTTCCCAATAAGGCCCGTGCGGAGACGGAGCCATGCGCCACTTCGGACTCCCATCTTCATTAACAACCGGCAGGCCATCTTCAATCATGCTTGCCGTAAAGGTTGTGTACCAGAATATCTGCTGGGCTACATGGCCCTGTGCAGGCACTGGCCCGGATTCCGAAAAGGTCATGCCTGTAGCCTCAGGCGGCGCGTACTTGTTCATCCAGTCGACGTACTTTTGCGTTGCGTATACAGCCGCTGGACCATTCGTGGCACCACCGCGCGAAACGTTGGAACCCACCGGGTGACAGTCCTCTACACGAATGCCCCACTCGTCTACCGGCAAGCCATTCGGCAAGCCTTTGTCGCCTGCCCCTGCCATGGAGAACCACGCGTCAGTAAAGCGCCATCCCAGAGACGGATCTTTCTTACCGTAGTCCATGTGGCCGTATACTCTTTCGCCATCTATTTCCTTTACGTGAACAGAAAAGAATTCCGCAATGTCTTCGTACGCCGACCAGTTCACCGGAACACCGAGCTCATACCCGTAACGTTCTTCAAACTGTTTTTTCAGATCCTCGCGCTCGAACCAGTCAGCCCGAAACCAATATAGATTGGCAAACTGCTGGGTTGGCAGTTGATAGATCTTTCCATCCGGACCGGTCGTGAAGTCCAACCCGATGAAATCCTCCAGATCGAGAGTTGGCAGCGTTAAATCCTTGCCGGAACCGCTCATTATGTCGTCAATCGCCACTACCTTACCGTACCGGAAGTGCGTTCCTATCAGGTCGGAGTCATTTACGTACGCATCATAAATGTTGCGTCCAGACTGCATTTGAGTCTGAAGCTTCTCAATGACATCACCTTCCTGAATCAAAGTGTGTGTAAGTTCAATCCCGGTAATTTCGGTAAACGCCTTGGCGAGCACGTTGGATTCATATTCATGTGTCGCAAGAGTTTCAGACACAACGTTGATTTCCATGCCCCGGAACTGCTCCGCCGCTTTGGTAAACCAGGCCATCTCTTTCATCTGCTGTTCTTTGGTAAGGGTAGACTTCTTGAACGAATCGTTTACCCACTTATCAGCGGCGTCCGAATACTCATCTGCACCGGCTTGCATGCTCAGCCCCAGACTGATGGTACCGATTGCAGCGCTCAGTAGCAGGGTCTTCGGATATTTGTTGTTTTTGAACATATCCAACCTCGTTTACTTTGTTATGAATGGAGCGAGGAAAGACCGCACTCCGTTTCGGCTTTTTACAGCGCTTGGATTATGGAAATTCCGCCATCAGAGAATTCTTAAATGATCGATTTCGATCATTTATTAAAAAATAGTTCGCTTTCGAATTCTTTACAACTTTTCCATAAAGTTTTTTCAGGGGTACATATACAAACCCAGTCGCCCCCACCGTTTTAACCCCACCGCAGCAAGATCAGAAGCCAGACCAAGGAGGCCGCCAGCGCGACCCAGAGCGTTACATCGCTAACAGCGAGGAACGCTAAATGTATATAAGCAGCGGACAGCAAACCAATGAACAATCTGTCTCCGCGGGTGGTTTCAATTGGTAGAAGTCCTTTACGTTCGGTACAGGGTGAGACAACTTCGTAAATAGTCATCACTGCAAGAATCATTGCGATAACGGCAAAGAAAACGACTACAGTGGGTGTCCAGTTCATCCAGGCAATCATATGAGTTCTCCTTAAACGCGCCCAAGAGCGAAGCCTTTGGCCACGTGATTACGAACAAACCAGATAACCAGCAGTCCAGGAATAATGGTCAGCACGCCCGCCGCAGCCAGCACGCCCCAGTCAATACCACTTGCCCCGATCGTCCGGGTCATGATCGCCCCGATAGGCTGAGCATCCACAGAGGTGAGCGTTCTCGCCAGAAGCAGCTCTACCCAAGAGAACATAAAGGCGAAGAACGCCGTTACGCCGATACCCGAGCGAATCATCGGCAAAAACACCTTCACAAAGAATCTCGGAAAGCTGTAACCGTCAATGTAAGCCATCTCGTCGTATTCCCTGGGCACACCCTTCATGAAACCCTCCAGAATCCAAACCGCTAGCGGCACGTTGAACAGGCAGTGCGCCAGCGCAACGGCGATGTAAGTATCAAAAAGACCGATGGATGAATACAACTGAAAGAACGGCAGTAAGAATACCGCTGGTGGCGCCATCCGGTTGCTGAGCAGCCAGAAAAACAGGTGTTTGTCGCCGGCAAACTTATACCGGCTGAATCCATACGCAGCAGGCAGCGCTACTAACAAAGTAATGACTACATTAATCGAAACATAGGCCATTGAGTTGAGGTAACCGCTGTACCAGCTAGGGTCTGTAAAGATCACCATGTAGTTATCAAATGTGAAGTTCTTTGGCCAAAACGTGAGGCCGCTGAGGATCTCTCGATTAGTTTTGAACGACATATTCAACAGCCAGTAGACCGGTGTCAGAAGCAGCAGGATATAAATTACAATCCCGATATTTTTGGAACGTGTCTGTCTCATCCCGCTCTCCTTATTTTTCTTTGTCGGTTTGAGTAATAGCTGTGAAGAACAACCAGGAAATAAGCAAGACGATCAGGAAGTAGATCAAAGAGAATGCCGCGGCACGCCCCAGGTCAAACTGCCCTATTGCCATGGTTGTCAGCGTCTGACTTAGGAACGTTGTGGAACTTCCCGGGCCTCCACCAGTGAGAACAAACGGCTCGATGTAGATCATAAAGCTGTCCATGAATCGCAGTAGCACAGCAATGATCAATACGCTTTTCAGGCGTGGGAGCTGGATATAGCGGAAAACAGCCCATTTAGAGGCCCGGTCGATTTCTGCCGCCTGATAAAAGGCCTCAGGAATGGCGCGCAGGCCCGAATAGCAGAGCAAGGCTACCAGCGGCGTCCAGTGCCAGACGTCCATCAAAAGCACTGTCAGCCAGGCATCTAAAGTGTCGCCTGTGTAGTTGTACTCGATACCAAGCTGGTTAATACCCCAGCCGAACAAACCAATATCGCCGCGGGCGAAAATTTGCCAGATGGTGCCGACGACGTTCCAGGGTATAAGCAGCGGAATTGCGATAAGAATAAGGCACAGCGACCCCTTTAAGCCGGATTTCGGCATCATCAGGGCCACGCCAATTCCCAGCGGGATCTGAATTAACAACACAAAACCCGAAAATACAAACTGTCGAATCAGGGAATCCTGAAGCCGCTCATCGGCCAGAACTTCTTTGAACCATTCGGTGCCAACATAGAAGGTCTGGCCTGGGCCGAATATATCCTGAACCGAATAGTTAACCACTGTCATCAGGGGAATCAGTGCCGAGAAAGCAACCAGAATAAATACTGGCAGCACAAGCCACCAGGCGCGGTTATCGGGAATTTTTTCCATCACTGTTGCTCCTGTACCAGGAATTCATCCACATACAGCATTAGCCACTGTTTCGGGAATGAAAGGTATATCTGGCTACCAATGTCGGCTTCAAACTCTTCATTCTTGCGCACCTTCATCTCCTGTTCACCAAGCCGAACAGTTACGATTTTGTAGATGCCCAGGTCTTCCACATCCAGAACTTCTGACTCGTAAGTGTCATCAGACGGGGCTGCCAAGGCGTCAATGAACTCAGGGCGTATACCGACTTTTAAGTTGCTTGATTTAAGGCGTTCAAGCGTCTCAACCTGCCAGGGCTCCAGAGTTACGACGGTAGAATCGAAACATACGCCACCGGAACATCGCTCAACGGCAATAAGGTTCATGCCCGGGCTTCCGATGAAGTAACCGACAAATGTGTGGTTAGGCGCCTCGAAGAGTTCCGTGGGGGTACCAAACTGGACCACCTGACCGTCGTACATAACGGCAATCTTGTCAGCAAAGGTGGATGCCTCAAGCTGATCGTGCGTTACGTACACCATGGTGATGTCAAACTGCTCATGAATCTGCTTAAGCTTGCGGCGAAGTTTCCACTTCAACTGAGGATCGATAACCGTTAACGGCTCATCGAACAAAATCGCGGAAACATCTTCCCGAACCAGGCCTCGCCCCATGGACACCTTTTGTTTTTCATCCGCCGTCAGGTTCCTCGCTTTTTTGTAAAGCTTGTCTTCAATCTCAAGGACTTCTGCAATCTCCTGCACGCGAGCTTTTATTTTGGATGCGGGTACCTTGTTATTCTTAAGAGGGAACGCCAAGTTCTGATAAACAGTCATCGAGTCATAGACAACAGGAAACTGAAATACTTGGGCGATATTCCGATCACGCGGTGACAATTCGTTTACCCGTTTTCCGTCGAATAATACGTCACCTTCAGACGGTTGAATCAGCCCAGAGATAATGTTCAGCATTGTGCTTTTGCCACAACCTGATGGCCCAAGCAGCGCATAGGCACCGCCTTTATGCCAGACGTGATCAAGCTGGCGAATGGCATAATCATCCGGCCCGGTGGGAGTGTCACTGTAACTATGCGCCAGAGCTTTTAATTGAATTTCAGCCATCAGACAGCCCCTCCTGAAATCCTGGTTGGTGTATGCACCAGTTGCTCATGGTTATCAAAAACGAACAGTTTGTTGATTGGCAGGTAGACCTTAATCGCGGCGCCGGTGTGGTATTGGTGAACGCCCATTAGCTGCATCACCATCTCGAAATGACTGTTCTCAACGTGCATGAAGGTTTCAGAGCCGCTGATTTCGCTGAGCGCGACCTCCATAGACATCTCAAGATCATCATCGTTGGCAGGCACTAACGCGATATGGCTGGGGCGAACCCCGAACCAGTAGTCGCCAGGCGTCAGTGCTGATAATTCCTGGGTCAGTGCGTGGTGGGAATATTCATCAAACGTCACTTCAGTGTCGGTCACCCGACCGCGAATCATGTTCATTGGCGGCTCACTGAACAATTGCGCGGCCAAGGTGCTAACCGGCGCCCGGTACACGTCCATGACCGGGCCGGTCTGAACCACACCGCCTTCGTGCAATAGGGTTGTTGTGCCGCCCAATGCCAAAGCTTCGTTTGCCTCAGTGGTCGCGTATACCGCAATACATTGACGTTCCCGAAACAAATCTCTGAGCTCCGCCCTCAGCTCTTCTCGCAACTTGTAATCCAGGTTCACTAATGGCTCATCGAACAACACCAGGGTGGCGTCCTTTACGAGCGCACGAGCCATCGCGGTGCGCTGCTGCTGGCCACCAGATAACTCAAGTGGATAGCGCTTAAGCAACGGCTCAATCTGCAGCATCGATGCTGTTTCTTTCACTCGTCGATCAATTTCAGATTGCGCCATTTTGGCTAAGCGAAGCGGCGACGCGATATTTTCGTAAACCGTAAGCGAGGGGTAGTTGATAAACTGCTGATAAATCATTGAGATGTTACGGCTTTGTACGCTTTGCCCGGTAACATCGTCACCCTTATAAAGCAGACGGCCTTGTGTCGGCTTATCAAGGCCGGCCATCAATCGCATCAGTGATGTTTTACCTGCTAGCGTTCGGCCTAGCAGAACATTAAAGGAGCCGGCCTCAAAGGTCAGATTGGCATCCCGTATGTAGTCGACACCATCGACGGTACGGGAGAGGTTCTCCAGTGTTAAGGACATAAAGATTCCTTGTTGTTCTTGTGGAAACGCATCCAGGCTCAAAACGAACAGCCAGAAATTCGATTTCGAAACAATAAACGCAATTGATGTACCACCTTCTTTGACGGTATAAGTACAAACCGGCATAATACTGATTTTTAGACGTATTTTATTTCTTGGCAGCTTCTCATTCGAAAGCCTGTATGTTCGTTTAGCAATACTATGTTCAAATTGAACATTGACCTGAACACTATTTACACAGATGATTGAACAATGCCGAGAGCGCAACTGAACATATGACTCCGTTTGAGGATGTTAAAAAAATATAAAACGAACACGGAGATATAGCGTGATGAGAAGGAACAAACATCAGGATTATCGAAGTGAGGTTGCGAACTCTTGGGAGCGCTGTATTGAGTGGGGACTCAGCCACGAACATGAGCCAGCCCCACAGGCGCTCGACGCTGCGCGCATCGAGGAGTTAGGGCGCCAGTACGATGAATTGCTGTCAAGCACGGAAGCCGAGGTGCTTCCCTATTATCAGAACGTACTGTCCAACAACAGATGCTTGATTTTACTAGCGAACCAGCACGCCACAGTGCTAAAAATCTGGGGGGACGAGCGCATTACGGAATCCCGTTTAAAGCCTTGGTTTCAGGTAGGTTCGAACTGGCAGGAACAGCAGTGCGGCACCAACGCCATAGGAACAGCTATTGCCAACGGGCGAGCCGTCCAAATACAGCGAAATGAGCACTTTCTCAAACTCCACAGAAGCGTTATCGGCTCGGCTGCCCCTATTTTTGGCGCCCAGAAACAGCTTTCCGGCGTACTGAGTGTGTTCAGCGATGCTTACCTGCCGCAGGCCCATACGCTTGGCATGGTGCGCCTGCTTTCCCAGTCTGTTGAAAACCGGCTCCTCAACCGACAGTTTGAGTCAGATCATTTTCAAATCACCCTCAACACCACCGCTGATAACTTTGATAGTCCGTGGTCAGGGATTCTTATCTGTGACGACTCGGGACAGGTCATTGCCAGCAACCAACGCGCTGAACAATTGTTGGGCGCACACGCTGCAGACGTTATGCTTGATGACCTTTTCACCACTCATCGCAACCATATTCTCGGGCACCCGGAACACACGGCAATACAACTGACTACCCTGGGCAAGGTTCGCCTGAGCGCTCGCGTGAAGCGACCTACTTCTACAAGAAGGACGCCTTTAGAACCTGGGGCAATCGTTTCAACCCAGGACAAGCCTACAGGCATTCCCAACCTTGAATACGGTGATGCCGCCGTTCGCCGTTGTGCTGAGCAGAGCTTGAAAGTTCTTGCGCGAGGCGTCCCGGTACTCATAACCGGCGAGACAGGCGTTGGCAAAGAAGTACTAGTGAACGTTTTGCATCAGGCAACACACCGCAAAGACCAACCACTGGTTGCAGTAAATTGTGCAGCGATTCCGCCCGAGCTGGTGGAATCGGAACTGTTCGGCTATGAAGCGGGTGCGTTTACTGGGGCACGGGCACAAGGCTCCCTCGGTTTTATCCGTAAGGCGCACAAGGGCATCCTGTTTCTTGATGAAATTGGCGAAATGCCGCTATCCGCGCAATCAAGGCTGCTACGTGTATTACAGGAGCGAGTGGTTACACCGGTAGGTGCTACGGAAAGCGTTCCGGTAGATATTCTGCTAATCACAGCAACCAACCGCTCGCCTATATCAAGCATTGAATCCGGGCAATTCCGGGCCGATCTGTATTATAGAATAAATGGACTGTGTGTGGAGCTGCCAGCATTGCGTAATCGCGCTGACAAGCACAAGCTCATCCAGCACATCTACCGCCAGTATAGGGATTTAACGCAGAGCGGAACGCTAGCGCCAAGGGTGCTAGCGGCACTGGAACATCATCCATGGCCCGGCAATATCCGCCAGCTGGTTAACGTTTTAAGAGTGGCGATCGCCATTGCCGATGGTGAGGACGTGCAGATATGGCACTTGCCGGCGGACTTTCTGGCCGAATTTGACTCTGCAGCCATCGGCCCTATTAAAACGGGAAATGCTGATTCCTTGAATGTCATGCCGGAGAAGGTCGCAAAGATAAGTAACCTGCGCGAAAGAAAGAACCACGACAACCTTGGCCACACGCTGCAGGTTTATCATAGATGTGAAGGCAACGTATCCAGTGCCGCAAAGGAGCTGTCTGTCAGCCGAAACACTCTTTACAAGCGCTTGAGGGAGCTGGGGGTTCGCTAAACCGATTCAGAGTTTATGAACCGCCTGAATCCACCCGTCATACAGCGCGTCTCGATGTGTCTTTGACATGACGGGCTCAAAGCTTCGGTCACAGCGCCACATACCCGCGAGCTCCGCAAGCGATCCATAAACACCCGCCTTAAGGCCCGCCAGATACGCGACACCTAACGACGTAGTTTCAACAAGAAGCGGCCTGTCCACGCGCGCGCCAAGAATGTCCGCAAGAAACTGGAGAACCCAATTATTCGCCACCATACCGCCGTCAACTCGCAGGTTAATCGGGCGTATGCCATCCTTTTCCATGGCTTTTTGCAGATCTTTGGTTTGATAACACACCGACTGCAGGCCGGCAGTCACAATTTCTTTAATACCCGTATCTCTGGTCAGACCAAAAATCGCCCCGCGCGCATCAGGATCCCAGTATGGCGCACCCAAGCCGGTAAAAGCGGGTACAAGATACACGCCGTGATCCACTGAGGTACCCTCCGCCAGTGGCTCTGTTTCACACGCGTCCCGAATCAATCGAAGGCCGTCGCGCAACCACTGAATCGCGGCTCCTGCAATAAAAATGCTGCCTTCCAAAGCGTAAGTCGGCTTGCCATTCAACCGGTAGGCGACAGTGGTCAATAGTCTGTGCTCTGACTGCAGCGCCTTCTCGCCGGTGTTTAACATTAGAAAACAACCGGTGCCATAGGTGCTTTTTGCCATCCCAACATCGAAACAGGTCTGCCCAAATAGTGCTGACTGCTGATCACCCGCTATACCGAATATCGATACTCCATTTAGTGCGTCAATTTCTGTGATTTTTCCAAAATCATCTGACGAGTCCATAACCTCCGGCAACAAAGATTCGGGTATCTCAAACAGCGCCAATAGTTCTGAATCCCATCGTTGAGTGTGTATATTGAACAGAAGAGTTCGGCTCGCATTGGTAGCGTCGGTTCTGTGCTCACGCCCTCCTGTCAGTCGCCAGAGCAAGAAACTATCAACCGTTCCGAATGCCAGCTCTCCGCGCTCTGCACGCTCGCGAACACCCGGAACATTTTCCAGAATCCATCGGATTTTGGTCGCAGAAAAATAGGGATCGATCAACAATCCTGTTTTACTATGAACTCCGGGCTCATGGCTCGCGCTCTTTAGTGACTTGCAATAAGAAGCCGTACGCCGATCCTGCCAAACGATCGCATTATAAACCGGCTCGCCCGTACTTCTGTCCCAAATTACGGTCGTTTCACGCTGGTTGGTGATCCCCACGGCGACCACGTTGTCGCCCTCTGGGCATTCTTCCGACATCACAGCGTCACAGGTACGCTTGACGGATGACCAGATATCCTCAGGATCGTGCTCGACCCAGCCGCTGTCCGGGAAGTGCTGTGGAAATTCATGCTGGCGTATCGCGTGTATATTGCCTTTCAAGTCAAAAAGTACTGTCCGAGAACTCGTAGTTCCCTGGTCAATGGAAAGTAGGTACTGACTCATTTTATTTTTATCCTCGCTTTCTTATTTGTTCGTATTTTTACCTTTTTGAACATGAATGCCAAGGATTTTCGGAAACAAGGCCAGCCATACAATAGGCAACTCGCTCAAAAGGCTGCATAAAACGCCTAAAACGTCTAAACTTTAGTTTCACTGAGTTTCCAAACACTCATTATTTTGGTTTAGAAAAACAACAGAATGGAGGGCTATTGAATGGCACAGCGGCGCCGACAGGATCTCATCATGGAACTGATTCAGCAGAACGGTTTCGTGACGACCGAGCAGCTTGTAGACCAATTCAAGGTAACGCCCCAGACAATACGCAGGGATTTGAATGAGCTTGCGAAAATTAAAAAACTTCGCCGCCACCATGGCGGCGCAGGCATTGACTCGAGCACAGTGAACACCGCATATCAGGCCAGAAAAATCATGGATCTGGAAGCAAAGGAGCGCATCGCCGAAGCCATGGTTGAACAGATTCCGGACAACTCCTCAATGTTCATTAACATCGGCACCACCACCGAAACCATCGCCAAGGCCCTACTAGAAAAGAACAATTTGCAGATCGTAACCAATAACATCCATGTTGCTTCGATCCTCTCGGCTAAAGAAGACTTTCACGTGATCATTGCCGGCGGCGAAGTTCGGAGCCGAGATGGCGGAATCGTAGGAGAAGCGACGCGTGATTTCATCAATCAGTTCAAGATGGATTTTGGCATTATAGGGATCAGTGGTATTCATAATGATGGCTCACTGCTGGACTTCGATTACCGTGAAGTCCGTGTGGCACAGTCGATTATAGCCAACTCCAGCCAAGTGTTGCTCGCCGCTGACCATTCCAAATTTGGGCGCAACGCAATGGTTAGGCTGGGAAACATTACTCAGGCAGATCATGTATTTACTGACCAAAAACCACCGGTAGAAATTGCCCAAATGTTGAACGAACACAACGTCATGCTACACCTCGTCTAACCCTCTCCACTAGGCTCGCTGCATAAGACACAGCCCGCTCCAATCACCATTTTCGTTTTTTTTCTATTTTTCCTTTACGAATATCTAAAGCTTTCGCATAATACTATTACGTAAAGTTTGAATATAGAAAAGCTCGCAAAACAACAAAGCGTCTTTTCCATGGCACCAGGAGATGACCCGCAATGACTATGGAGCAGGAACAATATGACGTTGTCGTCGTTGGCGGCGGTGTCAACGGAACGGGTATTGCAATGGATGCGGCGGGACGCGGCCTTAAGGTGTTGCTGTGTGAAATGAATGACCTCGCGTCTGCGACCTCTTCAAGCAGTAGTAAACTGATTCACGGCGGGCTGCGCTATCTCGAGCACTACGAATTTCGCCTCGTCCAGAAAGCCCTCGCTGAACGAGAGTCTCTTCTTAAGAATTCACCGCATATTATGTGGCCCATGCGCTTCCGATTGCCCCACCGACCCCATTTGCGCCCGGCATGGATGATACGCGCAGGCTTATTCTTGTATGACCACTTGGCAAAACGCGAAGTTCTCCCGGGCTCTCGTTCTATCCGTTTTGATGAATCCGGACCCTTGAAACCCGATATCGTCAAAGGTTTTGAGTATTCTGATGGCTGGGTTGACGACGCAAGGCTAGTCGTATTGACGGCGAGAAAAGCGCAACAGTTCGGCGCGAAGATTATGACCAGAACCAAATGCACCCATGCGGAACGTGGGGGAAAAGACTGGCAGGTTACCCTCCGTGACACGATCAGCGAAGGCGAGAAAATCGTATCAGCCAAAGCAATTGTGAACGCCTCTGGCCCTTGGGTGAGCAAACTGTTTGGTGAAACACTCTCTATGCCGGCACCCAAAACAATTCGGATGGTAAAAGGCAGTCACATTGTTGTGCCTCGGCTCAATCAAGACCAGGAAGCTTATATTCTTCAGAACGAAGATGAGCGCATTGTGTTTGTGATCCCCTATGAAGATGAATTCTCTCTTGTGGGCACCACCGATATCGAATACCAAGGTGATCCCAAAAAGGCGGAAATCTCCCCGGAAGAAACAGATTACCTGCTCGATATTGTCAATTCGTACTTCGCTCGGCAACTGAAAGCATCCGATGTTGTGTGGTCTTACTCCGGCGTCAGGCCACTTATGGACGGCGAAGAGGAGAACGCGCAGAAAGCATCGCGCGATTACTCATTTGAGGTCGATCAGGAGAAAGGTAAAGCGCCTCTGATTTCGGTGTTCGGAGGTAAGATAACCACCTATAGAAAACTGGCCGAAGCCGCAACAGACAAGCTTTGCCATTTCTTTTCTGAGGCCAGTGGCCGCTGGACAAAAACAGCCATTTTACCCGGCGGTGATTTTGACAATCAGACCAACCTGGCCTTAACGCTTAAGCAGCGCTTTCCGTGGCTGCCTGATCCAGTGCTTAATCGCTATGTGCGCACGTATGGCACCACTTCTCTCGATATTCTCCGTGGCTGCACTTCGATAAACGAGCTTGGCGATCATTTCGCGGGCACCTTATACGAAAGAGAAATACAGCATCTTGTAAAAAATGAGTGGGCAATGACCTCCGAAGACATACTGTGGCGTCGAACCAAGCAGGGGCTTTATGCATCTGCCGGCGATGTGGAGACGCTTGATCTGTACTTAACAGACAAAATCACCACGTCGATTCCCGGGCGCCCTCTCCACCACAGCGCCTGATGCCATATTTTAGACTCTCAACCTGACCCAAGAAGGTACGCAACTCGCTTTTGCAGCTGTGGAATCACTTGCTCCTCAAACCACGGGTTCCGACGCAACCAGAGGTTATTACGTGGACTGGGGTGCGGCATTGGCAGGACATTCGGCCAGTATCGCGTCCAATTCCTGACATTTTCCGTGACTGATTTTTCGCGATCCTTCAGATGCCAGGCGTGGGCATACTGGCCTATTACCAGAGTAAGCCCAATATTAGGCAAGCGCTCCAGCAGAGCGCTGCGCCAAGCGGGAGCGCATTCCGGTCTAGGCGGTAGATCACCGGACTTACCGGTACCGGGGTAGCAGAACCCCATGGGGAGAATGGCCAGCTTACTGTCATCATAAAATGTCTCCCGAGTTATACCCATCCACTGCCGGAGACGGTCACCACTGGGATCGTTGAATGGCAGCCCGGTTTCATGCACCCGTCTTCCCGGCGCCTGCCCCACCACCAGGATTCGCGACGCTTGTGATAACTGTACAACCGGTCGAGGCCCGTACGGTAATACCTCGGAACAAAGTGTACAGGCACGTACCTGACGAACCAGTTCGTCAAAAGTCAGCCCAGCATGGGTATCTGTCATTCGTTCATCATCCTCCGGGCAATTGCGGGTTTCATGCCTTATGGTTCCAGAAAAAGCTGACGCCCTCTTCCAGTGTGCTCACCGCGCGCCGCATCCAGCCAAATAGCTCTCTGTCGGAGCATCTTGGACACCAGTGCCTGGCTGTTGTTCAAAAATACGAATAGTACGTAATTTTATGTTTTTTCGTTATCGAACATGCAAACGTTCATATGTGCGTACTATTTTGTTATGTTTACTACCTGAATGTGACAAAACGAACAAAAACTATGAATGTTAGGAGTCAGGACATGACAATTCGTATCGCGATCAATGGTTTTGGTCGAATTGGCCGCAACACGCTCCGCGCGCTTTATGAAAACGGCTATCGCGAACACCTCCAGGTGGTCGCCATCAATGACTTGGGCGATGCCGAAACCCACTCCCACCTTCTTAGGTATGACAGTGTTCACGGACGATTCGACGCTGAAGTGAGTCACGATGCTGACTCTCTCAGCGTAAACAGAGATCGGATTGTCATTACCGCCATTCGTAATCCGGAAGAGTTACCTTGGACCGACCTGAATATTGACGTTGTCTTTGAGTGCACCGGATTATTCACCACACGGGCAAAAGCCGAAGCCCACCTTAAAGCCGGAGCCCGCAAGGTTATTATTTCGGCGCCAAGCTCAGATGCTGATATCATGGTGGTTTACGGTGTGAACCACCATGAGCTGACTGCCAAGCACGATATCATTTCCAGCGCATCCTGCACCACAAACTGTCTGGCGCCCGTGGCGGAAGCTCTACACAACGCCGTCGGCATTGAAAGCGGGCTGATGACAACCATACACTCCTACACCAACGATCAACATTTAAGCGATGTTTACCACTGTGATCTATACCGTGCTCGCTCCGCAACTCAGTCAATGATTCCCACAAAAACCGGCGCAGCAGCTGCGATTGGCAGGATCATTCCCGAACTTGATGGAAAGCTCGACGGACTAGCTGTACGCGTACCCACCATCAACGTATCGCTGGTTGATTTCGGCTTTATTGCCAGCCGGAACACATCGGTTGAAGAGGTCAATACGGTGGTAAAAACCGCAGCAAAATCAAGTCCTGTGCTGGGTTACAGTCTGGAAAAACTGGTTAGCATCGATTTCAATCACAACGCCCTCTCCAGTATTTTCGATGCTAATCACACTCGCGTACTGGGCCGTCATGTAAAAGTCATGGCCTGGTACGATAATGAATGGGGATTCTCAAACCGAATGCTGGACAATGCGCTTGCGCTGATGCAAGCCAGTCGATGAATCCGAATAACCAAAGGACACGAACCATGCTCAGGCGTACCAAGATTGTCGCCACTCTCGGCCCCGCAACAGATTCTCCAGAATCATTAGCTGCCATTATAACCGCAGGCGTTGATGTCACCCGCCTTAACTTTTCCCATGGCAGCGCTGACGAACACATCAAACGCGCGCACCGGGTACGCGAGGCTGCAACGTCCCAAGGACGCTTCGTGGCGCTCCTTGCCGACCTTCAAGGGCCAAAGCTTCGAATTGCCCGTTTTTCCGAAAACAAGGTCATTCTGAAAGCGGGGCAAATATTCGTTCTCGACGCATCAATGGACAAGGAAGCCGGCACAGATGCGTGTGTCGGCATCGATTACGAGCAGCTGATTGACGATGTAAAGCCTGGTGACATTCTCGTGCTGGACGATGGCCGCATTGAAATGGAAGTGCAATCTGTTGACGACCACAGCATCACCTCTTCCATTCTGATTGGCGGGCCGCTGTCGAACAACAAGGGCCTTAACAAGCGTGGTGGTGGTCTCTCTGCCGATGCTCTGACCGAGAAAGACAAACGGGATATTGTGACGGCTGCACGCCTGGGAGCTGATTATGTTGCCGTGTCTTTTGTTCGCACCGCCGACGATATGCACACCGCTAGACGCCTACTCAAGGAGGCAGGCTCCGATGCAGGCCTAGTCGCAAAAATTGAACGCGCGGAGCTGGCCCATGATATGGCCGCGCTAGACGCAGTGATCAAAGCTTCTGATGCAGTGATGGTGGCTCGTGGTGATCTCGCCGTCGAAATTGGCGATGCAGAACTTGTGGGTGTTCAAAAGCACATCATTTCACGTGCCCGAGTGCTGGATCGTGCCGTAATTACGGCAACCCAGATGATGGAATCGATGATCACCAGCCCTATGCCCACTCGAGCGGAGGTGTCTGACGTTGCGAATGCTGTTATGGACTACACCGATGCGGTGATGCTGTCAGCAGAAACGGCGGTGGGTGACTACCCGGTGGAAGCCGTGGAAGCAATGGTGCGTATATGTGTCGGTGCAGAAAAGCACCCAACCATGCACCAGTCGCAGCACCGGATTCACGAAAGCATGGAACAGGTAGATGAAGCCATTGCGTTGTCTGCAATGTATGCAGCGAATCACCTCAATGGTGTGACCGCCATTATCTGTATGACGGAAACTGGCGCGACGCCCCGGCTGATGTCCCGCATTAAATCCAGCCTACCGATTTTTGCGTACTCCCGGCACCATTCTACCCAGCATCGGGTTGTGATGTATCGCGGGGTTCAGACGGTGCCGTTTGATTCTGCAAAGATACCGAATGAGCGAACCAATGCTTTGGCCATATCAGAGTTGATCAACCGGAAGGTAGTGAACACGGGCGATCTGGTTGTCATCACCAAGGGTGATTACGTGAACGCTCAGGGCGGAACCAACACCATGAAAATTGTCCAGGTTGGCTATGATATCAGTTGATATCACAGAGGCTGCCACGGGCAATTTCGGTGATCCGCGCCCAGTCTTTGTCCGCAACAGTGTCTTCAGGTGTTAACCAACTGCCGCCAACTGTTTGGACGTTGCTCAACGCTAGGTAACACCTGGCCGTGTCACGCCGAATACCGCCGGTCGGGCAAAACGTTGCGTCTGGAAAGGGGGCATTGAGGGCTTTAAGCGCCGGAATCCCCCCCGCCACTTCTGCCGGGAAAAACTTGAACTCGCGATAGCCCAGGCAGTACCCCAGCATCAGCTCAGAGGCTGTTGAAACACCCGGTAAAAGAGGGGCTTCAGAGGTTAGCGAAAACTCAAGTAGCGCTTCGGTAATGCCCGGGGTAACAATAAACTGGGCGCCTGCAGCCTCTGCTTGGCGGTATTGGGACAGACAAGTCACTGTTCCCGCACCCACCCAGGCCTCTGGGAGGGCTTCGCGTACGTCTTTGATCGCTTTGGGTCCGTGCTCCGTGCGAAGGGTTATTTCCATCACCCTAATTCCACCGTCATAAAGCGCTTGGCATAATGGTACCGCATCGTCTGGATGTTTTATGGTAATAACTGGCATCAGAGATGACGCACTCAGAACCGACCTAATACGATCGCGGTGAAAATCGGACAGTTGGCTCATGGTATTCTCCAATCAGGGCCTCCAAACAGGGTTCAGGACCCGGAATGTAGTAATTATATTTAAATAATGACACCAGGCTGCGACTAATCCAAGGGTGACACCGCCGCACTGATACGTTTACTACCCAAACTGCAGTAAAATCCCGGTATACTCACTTCGTACTAACAAAGATTCCACCAGAATTCAGGGAGTAGCTTTGATGGCAACAAACCAGCCGCATCGTGACGAAAATCTGCTGGAGGATATCCAATCCCGGCTGGAGACGCTAAACAAGTCCGAACGCAAGGTAGCGGAGGCTATCCTGCGCGACCCGAGTGCGGCCACTCGTTACAGCATTGCGGCTTTGGCCCGGGCTTCAAACGTCAGCGAGCCCACGGTCAACCGGTTTTGCCGAGGCTTTTCAGCCACAGGCTTTCCGGACTTCAAGATTCGCTTGGCACAGAGTATCGCTACCGGCACACCTTATATCGGCCAAAATATTGAGCCCGACGACACAGTTGCAGAGTTTGCCGATAAAATCATGCTGAGCACAATGTCTAATCTCGACAAAGCTCGTCAGGCGCTGGATCCCCGTGCACTGGCAACGGCTATCGACTATTTAATTCAGGCCAGGCAGATTAACTTTTTTGGTATGGGTGGCTCTGCGTCTGTGGCTCTGGATGCCCAGCACAAGTTTTTCCGCTTTAACATCCCGGTTATGTCCTATGACGACACCCTGATGCAGCGAATGGTCGCTGCAGGCGCCAGTGTCGGAGACGTTATTGTGATGATCTCCTACACCGGGCGCACCATGGACACCGTCGATATCGCCCGTATTGCCCGGGATAATGGCGCCACCGTTATTGGCATCACAACTCCCGACTCACCGCTTGCGGAAGTCTGCACGACGGCCTTGGAAGTCACGGCGCCGGAGGACATTGAAGTTTATATGCCCATGTCGTCCAGAATCATCCATTTAACCGTTATCGATATCCTTGCCACTGGCGTTACTCTCAAACGTGGCGCAGACTTTCTTGGGCATCTTAAGAAAATAAAAGACAGCCTGAAAGCCACCCGATTTCCGTCTACCTCCGACTAACGCAACCTCTTACCGCAGGCAATAAAAAACCCGGGCAAACATGGAGTTGCCCGGGTTTTTTATTTCACTGGTGCGTTACGGCCGGGAGACCTCGGCGTTGTTTCTCAAAAACTGCTGATAGGCTGCATACTCACGCTGGCCTTCAAGAGAAGCCAGGAATGTACGCAACTGATCCAAGTCGCCACCGGCTTCTTCATTGTCGCCTTCATTTACTGCATCCAGCGCAATCACGGCAACGCCGCCCTGTGTCATGGCAGTGCCGTAACTCGGCTCACCTTCGACAGGACGAACCAAGGAAAACGCAGCCCTCATTAGCTGCTGGTCTGCATTTTGGGCACTTCGTGCCTGATCTTCAAACTGCTCCCAGTCACCTACATTCAGTGTTTCCAGCGCATCGCCCTTTTCTAGGTTGGCAATGATGGCGTCGGCACGATCATTCAGCAGTTCCCGGGTTTGGCGAGCCTCGAGGCTGCTGCGAATATCGTCCTGCACATCTTCAAGAGCAAGCTGCTGCGCTTCACGATATTCGCCTACGCGAGCAACAACGGAGACGTTATCGCCAACGTCGATCAGCTCGGTGTTATAGCCATCTTCACGGACGTCCTCTGAGAAGAGCTGACGAACTAAGCCCGCGTGATCAAACGGTGCTTGGCCACCATCTTTGGTGACACCAGTGGCTTCACGGGTTTCCAAGCCCAGCTCTTTAGCAGGGCCGGCCAGATCATCCGCGGCGTAGGCTGAATCAGCCAACTCTGCGCGCACTTCGGCGTATTCTTCCTGGGCTTGTTTACGTGCAAGCTCAGTACGAAGCTGCTGCTCAAGCTCTGCCAGCGGCGGAACCTCTGAGCGACGAACATCGTCCAAACGAATCAGATGTACACCAAAGCTGGTTTTAACAGGGTCTGATACTTTGCCCTCTTCCAGAGCAAACAGGGCCGCCTCAAATTTCTCGTCATAAACGCCACGGCCAGCATAACCAAGATCGCCGCCTTCTTTGGCGGAGACGGTATCAACAGACAGCTCTTCAGCCAGATCGCCAAAGCTCTCCCCAGCGTTTAAACGCTCCTCGATAGACGCCATGGTCTGCTCGGCATCGGCACCGTCTTCAATCAGAATATGAGAGGCACGACGCTCCTCACGGGCCAAGTCACCAGCACGCTCCTCATAATAGGCTTCAAGCTCCTCTTGGCTGACCTCAATTTTCTCTGCCAAGGCACCCAGCGATAAGGTTATATAGGTTGCGTCCACCTGATCTGGCTGCTTGAATGCGTCGCTGTTTTCCTGATAGAAAGCCTCAATATCTGCGTCGGTCACTTCAAGCTCATCAGACACCGCGCTTGCGGGAATCTGAACAACGCGGAAGTTTCGGGTCTGGTTCTGAATACGCAGAAGTTGTGCAGCATTCTCATTAGCAACAAGACCGCTCTGCATAACACCACCACGGATTTGATTGACCACGTATTGTTTGCGCATGGCTTCGCGGAACTCACCCACACCCATACCCAGATTGCGCACGGACGACACAAAGCGATCACGATTAAATTCTCCATCAATCTGAAACTGCGGCATCTGCGTGATCAGAGCATCAATATCCGAATCATCGAGCACAAGTCCCTGGGCACTGGCGTCTTGAATCAGTACCTGCTCCTGAATCAGAGAATCCAGCACGTCTTTACGGATCTGATCATCGTTAAGCAGGGCTGGATCGGGACGTTCCATCTCGGACAGGCGGCGCTGGCTTTCCATCTGGACAACCCGCAGGAATTCCCGTTCGGTAATGTCCTCACCGTTAACGGTTGCCACTTCCGGCTCGCCGGAGAAGCCACCAACAATGGCATCCATTCCCCAGATGGAGAGGGACACAATCAACAGACCGATAATGATCTTGGCAATAGTGCCTTGGGAATTTTCCCGAATATCTTGAAGCATGTTTCTCCCGAACCCCTGTCAAGGTCGTGCAGTTTTATCATTTGGCGGCGGTATCAGAGCCTGCTGCCGGTGCACTAAACGTAAAAAGGCGCACCCTGTCGGAATGCGCCTTGAATTCTTCTTGGCGACTCCCTTTGACAGGAGTCGCCGGAGAAAGAACCGTTACTTAACGGCGTCTTTCAGAGCCTTACCTGCTTTGAACCCAGGCACTTTGGAAGCCGCAATCTTGATCTCGGCACCCGTCTGGGGGTTACGACCGGTGCGCGCAGCACGATCCTTCACTGAAAAAGTACCAAAACCGATCAGAGTAACTTGATCGCCTTTTTTGAGGGCTCCGGTGATAGAGTTGGTCATTGCGTCCAGAGCACGGCCAGCGGCGGCTTTGGAAATATCTGCTGATTCTGCAATTGAATCGATTAGTTCGGACTTGTTCACACTAAACCCCTTCGCTTTCAGGTTGAAGATGTTATAGGTCGGTTTGTTTTTTCTGGGACTTTCCCGACTATCGCATAAGCGGTCGGAGAATTCCATTCTTCGGTTTTCTTATTCCTTTCGGCATTCAACCGGTGTTTGGAATAGGCACATACTGCGCGGGAGCCCTTGGTATTGGCTGCTTCACGGCGAAACAGTTATACCAATGGGCTCTCCGGCATGTCAACAACTCATCCAAGCTTTAATGTGTATTTATGCGTTCTGCACTGTCGCCGTCCTCGTCACGGCGTTTACTTGACCCCTCCTTGGACGATGAGCTGGCCGTGTGTGGCTCGGGTGCATAAGCCAGTGCAATATCCAGAACCTCGTCAATCCACTTCACCGGAATAATCTCTAGCGACTCTTTGATATTCTCGGGTATCTCTTTGAGATCTCTAGTATTTTCATCTGGAATAACAATGGTTTTTATACCGCCTCGATGAGCCGCGAGAAGCTTTTCCTTGAGCCCGCCAATCGCCAAAACGCGGCCACGAAGCGTGATCTCACCGGTCATTGCAACGTCGGCACGCACCGGGATTTTGGTTAGTGCAGAAACGAGCGCTGTGCACATGCCAATACCGGCACTGGGGCCATCTTTTGGGGTAGCGCCTTCAGGTACGTGCACGTGCAGATCGTGTTTTTCGTGGAAATCGTCTGCAATACCCAAACCTGGAGCACGGCTTCTTACCACTGTGAGCGCCGTCTGAATAGACTCCTGCATCACATCCCCCAGGGACCCGGTTTTTACAACTCTGCCCTTCCCCGGGGTGAGCGCACACTCAATAGTCAGCAGTTCTCCGCCTACTTGAGTCCAGGCTAAGCCAGTTACCTGGCCCACTTGGTTGGTCTCTTCAGCCAGTCCAAAACTGACCTTACGTACGCCTGAATAGTCCTCAAGCATGCCCGGCTTAAGGGTTACGGTCGCCTTATCACCAGCCTCCACGTGCTCGCGAACAATTTTTCTGCATATCTTGGCGATTTCCCGCTCTAAACCACGAACACCGGCCTCGCGGGTGTAGTAACGAACCAGATCACGCAGGGTTTCTTCAGGCAGCGTCAGCTCATCCTTACGCAAGCCGTTAGCCTTGATCTGCTTAGGCAACAGGTATTTGAGCGCAATATTTACCTTCTCGTCTTCCGTGTAACCCGGAATCCGGATAATTTCCATGCGATCCAGCAGCGCCGGCGGTATGTCCATGGAGTTGGACGTACACACAAACATTACGTCGGACAGGTCGTAGTCTACTTCCAGGTAATGATCGTTGAACGTATGGTTCTGCTCAGGATCCAGAACTTCCAGCAATGCAGATGCAGGGTCACCCCGATGATCCATACCCAGCTTGTCGATCTCATCGAACAGAAACAGCGGGTTTTTCACGCCTACTTTGGATAACTTCTGCAACAACTTGCCGGGCAGCGCACCAATATAGGTTTTACGGTGGCCACGAATCTCCGCCTCATCGCGCACGCCACCAAGAGCCATCCGCGTGTATTTACGATTGGTAGCCCGGGCGATGGACTGGCCTAGAGACGTTTTACCAACACCAGGAGGCCCCACCAGACAAAGCACCGGCCCTTTTACCTTTTTTACACGGCTTTGTACCGCAAGGTATTCGAGAATACGCTTCTTGACCTCGTCAAGACCGTAATGATCTTCATCGAGAATCTCCCGAGCCTTTTCAATATCGTGACGCACGCGGCTGCGTTTTTTCCAGGGTATCGCCAGCATCCAGTCGATATAACCACGGACAACCGTGGCTTCGGCAGACATAGGCGACATCATCTTGAGCTTGTTCAGCTCCACTTCGGTCTTTTTGCGAGCCTCTTCAGGCAGGCCGGCTTCCTCGAGCTTCTGCTCCAGTTCTTCAAAATCGTTATTACCTTCACCCAGGTTACCCATTTCTTTTTGGATAGCCTTCATTTGCTCGTTCAGGTAATACTCGCGTTGACTGCGCTCCATTTGCTTCTTAACGCGGCCACGGATGCGCTTCTCAACCTCAATCAAGTCGATCTCGCCATCTAGCTTACCAAGCAGAAGCTCCACGCGGCGATTCAGGTCGAGAGCTTCCAACAGCTCCTGCTTTTCCGGAATCTGCATTTCAAGATGGGCAGCCATGGTGTCTGCAAGGCGATCCAGCTCTTCGATTCCGGTCAGAGCGTTTGAAACTTCTGACGGCACCTTTCTGGACAGCTTCACATACTTTTCAAACTCGTCCATCAGGGTTTTCAGGAGCACTTTCTCTTCGCGCTCAGGCAGAGCTTCTTCGTCCATCAGCGTGGCGCCACCAGACAAGTATTCAGCGTCGGAAATGTTACTAATCGCAGCCCGGGCATTACCCTCCACTAACACTTTTACAGTGCCATCTGGCAGACGCAGCATCTGAAGCACTGTGGCCAACGTGCCCATATCAAACACATCACTTGGGCCTGGCTCATCTGTCGAAGCGTCCCGCTGGGCCACCAGGAGAATTTCTTTGCTTCCTTCCATCGCGGCTTCCAAAGCCTGAATGGATTTTTCACGGCCCACAAACAAAGGGACCACCATGTGCGGAAACACCACTACATCGCGGAGAGGGAGCAGCGGGTATTCTTGCACGGTATCTTCGGGTATCCGAGTCATAGGGAATCCTCTGACGGTGTTTAAATCAGCATATCACCCTTCATTGGGGCGGCCGTTTAAATTGCAATCTTTTTACCAAACAACACAGCACCAAGCCCTGTAGCTTCAAACCATTAAAAAAGGGGCGTTTTCGCCCCTTTTTTATTTTTTCTGGTTGTCTCACTCAGCTGTTAAAGCCCCATTAATCATCAGGCACAGCCTTAGCGTGATCGGTACTCGCATAAATCTTAAACGGCTCCGAATCGCCTTTGATGACACTTTCATCAATCACAACCTTAGAAATGTCATGCTCAGACGGAATCTGGTACATGGTGTCCAGCAGTGTGGCCTCCATAATGGAGCGAAGGCCACGGGCGCCGGTTTTGCGTTCCAGAGCCTTGCCAGCAACAGCACGCAACGCGTCATCACGGAAGTCCAACTCTACGCCTTCCATATCAAACAGTTTCTGATACTGTCTGGTTAGGGAGTTTTTGGGTTCCGTCAAAATTTGCACCAGCGCACTTTCATCCAGCTCGTTCAGCGTGGCGACAACCGGCAGGCGCCCTACAAATTCCGGAATCAAGCCGTATTTGACAAGATCTTCTGTCTCAACGTTCTTGATTACGTCACCCATATTTCTGCTGTCATCCTGGCTGGCCACTGCAGCCGAGAAGCCGATGCTGCTTTTTTCCGTGCGATCACGGATCACTTTGTCCAAGCCGGCAAACGCACCGCCGCAGATAAACAACATATTGCCGGTATCGACCTGCAGGAATTCCTGCTGGGGATGCTTGCGCCCACCTTGAGGCGGCACAGACGCAACCGTACCTTCAATCAGTTTCAGCAGTGCCTGCTGAACGCCCTCACCTGAAACATCCCGGGTGATGGACGGGTTATCAGACTTGCGTGAAATCTTGTCGATTTCATCAATATACACAATGCCCCGCTGGGCCTTGTCCACATCATAATCGCACTTCTGGAGCAGCTTCTGGATGATATTTTCAACATCCTCACCCACGTAACCCGCTTCCGTAAGCGTTGTAGCATCCGCAATGGTGAATGGCACATTGAGCATGCGCGCCAGTGTCTCTGCGAGCAGCGTCTTACCACTACCTGTGGGACCAATCAGCAGAATGTTACTTTTGCCAAGCTCGACATCGCCCTTGCCTTCACCATACCGGAGGCGCTTGTAGTGGTTATAAACCGCTACCGCAAGCACAACCTTGGCGCGATCTTGGCCGATGACATACTCATCAAGTGTATTGCGGATTTCAGCCGGCGTCGGAAGACGATCACTCGGCTCCTCCTGTGCGTTCTCCTGAATCTCCTCACGGATAATATCGTTGCACAGGTCGACACACTCGTCGCAGATGAAAACCGAAGGCCCTGCGATGAGCTTACGGACTTCATGCTGGCTTTTTCCACAAAACGAGCAGTAGAGCAACTTGCCGTTATCGTCGCCTCGGCCGTTTTTTTCATCTGCCATTGAAATACCTCTGATCTCGTTTTGCCGGCGCTTTCGGTAGTCGTGCGCCGGCCAGGGGTGATGCAATTACTACCAGTATTATTTATTCGGTACGCGCTTATCAAGTATCGAGTCAATCAGCCCATACTCTTTCGCCTGGCTTGGATCCATGAAATTGTCACGATCCGTATCCTTAGCGAGTGTCTCCAGATCTTGGCCAGTGTGATAGGCCAAAATAGAATTCAGGGTGTGCCGGATCTTGAGAATCTCGCGGGTATGGATCTCAATATCGGTTGCCTGCCCCTGATACCCACCCAGCGGCTGGTGAATCATCACCCGAGAGTTGGGCAAACAGGCACGTTTACCTTCAGCGCCGCCTGCCAACAGGAATGCGCCCATGCTGGCAGCTTGGCCTACACACAGGGTTGAGACATCGGGCTTGATAAACTGCATGGTGTCGTAAATCGACATTCCCGCCGAGACAGAACCACCTGGGCTGTTGATGTACAGGTGAATGTCTTTGTCTGGGTTTTCAGATTCCAGGAACAGAAGCTGCGCTACAATCAGGTTAGCCATGTGATCTTCTACTTGGCCCACCATGAAGATCACACGCTCCTTCAGCAGACGAGAATAAATATCGAACGAGCGCTCCCCGCGGGCAGTCTGCTCGATAACCATCGGCACCAAGCCGGAACTGGTAACCATTGCGGGACCATCAATTGGTTTCTGCATCATGATGCGCCTGAACTCCTTATGAAAAAATAGAACGTGGCTTCAAACCACGGCATTTTCAGTATTCTTGCATCTTGTACTTTGCCAGCTGCCAGCCGCCAGCCAAGATGAAAACAGCCGGTCATGCCGGCTGTTTATTCGCTTCGGCCAGCCAGGCCGGATTCAATCCGACCTTGGCGCTATCTTCTGGTCAGACTCAGCCCTGCTGGGGCTGGCCTGCCTGAATTGCCTCTTCGTACTTAACCTTCTTGTCCTTGACGTTAGCCTGTGACAGCACGTGATCGACAACTTGATCTTCCAGCACAGATGATTCGATCTGGCCCTTCTGTTCCGCATTACTGTTGAAGTGCGCAATGACCTCATCAGGCTGTTCATACGTTGACGCAATCTCTTGGATCTTTTCATCAACCTTGGCCGGATCTACTTTCAGGTCGTTAGCCTTAACTACTTCCTGGAACAACAGACCCGTCTTCACACGACGCTCAGCCTGCTCCTGGAAAATTTCTTTAGGCAACTGCTGGAAATCCACCTGACCACCAAAACGCTTAACGGCGTCTTGACGCAGACGATCGATTTCCTGATCAGCCAGGGCGTTAGGAATATCGACTTCAGTGGTTTCCAAAAGGCCGTCAACAACGTCATTCTTGACCTTGTTAGCCACCGCCTGCTTGAGCTCACGCTCCATGTTCTTTTTCACTTCTTCGCGGAATGCGGCTTCGTCATCTGCCTCAATACCGAACTTGGTGAAGAGCTCGGCGTTTAGCTCAGGCAACTGCGGCTCTTCAACCTCGTGAATCTTGATGTCGAACTTAGCCGGCTTGCCTTTGAGTTCTTCAGCGTGATAGTCCTCAGGGAACGTCACTTCAATCTCAAGCTCTTCACCGGCCTTGCCGCCCACGATGGCTTTTTCGAAGCCCGGAATCATCTGATTTGAACCCAGGGTCAGCTTGTGGCCTTCAGCGGCACCGCCCTCAAACTCTTCACCGTCGATGGAGCCCTTGAAGTCGATGGTCAGTACGTCCTTGTTTTTGGACTTACGCTTAACCGACTTCATGGTAGCCTGCTGACGACGCAGGTTATCGATCATGGTGTCGATATCCTTGTCGGTAATTTCAGAGGTCAGCTTCTCAATGGAGATTTTGCTCAGGTCGCCCAGCTCAATTTCAGGAAGAACTTCGAAAATAGCAACGAACTCGAGGTCCTTGCCGGCTTCCATCGTTTTTGGCTCAAGCTTAGGCCAGCCCGCAGGATTAATATCCTGATCCTGCAGTGCCTTGATATAGTTGTCGCGCATCACGTCGCCGACAATTTCCTGGCGAACACTGTCACCGAAACGACGCTTGACCACGCTCATGGGCACCTTGCCAGGACGGAAACCATTCAGGCGCACAGTGCGCGCAGTTTCCTGCAGGCGGTTCTGAACCGCCTGATCGATTTCTTGGGCGGGCACACTAATCGTCATGTGACGCTCAATGTTGGAGGTCGTTTCTACA